>JANMNW010000478.1:0-8437 GCA_031368515.1 Chloroflexota bacterium
GTCGTGCTGGACGATTGGCGCGAGCGCGTGTTTTTGATGCTGGACAAGGTGACGGTCTGGGTGCGCGAGGCGCTCAACAATGGCACCAGCCGCGAGACGCTGATTTTCTTTTTGATTCTGTCTTCACTGTTCTGGGTGCTCAGTTATACGGCGGCCTGGTACTCGTTTCGCCGCCGCCGCATCTGGCATGTGATTCTGCCCGCGGGCGTGACGCTTTTCTCAAACGTCTATTACTACGCGGGCGAGAAGCCCATGTCGATGTTCTTGGTGGTGTATCTGGTGTGCGCAGTCGTGCTGCTGGCGCTGTCGCATCTGGCTGATCGCGAAGAGAGCTGGCTGCGCAACCGCATTCGATTTAACACCTCGTTGCGCGGCGGTTTTGTGCTGACCGGGCTGGCGATCGCGAGCGTGGCGCTGTTGTTCTCATGGCGCGTCACAGCCACAATGACATCACCCGAGGCGCGCGCCTGGTTTGGCCGCTTTAACGAGCCGTATAACGAAGTGCTGGCGCGCTGGAACCGCCTGTTTAGCACGCTGCAGAACCCGGTGGCGCGCCCGGCGGATTCCTATCAAAACGCATTTGAACTGGGCGGCCCGCGCTCGCTGACCGAAGAACCGGTGATGGATGTGATCGCGCCGATTGCGCGCTACTACTGGCGCGCCATGAGCTATGACAGCTACGACGGCAAGACTTGGCGCAACACGCTGGAGATCGAATACGACCTGCCCGCCAACGCCAACACGCTGCCGCTGACCGCCTACCAGGAACGCGTGCCTGTGCGCGCGGATTTTTCACTGCAACGCGGCACCGATGCGATTTATTCGCCATCGCAACCGCTGCAAGCCAGCGTGGCCGCGCGCGTGGTCATGGATGCGGCCGACGATGGCACGCTCTCGATCGCAAAAATGAAGTTGCCAGTGATGTTGCTGCCCGGCAACCGCTTCGGCGCGGTTGGCTCGCTCAGCAAGGCCAAGATCAATCAGCTGCGCGCTTCAGGTGCGCGGTATCCCGATTGGGTGCTGCGATATTTGCAGGTGCCGCCAGCGGTGCCCACGCGCGTGATTGATCTGGCCGCCAACGTCATGCGCGATCAGAACAATGCCTTTGACAAGGCGCGCGCGACCGAGGCCTGGCTGCGCCAGAACATCAAATACGACGAGAAGCTTCAGGAGCCGCCAGACGGACGCGAGGGCGCCGACTACGTGCTGTTTGAGACGCGTCGCGCATATTGCAACTACTATGTGACTGCCATGGTGATCATGCTGCGCTCGCAAGGTGTGCCGGCGCGCATGGCGGTGGGCTATGCGCAAGGCGATGCCGACGTCGAAGAGTTTGACGCCGATGTGGCGACGTATCACGTCAAGCAGCGCGACAGCCATGCCTGGGTTGAAGTGTTCTTTCCAAACTACGGCTGGGTTGAATTCGAGCCGACTGCGGCGCAGCCCGAGATTCCGCGCCTGGAAGACAAACCCGAGGAGCAGGTGACGCCGACACCGCAGCCGCCCACGCCGACGCCGCTGCCCACGTTGACGCCTTTGCCGGGCGAGATGACGCCGACGCCGCCGCCACAGGCGCCGACCACGCCGCAGACGCCTTCGCTGAGAGAGATGCTGCAGAGCCTGTGGGACAGGTTGCGCAAGAGCAGTCTGGTCTATCTACTGCTGGTGCCCGTGTTGCTTGGGTTGGGTTGGCTGGCGTTGCGGGTGGCTGAATCGGCTGGGCTGAGCGCGCTGCCGGTGATTGAGCGCACCTATGCGATGTTGACGCGTTGGGCAGGCTGGCTGGGGATTGGTCGGGAGCGCGAGCATACGCCGTTTGAACAGGCCGGCGAGCTCGGCAAGCGCGCGCCGGAGGCGAAACAGTCGGTTCGGCGGATCACCGAGTTGTATGTGGAGCGCCGCTTTGGCGCGCCCAAGGAAGCGTCGGCCGAGGCCGTTGCGCGCAGCGGCCTCGAAGCGCGCGAGATGTGGGGTCCGACGCGACGCAGGCTGGGCCGAGCGTGGCTGGTGACGCGTGTGCGATGGCTATTCAAGCGATAACGCGCAGGCAGGGCATGAGCCCCTTACAACACACCCTGCCTGCTTGTTGATCACGTTCGCATCGATAAATCGCGCTGGCGTGAATTGCGAATAGCATGCATCAAAACGCCGCCGATGAAGCTGACACTTACTGACAGTACTGTCAGGTTGGAGCGACGAATCTGCCGATCCGGGACCTTTCCAGGACATAAGCCACCGCGCAACACACGGCTACGATCAGCGCCAAAATAAACAACGTGCCGCCATCGTCTTTCACCACGATTCCCAACACGGTCAAATGGCTGCTGATCGCGCCCGCCATGACGCCCAGACCTAGCAGCGCCCCATACTTGGCCGTGCGCGGAATCAGCAAAAGCACTGCAGCGATCAGTTCCACGATGCCGGATCCAATTCGCCCCCAAGGCTCCGCTCCAAGCTGCGTGAAGATAAATTTCGACTCTTCCGCACCGGTGAACTTAAAAAACAACGTCTGCAAAAGAATCGCTGCGGCAACCAGCCGCACGATCCAACTGATAATGGTTTTGCCTTTCATGTTGAGCTATGCCTTGGCCACAGCCATTGAATCGCGGTTGCGGGTCAACCAAAAGATGACTGCCGCTAGCAGCAGCAGGACCACCGCCAACGGAAAGGGAAAGTCCAAGCCCAGCACCGCAAGGTGACTGCCGATCGCCCCAAGCGCAACCAGCGCCGTAGCTCCGGCGCCATACACCGTGGTGCGCGGAATCAGCAGCGCAAGCCCGCCAACCAGCTCAAGCACTCCAGTGACATAGCGCAGCCAGGGCTCGGCACCCAGCTGGGTAAACACCTGAATCGACATCGGGTCGCCGGTCAACTTCGGAATCGAGAAAAAAATCATGATCGCTGCCGCCAAGACTCGCACCCCCCACCAAATAATGTTCTTGCTGTTCATCGAAATTCTCCTGAAAAAGCTCTCCTGAAAACGCATCAGGTGCGCTGAGTGTGCGGGTGAAATGTGACAAAAGTGTGACCCGGTCAGCCTTGGGCCAGCGATGCGGAGGGCTCCAGTCGGCGCGTGCGCAACAGCCGCAGCAATTGCCGCCAACTCAACGGCCGCACCCCCGCTCGCAAATTGGCCGATCCAATCTCGAAGGCGAGCCGCCACTGCTCGAAAAGCGTTCGATACGCGTCGAGCAGGCTGTGTTTTGGGTCGTAGATGCTGGTTGCCTCGGATGTCACGCCGTTCAGCTCGATGACCTTGAAGCCTTCGCCGCGCTGAAACGCGGCCAGATCGGGCGTCCGAATATCGTAGCGGCCGAAACAAAACCCATAAAAGCGCCGGCTGACGCGCTCAATAGCCGCTTCCAACGCCGGCGTCGCCAAATCCGTGCCGTCCAAGAATATCGCGCCCCGGCAATGGGTTCCCAGCTCAACCAGCTGCACGCGCTCGCCCGAGGCCGGTACGCGGTCTGCCGCCGCGCCTTGCTGCTCGATATAAAACTCGGCCATTGCCACTGCTCGCGCATCGTCCAGAATCAGCTGGCCGAGCGTGCGCGCGCCATCGCCCGTCAGCACCGGCATGCGCTTGTCTGTAATGCGAAAGATGCGGCCGCGCGCATCGCCCGGCCGGCGCAGATAGAAAACGCCAAACTCATGGCCCGGCACATATTCCTGGATGATCGTGTCTTCGCGCGCGTCGCGCAGATGCGCAGCCAGTTGCGCGTCATCGCGGGCGATGCTCACGCCGCTGCCGCGCTCGCCGATGTCGGGCTTGAGCGCAACCGGATAGCGCAAGCCGAGCCTGGCCATGAACTCGCGCGCGCGTTCGATGCGCAGCTCAAGCGTGTCTCTCAGCGGCAACACCTCCGCGCGCGCCACCAAGCCCTCGCTGTCGTTGAGCGCGCGCAGAATGTCGATTTTTGATTCGCCGACCAACCCGCTGGCCGGGATGGCCGGGTTGGCTGCTGTAAACGTCAGCCCGCGGTGGCGCAGCGTCAACCACACGATATACGCCACCACTGGCGGATAAAACAGCCACATGGGCCAGAATTCCCACTGCGTCCAGCGCTTCCACGTGCCCGCCAGCAGCCTGCGCTCGCGATGTGTGGCCAGCGCGCGTGCCAGCCGCAACAACGCTGCGATGGACAGCGCCGCCAGCACCAGATTCATCAGGACGTTGCCCGTGAACAGTTCCGCGACAAAAGCCTCGCCCAGAAACATCGACGCGCCCACCAGCAACGGCACCCACAGCGCCGCCGCCAGCGCCAGGCAAATCACGATCCACCACGGTCGTTTGCTCAGCATGCCAGCCGTGAAATACGTCGCCACGCGCGCGCCGGGCACAAAGCGGCTGATAAAGATCGCCGCCGTCTCGCGCCTGGCAAACCCGCGTCCGGCGCGTTCCACGTCGGCGGGCTTGATCCACCAGCGCAACGGCGCGCGCGTTAGCGAGCCGCGACCCAGCCAGCGGCCTGCCAGCATCGTGACCACATCGCCGATAAAAATCCCCGCGAAGCAAGCGACAATGGCCGTGGCCAAATCGATGCGCCCCTGCGCCGCCAACACGCCTGCGCTGATGCAGGCCAAATCCTCGCTCGCAAACGTCGCCACGGCCAGCAACACCGCCGTGGCGATCAGCGCGACGCCCACCACCTTGGGCAACTGCGTGACATCCAGCGGCTTAAGCGATGCAGCCGCGCGTCCAGGATCGGCATTGCGCCGCAGCGTGGCCGTTCCGGCCTCGACTTTGTCAAAGAACGGCAGCAGATAGCCTGCGGTGCGTTCGGCCTCTTCAAAAACCATGAAGTGGCTGGACTCGATCAGAGTCAGTTCGGCTTGCGGCACCAGCCGGGCGTGTTCGACTGCAGCCTCATACGGTACGAGCGGGTCTTCGCGGCCCTGGAAGATCAGCATCGGCGCGCCATAGCGTTGCAGGATTGCGCGCAGCGGGCGCTGATCGCTGTCGTAAAAATTCTGCGCAAACGTGAGCGGGTTGGGCAGCGCGCCAAAATGCGGCAGGCCGTGATACACCATCCACAACGCGCCAAGCTGCAAGCCGTGAACCGCGTGGTTCAAGTGGTTGTCGCCCAGCAGTTCAAACTCCTGCGCGCCGATGGCCGAAAGCATCACGATTGAGCGCACGCGCTCCGGCGCCATGTCGGCCATGCTCAGCACCACGCCGCCGCCCATGCTAAAGCCGACCAGATGCGCGTTCTGAATTTTCAAGCGATCCATCAATCCCAGCACATACCGCGCGTGCGCGGCAAAGGAATAGTCGGGGATGTCCAGCGTCGAGCCGCCAAAGCCCGGCAGATCGATGCCGATCACACGGTAGCGCGCGGCCAGCTTCGGCGTCAGCCGGCTGAAGTTGCCGGCGCTGCCCGGGCTGCCGTGAATCAGCAACACCACCGGCCGGCCGTCGTCACGAGCGCCTGCGCTGTCGTTGTACGCGATGGTGACCGACTGCGCGTGCTCGCGCCCGCGCGCATCCTGCGCCGGCATGCTGAGCACAAGCGCTGCGCCGGGTTCCATCGGCGTGGGCGGCCGCAGCGCCATGACGATATGCGACGCCGCGATCGCCAGCGCATAGGCGGCCAGCACAAAATGGCGTTTTTTCAGACGGCGATGGCTCATGGTCGATCAGGCGCGATAGGCGGCGGCGGGCGTAATCGACACGGCAAAGGGCGGCACAGCCGATGCTTCGCACGGCGAGCCGGCCGTGTATTCAAAGGTGATGCGGTCCGGACGAACCTTGATCCACGAGAAGCTGACCGTGTGCGCATCGTCGCGGTGCATGCATGGCCCGTAGGCCGCGCGGCCGGGCTCCTGCGTGCCGTGAAATGCGCGCAGCGCCTCCACGCTGAGCTCCGCGCCGGCAATGCGAAGCAGCAACGCCTTTCGGTAAGCGATGGCGCTTTCGGTCTCATACGACGACGACGCCAGCGGCATCTGAGCGTCCGCGTCTTCGTCGACGATGAGCTGGCTGCCGCTCCATTCAATCAGCAACGCCGGCATGCCGGTTTCGATCGTCAGCAGCGTAAACGGCTGAAAGCGCCCCAGCTCCAGAGAGTCGATGCGTGAATGCACTTCGCCTGTCGCGCGCGAATCCAGCAAATTGCGCACCAGTTGTCCGCGGCTGATAAATGGCCGTGCAGGGTCTGGTTTCACCGCCACCGCGTCTTGATAGCGGTTGAGCAGCGCAATTGACAGGCCAAATGCGTTGACGCCGATCCAGGTGCCGCCGGCGTCGGCGTCGACTGGGGCGATCAGGCGCGCGCCGTTGCGCACATGCAGGCGCGGCAGCAGCGCGGCTTTGCGCGACCATTGCTCATCGCGGTTGAACATCAGGTCGTAGCCGCCTTCGCAGCGGAGCCAGGAACAAGTGCACATGAAGCTGGGTTTAAGCCGCGCCAAGCTGTTGGCGCTGCCAGTAGTCGAGCGTCGACGGCGCCACGCCAAAGTCCGCGTCAGGCTCCTGGCCCTGCGCGCGCAGCAGATAGGTGATGAGCGCGTAATGATGAATGGTGTGGCCGATCAGCGCCTGCAGCTCGCGCCGCACCGTGCTGCGGCTGTATGCCGCCGGATCGTCGGCGTTGTCGCCCACATCCACTTTCACCCACACTTCGGCATCCAGTTCCGTCACCGAACGCAGCCGAGCTATGAATTCGTCGCAGCGTTCGCAGGCATACGCGCGATCCTGCTCCACCCGCTTGTCCCGCGAACGGCGGTCGTAGTCGATGCGGCCGGCGGCCAGGCCGTCAAGAAATTTCTCGTAAAAATCCAGTGCATGGCGCAAATGCACGCCAATGGCAGAGCGGCCGCCAAACGCATGGTTGCAGTAGGTCTGATCGGTCAGGCTGCGCGCCAGCGCTGCCCCCTGACTCAGGACATGGATGTTCGCTGCGATGTACTCGTTTTGCCGTGTTGCGTCCATTGCTGCTCCAGTTGCGCGCGGTCGCGCGCCAGCGTATCCAGCCCGACAACGGGTGTGAACAAGGCGCTGACGCCGGCGTGCAGACGCCGCGCCAGCGATTTGCGATTGCCATCTGTGATCGGCTCCGGACCGAAGCGCAGTATCGTTTGAAAGCCTGAAAGCCGAAAGAGCGCCCGCAGATGCGAGATGAAATCCATCTCGCCCCACCAACACACGCTCAAATGCGCCGGTGCTTCGCCCTGCGGGGCGGCATAGCTTAGCGCGGCATAGTGCACCGGCGCGCCCAGGCGCGCCGCGGCGGCCAGCAAGGGCGGGTTGAACGGGAGCACCTTGGCGCCCGGGCTGCTGGTGCCTTCCGGAAAGAGCACCACGCCTTCGCCGCGCGCAAGTGCCGCCTCGATCAGCGCGCTCACGCGTGGGATGTCGCCGATATCCTCGCGCTTGAGAAAGATCGTGCCCATATCGGCGCAGATTTTACCCATTAGCGGCCAGCCTGCCACCTGGCTCTTGGCGACAAAGACGCAATCGATCTGCCCGGCAATCAACGCAATGTCAAAGTAACTCAGATGGTTGGTGACAAGCAGAAAGGGCGGGGCGGGCGGCAGACCGCTCACCTGCACGCGCATGCCGGCGATGCGCGCCATCGAGCGCGACCAGCCCCGAAAGATGCGATGACGCAGGCGCGCTTCGTCCCGCGCGAACGGCCGCCCAAGCATATAGCCGCTGTGCCAGGCGAGCGTCGCCAGAATAAAGCGCAGAAACCTCAAAGCGCTTTTCATGGTGCCCATACTACTGGCTGTCGATTGGCATCAGCGCCCCTCAAAGAAGCGGCCCGCCTCGGCGTTGTCGTCCTCGCGGTCGAACAGCACGAGATAGTCGATGGTCTGGAAGTCGCGGTCGATGGCGGGCGGGCCGCACGCTTTCGCGCCAAAGCGCAAATACGCCCGAAAAAGTTTTGGAATGCGCGTCGTGTCACTGGGCGCTGCTTCAAAACCGTCGGGGTAGCAGGCAAGTTCGGGCCGCGGCCGCACGCGATAGCACGGGTGCGCCGCGCGCTGCGAATGCAGCACGGCCATCACGCGCGCGCCTTCGGCCGGGTCTTGCGAGGTGAGCGAGCAGCAGCCAAACAGATAGCGTTTATTGCGCGCGCCCATATAGGCGGCGATGCCCGCCCACATCAAAAAGAGCACTTGCGGCACGCGATGGTCTTTGCCGATGCAGGCACGACCAAGCTCCACCGATTGCTCCAAAACCGCCGCCGGAAGATCGTCGAGCACAAACTCGGCGGCGGAATACCAGCCATGCGCGGCTGTTTCAGCCGTCTGCAGCCGGTAGGTGCCGACGATGGAGTCTGCGGCTGTGTCGATCACGATCAAATGATCGCACGTGTCGTCGTAGGGGTCGCGGTCGCGTCCGGTCAAAAATGACTCCGAAAGGCCTTCGCCCAACTCCAGGTTGAACACGCCGAAGCGCAACTGGGTCGCTTCGTCAAGCTCGGCGTCGCTG
>JANMNW010000552.1:0-12256 GCA_031368515.1 Chloroflexota bacterium
CTGCCGGGTTGCCCGCAGCCGGCGCGGCCATGCTGGAGTTTCTCGACGCCGCCGGCGGGGTCGTGCGCGTGTATGGCGTAAAACCTGCCGGTTACGACAGCTTTGACGAGAAACAGAAGAGCCTGGACAACGGACCGTGGCTGGATGCCAGCGCCGGTCTGCATCGCTTTGTGTGGAACCTGCGCTATGGCGGCGCGCTGCGCGTGGCCGGCAACAAAACGACTCCGGAACTCGCCGAAGGCCCGTTCGTGTTGCCTGGAACCTACACAGCGCGGCTGACACTTGGCGACGATGTGCGCAGCGTCGAGTTTGAGGTGGTCAACGATCCGCGCGTGACGGCATCGCGCGATGACCTGGAAAAGCAGCTCAAACTGCTTCTGCGCATGCGCGACAAAGTGAGCGACGCCCACGCCGCGGTCAATCGCATTCGCGATGTGCGCGAACAGGTTGCCGGGTGGAAGAAACGCGCTTCGGCGCATCCGGCGGTTGTGCATGCGGCCGATGACGTGCTGAACGGGCTCGCGGCAATCGAAGACAAGCTGATCCTTCCCGGCGAGCAGAAGGACAACTATGGGTTGATTGCTCCCACGCGCTTGAACGCCGCGGTCTGCGAGGTGTACAGCATGGCAATCAGCGCAGATGCCAAGCCCACCAGGGCGGTGCAATCGATGTTTGCGCAGTACGCCGCCGCCATAGAAGCGGAAGTGGGCCGCCTGAATACGCTGTTGCGCACCGATCTGGCTGAGCTGAATGCGGCCATCGCCGCGGCCGGGCTGCCAGCTGTGGTGTGATTGCTTGACTGCTTGCTTGAAGCATCCGTCGCAAAGTAGCGGCATGTTGGCCCGGCCATAAATACCTGAGACGCACCTTCTGCGAAAAGGGCGTCCGCACCCGACTGTGCGATCGGCCACCAGGAGTCGGCCGCGCGTCGCATATCGTCGTCATCGCGAGTCACGCCTTCGACGCGCGCACGGTCTTGCGCGTGGGCGGGGCGTTCCACGGGTCTTCGGGCCAAGGGTGTTTGTTGTAGCGGCCGCGCAGCTCTTTGCGCGCGGCGGGGTAGGTGTTGGCCCAAAAGCTGCGCAAGTCCTGCGTCACCTGAATCGGCCGTTGCGCCGGTGAGAGCAGGTGCAGCATCACCTTGGTGCGGCCGTCGTTGACCAGCGGCGTGTCGGCCAAGCCGAACATCTCCTGCAATTTCACGGCGAGTACCGGCGGTGTGCCGTCCGGCGAGTAGTCAAGGCGGATATGCGAGCCGCTCGGCACCACCACGTGGGTCGGCGCTAGCGCCTCAAGTTGCGTCAGCTGGCGGTGCGTCAGCCGCCCGCGCAACGCATCCAGCAACGGCACTTTGGCAAAGTCATCGCGCCGGTTGACACGCTCCAGCCAAGGCGCGAGCCATGTTTCCAGAGTAGCGATCAGTGCATCGTCGGACAGATCGGGCCACTCGTCGCCGCGCCAGATGTGCAGGCATTGGGCGCGCGCGCGCCATTGCAGGACGGCCTCGTTCCAACCGAGCAGCGCCAGCCCTTCGCTGCGCACGACCTGGCACAGCGTGGCCACTTTCTGCGCGGCCGGCAGCGCTCTGAGCGGTTTGCTGCTCAGCACCAATTCGCCCACGCGCCGCTCGCGCCGCGCCACCAACGCGCCCTGCCGCGCATCCCAGCCCACGATCTCGCGCTCCGTGATTAACGGCTCAAGCGTATCCTCGTGCAGCGGCGCCGCCAGAAACACACGGCCCTCGTCCGTGCCGGCATCCAGCTGCGCCACAGCCAGCCAACCGGCATGCAGCAGCGGGTCGGTTTCGCTCAACCGCACGCCGCGACCGCCGGAGAGTTTGTAGCGCCCGTCCGCCAAAGCCGACCGCGCCTGTGCGATGCGATCGGGATACGCCAGCGAAACCAGCCAGCCGATCTCATACGCGTCGGCGTGCGCGTTGTCGGTGCGCGCGTTGAGCTGCTGCCGCCATTGTTTGGCGGCCGCGTCGATGCGCGCCAGCGCGCGCGCGTCGGCGTCGTGCACGGTGCGGCTGGTTTGCCGCCAGTGCCGCAACGCTTCGACGCGCAGGGTCAGATCGGCGCCGGCGCTGCGCGGCAACGGATCGCGCTCGTCGAGCAGTGCCGCGACATCGGCGGCCAGGCTGGCGCTGGCGGCGCTGTGCTCGCCCGCCTCGATCAGAAGGTGCGCCAGCCGCGGATGCGTTGGCCATTCGGCCATCGCCCGGCCGCGCGACGTGAGCGCAGCGCCGTCGAGCGCGCCCAGTTCGCGCAACAGCTCTTCCGCATGCCGGATTGCCCCGGCCGGCGGCGCTGTGATCCACTTCACATCGCCGACATCGCGCACGCCCCACTGCGCCAGCTCGAGTCGCAGCGGCGCCAGGTCGGCTTCGACAATTTCCGGCTTGCGCATGGCGTTCAAACGGCTGTGCGTGACCGCGCTCCACAAGCGATAGCACACGCCCGGTCCCAGCCGCCCGGCGCGGCCAGCGCGTTGATCGGCGCTGTCGGTTGTGATGCGCGAGGTTTCCAGGCGCGTCAGGCCGCTGCCCGCGTCGAAGCGCGGCACGCGCGCAAACCCGCAATCGACCACGACGCGGGTGCCCACGATAGTCAGCGATGTCTCGGCGATCGACGTGGCCAGCACCACTTTGCGGCGGCCCTGGGGATCGGGCAGAATCGCCGACTGTTGCGCATCCAGGCTCATCTCGCCATACAAGGGTCGCAAGGCGATGTCGTTGTGGCGCGCTTCAAGCAGCGCCTGCGCGCGCTGGATCTCGGCCACGCCGGGCAGAAAGGCAAGCACGTCGCCGCTTTGTTCGCGCAATGCGCGCGAGACCGCGTCGGCCACCACCATCGGCAACGGCCCTTCCGGATCGCGCAGCGCATAAATCACGTCGACCGGATACTGCCTGCCGCTGGCGGTGATCACCGGCGCGCGCTCGAGCGCGGTGCTGAGCGCGTCGCCCTCCAGCGTGGCCGACATGATCAGAATGCGCAGATCGTCGCGCAACGCGCTTTGCGCCTCGCGGCATAGCGCCAGCGCCAGATCGGCGTGCAGGCTGCGCTCGTGAAACTCGTCGAAGATCACCAGTCCGACGCCGTCGAGGCTCGGATCGCCTTGCAGGCGCCGGGTGAGGATGCCTTCGGTGACGACTTCGATGCGCGTCTGCGCGCTGACCTTGTTCTCGAACCGCACGCGATAGCCCACGGTGCGGCCGAGCGCGTCACCGCGCGTGCTGGCCATGCGCGCGGCGACGCTGCGCGCGGCCAGCCTGCGCGGTTCGAGCATGACGATGCGGCGGCCAGCCAGCCAGGGTTCACCCAAAAGTTCGAGCGGCAAGATGGTGCTCTTGCCGGCGCCGGGCGGCGCCTGCAGCACGACAGTCGTCTTGGCGCGTAGCGCGGTTTTCAACGCCGGCAGCGCGTCGTAGATGGGCAGCGGTTCGTTCACGAGATGACGACAGACTATACCGCTGCGCCTGCTGTCACTCAAATAGCGGCCTGAAATGCGCGTTCAAAAACATGCCATATGGATCGAAGCGGCGGCGCATGCGCACAAAATCCGCGTAGCGCGGAAAGAGGCGCTCCAGCCGATCGGCGGTCATAAAGTGCAATTTTCCCCAATGCGGCCGCCCGCCATACTCGGCAAACAGGCTGTCGCATGCGCGCAGATACGGCCAGTAATCGACTCCAGGCTGGCCCGATACCGACACGACCAGCGTCTCGCGCTGATAGTTGGGGCTCATCCAGGCATCGTCACCCGCCACCATGCGCACTTCAAGCGGATACACGCTCATCGGGAGCCAGCGGCGCATCAGCTTGCGCATGTCGTTCAGTATTGCGCGGGCGTGTTCGAGCGGGAGGAAATACTCCATCTCATGAAAATTTGGATCGTAGTGCATCGGGTAGATGCGATAGGCGCGGTCCACGCGCTCGCCCGACGCAGGCTCGGCCGGCGGCGAATCCGCCGGCGCTTCTTGAAAGAGCCGGATCGAGCAATCATCTTCGCCCGCGCCGCTCAAACAATAGAGTTCGGCTGAGGCATCCGACGGCATCCAGAAAAACGAAAAGGCGCGGTAAGTGCGCACATAGTCGTCGAAGCGTTCGATCATGGCGTCAAAGGGTTGCACGAAATTGCGCGCATGCAGCGCATAGGCTGGTGCAACTTTGAGCGTTAGCTGCGTCATCAGACCCAGCAACCCGATCGATGTCTGGAGCGCGGGCAGCACATCGACGTTTTCCGTATCCGACACTTCGACCAGATTGCCCAGACCGTCCACAAAGCGCGCGCCGGCCAGCGTGGCCGAGAAGCAGGGAAAGCGCACGCCAGAGCCGTGCGTCGCCGTCGCAACCGCGCCGGCGATGGCTTGGGTGTTGATATCGCCCTGGTTGGCCAGCGCCAGGCCGTGCTCCCACAACGGCTCTCCAAAATCGCCGACTGTGGTTTTTGGCAGCGCCGTGACGCGCCGCTTCGCAACGTCAACGGCAATGATGCCGCGCAGCGCCGCCGTGTCAATCAATAGCCCGTCTGTTTCGACAACCGGAGTGAATGAATGGCCGGTGCCAAACGTTCGCACGCCGATGCGCTCGCGCGCAGCCTCGGACACCGTGAGTTGCATATCGCGCTCTGAAGTCGCCGCCAGAATTCGGCGTGGTTGAAACGACTGGTTGCCAACCCAGTTGGTCCAAGTTCTGGATTGAGGATCGGTCACTGCCATGGCCGAAGTTTAGTCGTGAACGGCAAAGCCCGAGGGCCTTTCCGTCCTGGTCCTGGTCTCCGTCTCGGTTTCCGTCTCCGAAAACGGAAACGGTGACGGAAAGGGAGACGAGGTTGGCGGTACTAGGCGTGACTTAAACGGCGTGGCAGCGTGCTGTCGGTCAGCACAATTTCATCCAGCAACTGTGCGGTGAGTTCTGCGCGCAGCACGCGATAGGCCGGATCGTGAAAGCGGTTGTGCAACTCGTTTGGATCGGCACGCAGATCGAAAAGTTCGCCAAACGACTGATCGGCGTAGATCGTGAGCTTGTGATCGGCGGTGATCAACGTGCGCAGTCGCAGGCCAAGATAGTCCTCGTCGTTTTCGACCAGCACCGGGCGCCGACGGACATCGCTTTCGCCGCGCAAGAGCGGCGCCAGCGATTGGCCGGGCAGGGCGGGCAGCATGCGCGGCGCCTCCGCCACTGGCGGGACAGCGCCTTCCGACAGCGTCGCGCCGCACAGATCGAGCAGCGTTGGCACGTAGTCGAGCAAACTGACCGGCGCGTCAAACAACCGTCCGGCGGGAAATCGGCCGGGATAGCGCAGGATCAGCGGCACACGCAGCAGCCCTTCAAAGTGAAAGGGGCCTTTGTTGAGCAGCCAGTGATCGCCCATCATGTCGCCGTGATCGGACATGAAGAGCACAATCGTGTCATCGTGCAAGCCAAGCGCGTCGAGCGCGCGCAGGATGCGGCCAACCTGGTCGTCGATCAGGCCGATCATGCCGTAGGTGTGGGCGATGATCTCGCGCAGATGTTCGTCGCTAATGCGTGTGGCCTGCGCCCGCCCGCTCAGCTGCAGATCGCGCTCGTAGATCTCGCGGAAGAATGGCGCGAGATCGTCCAGCTCGCCCGCACGGCGCGCCGGCATCGGCACGCCAGACGGGTCATACAAGCTGTCATAGGGCGCGGGCGGACAATACGGATGATGCGGGTCGGGGATCGAGCACCACAAAAAGAACGGCTCGGCTTCGGCGTTCTTGCTCGCGTGCGCGTTGAGAAAGTCGATGGCGCGGTCGGCCACCCAGGTGGTTGAGTGCAGCTCGACCGGCAACGCCGACCTCCATGATTGATCGGCGCCAGTGACCGGCGCGCGGGCGCGGTCTTTCTGCAGCAACGGCACTGCGGCTGGATGCTCGCGCATGAGCCAGTTGAGATAGTCGCCAAACAAATACGCGCCGTGGCCGCCTATGTAGTCGCAGGTTTGAAGGCCGTAGTACGGCTGCGGCAGCCGATCGATGCGGCCCGACATCCACAGCGCCTGGTTCTCCGGGTGCTCGGCCGGATCGAGCTCGCTTTCCGGTTGCCCGGTCACCGGCTGAAAGATGCGCAGATGCACTTTGCCCACCGCGTGCGTGCGATAGCCCGCGTCAACCAGCGCCTGCGTGAACGTGGGAATAGCCGGATCGAGCGGGATGCCGTTGGTGCGCACGCCGTGACCGCGCGGTGTGCGCCCGGTGAACAGTGTGGCTCGCGACGGCTCGCACAGCGGGCAGTTGACATAGGCGCGTGAAAATCGCACGCCATCGCGCGCCAGGCTGTCGATGTTCGGTGTGCGCAAGACCGGGTTGCCGGCGCAACCGAGATGGTCGGCGCGCTGCTGATCGGTGATGATGCACAGGACGTTTGGCTTTTTGGATGACATGGGCGTCGCAATTGTGCATCAAAGCGGACATTTGTCGCGCCGTTGGTCGCGGCTGATATCGTTAAGCGGCAATTAGGCCGACAATCGAATCGTCAGCGCGCGCAACCCGCGCAGCGCGACGTTGCCGCGCCACTGCAATTCGTGTGGCTGTGTTGCAAGCGTCATGTTCGGAAAGCGGCGCAATAGCGCGCTGAATGCGATGCGCGCTTCCATGCGCGCCAGCGGCGCGCCGAGGCAATAGTGAATGCCAAAGCCAAAAGCGAGATGTGGATTGGGTGAACGGGCGATGTCGAAGCGGTCGGCGTCGGCAAAAACGCGCGGATCGCGGTTGGCCGATGCCACAGCGACGACCACGGTGCTGCCCTTGGGCACGCGCCGCTCGCCGAGCATGACGTCCTCGAGCAAGAAGCGATGGGCCACCTGCTGCACCGGGTTGGTGAAGCGCAGCATCTCTTCGATCGCGCTTTCCAGCAATTCTGGGCGCGACTTTAGCAGGTCGAGTTGATCCGGATGCTCCAGCAGCGCGAGCGTGCCGTTGCCGATCAAGTTGACTGTAGTCTCGTGACCGGCCAGCAGAAGCAGCAAGAGCATCGCGATCAATTCGTCATTGTTGAGCTTGTCGCCTTGCTCTTCGGCCTGCACCAGCGCGCTGGTCAGGTCATCTTGCGGTGAACGCACATGCGCGCTGACCAGCCCGCGCAGAAAACGGTGCAACTGATAAGCGTTGGCAAGCTGGCCGAGTTGGCTGCGCCAGCCTGAAGCAGACGACGCGTGAAGAAAGCCCTCCATCATGTGATGAAAGCGTTCGCGGTCCTGCACGCGCACTCCCATCATTTCCGAGATGACCGTGAGCGGCAGGGGCAGGGCTAAATCACCGATCAAGTCGCACACCGGCTTGGCGCCGGCTTTGTCGAGCAGTTCTTGCGTGATCGCCTCGATGCGGCCGTGCATCTTCTGGATCATGCCTGGTGTGAAGGCCTTGTGCACAAGCGTGCGCAAACGCGCATGGTCCGGATCGTCGACCATGACCATGCTTGTGAGCAGCGCATTGAGCACATCCGGCATCAGCTTGATGCGCGACGGTTTGGACGGCGGGCTGACTTTGCGACGCTCGTTTGAAAAGCGCGGATCTTTGAGCGCCAGTTGAACATCGCCGTAGCGGGTAAGCAGCACGCACTCACCGGGCGGACGGGGCGCAACGTCGAAATCTGCCACGGGATCGTGTTCGCGCAGTTTTGCGTAAATGGCTTCAGGCGACTGGACGAGTTCGGGAGAGTGAAATGAGAGTGTCATGCGGTGTTTTTTCGGTGTTCGACTATTCTGTGAGGGCAATGGTATCGGGAAATGCTGAGACAAACCAACAACTCGCCGGCAAGTGCGTGCTGATCGTGGGCGCAAGCAGCGGCATGGGCCGCGCATGCGCTATGGCAGTCGCGGCCGCGGGCGCGCGCGTGGTTGTTTCCGCGCGCAATGGCGCGGCGCTGGACACGATCGTCGCGCAGATCCGTCAGGGCGGCGGCATCGCATATGCGGAGCCGGCTGACGCAACCGACCGCGCCGCAGTCCAACGCGTGATCGACACCTCGCACGGCCGTCTTGGCCGCATCGACGCGCTGGTCAATTGCGTCGGCGTCAATATTCCGCGGCGCACAATCGACGAACTGACCGACGCGAGCTGGTCGATGATGATGGACGTCAATGTGCGTTCTGCGTTCAACCTGACGCAGGCGATTGTGCCGGTATTTCGGCAACAGCGCGATGGACTGCTCGTGCACATCGCATCGTCGGCGGTGCGCAAGCCCGACCGGTCGGGCATCGCGTATCAAGCCGGGAAAGCTGGTGTCGCTGCGCTGGCGCATGCGGCGATGGAAGAAGAACGCGAGCACGGAATTCGTGTCAGTGTGATCTACCCCGGCATGACCGACACGCCGCTGCTTTACAAACGCCCGGCGCCGCCTACCGCCGATATGCTGGCGCGCGCGCTGCAGCCGGAGGACGTTGCGGTGGCGTGCGTGTTTGTGCTCGGGCTGCCGCCGCGCGCGCATGTGCCCGAACTGGTGTTGTATCCAAGCAAACCCTGATGCATGACAAACCTTAATCGTTTCTCGGTTTTTACAAAACCCTGGAAAACCACGCCGATTCCCGAGTTGGGCCGCATGGTGCACACGCTGGGTTTTGACGGCGTCGAATTGCCGGTGCGGCCGGGCTTCCAGGTGCAGCCCGACGCCATCGCGCGCGATCTGCCCGAAGCGCAACGCCAATTGCGCGAGCACGGTGTGGAGATCATGAGCGTGGCCACCACACCCACGCCGGAAGCCATTCGCGTATGCGGCGCGCTGGGAATCCCGCTGATTCGCGTGATGGCCGATGTCGGACCGGACGGCTATGCCGCCACCGAGCGGCGGCTGCAAGCGGCGTATCAGGCGCTGCTTCCGGCGCTGAGCGATGCCGGGGTGGCGATCGGGGTGCAAAATCACAACGGGCGCTTTGTGGCGCACGCGGTCGGCTTGCGCGACCTGTTGGCGCCGTTTGATCCACAGCGGGTGGGCGCGGTGTGGGATGTGGCGCACAACGCTCTCAACGGCGAGACGCTCGATCTTGCGCTGGAAATCGTGTGGCCGCATTTGCTGCTGGTGAACTTAAAAAACGCATTCTGGCAGCGCCGCAATGGCCCGGAAGCTGAATCAGCTGAGTGGGATGTGTTCTGGACCAGCGGGCGGCATGGGCTGGCCTCCTGGCCCCACGTCGCGGCAATGCTCAAGCAACGCGGCTATGCCGGGCCGGTGTGTTTGCCAGCCGAATACAGCGACGAGCCGGCGGTCGACCGCTTGATCGCCGAAGACATTGCGTTAGCGAGGTCGTTGTTCTGATGGCTGCTCCATTTCGAGCCGCCGTCATCGGCGCCGGCGCCATGGCCAACAGCGTGCACTATCCATCGTTGGCAGCGATGGACGATGTGCGCATCGAAGCGATCTGCGATCTTGACGCGCAGCGGCTGACTGCCACCGCAGACAAATATGGCGTGGCCGGGCGTTATAGCGACTATCGCGCCATGATCGAAGCCGTTGCGCCCGACGCGGTGTATGCCATCGGCCAGCCGCAATACATGTATGACATCTGGGCCTGGTGTTTGCGCCAGGGGCTGAATCTGTATATTGAAAAGCCGATGGGCATCACGCTGCATCAGGCGCGCGCGCTGGCGCATTTGGCCGAACAACACGGCTGCATCACGCAGGTGAGCTTTCAGCGCCGCAGCACGCCGCTGGTTGTGCGCATGCGCGACGAATGCCTCAAACGGGGGCCGATCACGCATGCGGTTTGCCGTTTCTACAAAAATTACATCAGGCCCTATCTCGAAGCGCGCGATCACATGCTCGACGACGGCGTGCACGCCATCGACACAGTGCGCTGGATGTGCGGCGGCGAAGTGGCCAAGATTCACAGCGCGACCCGCCGTGTACTGACACCGGATATCAATTTCATCAGCGCGCTGCTGGAGTTTGACAACGGCGCCACTGGCGTGCTGCTCAACAGCTGGACCAGCGGGCGGCGCATCTTCGCCGTCGAAATGCACGCGCCGGGCATCTGCGTCGAGGCCGAGCACGAGGTCGGCGCCACACTGTATGCCGATGGCGACATCAAAGGCGTGCGCTATGACTCCCGCGAAGCTGCCGGCAGCGACCAGTTGCATGCATTTGGCGGCTTTTTGAGCAAGCATCGCGAGTTCGTCGAGTGCGTGCGCGCAAGACGCCAGCCCGGATCCAACTTTCAGGACGCGCTCAAAACGATGGAAGTGGCGGAGAAAATCCTGGCGATGTCACTTCTCGCGTAAACTGCCCGCATCTCTTGAAACCATTCCATTAAAACGAGGCAAACCATGACAACCATAGGACGGCCGGTGCGCGTCACCAGCATCAGCTTTGCGCCCGGAAAAACCTTGGCCGAGGTCGCCACTCTGGTCGATCAGCAGGGCGCGCTCGGCGCCGATCTGATTATCTTGCCCGAGACGTTCATGGGCCAGCAGGTCGACAACTCGTCGATGGAAACGCTGGCCGG
This sequence comes from Chloroflexota bacterium, assembly GCA_031368515.1. Taxonomy (GTDB): domain Bacteria; phylum Chloroflexota; class Anaerolineae; order J036; family Brachytrichaceae; genus CANJQH01. The sequence continues at coordinate 10,459 of JANMNW010000552.1, forward strand.
CCCGACGATCACAACTTTGTCGCCGCTGGCGCGCAAGCACAAAACCTATCTCGTGTGCCCGATCGACCGGATCGACGGCGATCAGCGGCTAAACACCGCGGTCTTGCTCGACCGTTCCGGAGCGGTGGCCGGGCTGTATGACAAAGTCTTCCCGTACTGGTCGGAGTTTGACAAAGACCATGTGGTTGAGCCGGGACAGGAAGCGCCGGTATTCGAAACCGATTTCGGCCGGCTGGGCATGTCCATTTGCTTTGACGCCAACTTTCCCGAGATGTGGGCGCGGCTGGCGGAGCAGGGCGCCGAACTGGTGGCCTGGCTGAGTGCGTATTCGGCCGGCACCACGCTGCAGGCGCACGCGCTGATGCATCACTTCGCCATTGTGACCAGCACGCACACGCGCGACTGCGTGGTCTACGACATCAGTGGCCGGGAGGCGCACTACGCTGTCAGCGACGATGTCAACATCAGCCGGATAACGCTGGACCTCGATCGATGCATCTTTCACGAAAATTTCAACATGGAAAAGTGCGAGCGCTTGCTGCGCGAGCATGCGGACGAAGTAGAACTGGAAGAGCATTTGTTGCGCGAGCAGTGGTTCATTTTGCGCGCAAAGCGGCCGGGCGTGAGCGCGCGAGTGCTGGCGCAACGGTATGGCATGGAAGAGCTGCGCGACTACATCGCGCGCAGCCGCCGCGACATCGACATTATGCGCGGCTGGCAGTTTGCGCGCAGCGTGCACAGTGTGGCGCGACAGCCTGAGTCTGGGTCGGTGCAATCGTGACGCAAGGCAAACCGTTGCGTTTTGGCGTGGTCGGCGCGGGCGCCATCGCCCAGCGCGGCATTCTGCCGCACCTGAGCCAGGCCGATGTGCAGAATCGTGTGCGTTTGCAAGCGGTGTGCGATCCCGTGCCCGGGCGCGCCCGGGCGGCGGCTGATCGTTTTTCCGTCGCGCGCGCGTTTGAAACCTTTGAACAGCTCCTGAAAGAAGGCGATGTGGATGCGGTCAGCATTTGCTCGCCGATTGGCTTGCATTTTGAGCAGGGCAAACAGGCGCTTGAGGCCGGCAAGCACATCCACTTCAACAAGACCATGACCACCACCGTGGCCGAGGCCAGCGAGTTGATCGCGCTGGCCGCGCGCAACAGCCTGCAGATTGTGGCCTCACCGGGTGAAGTGCTGCGCCCGCATGTGCAGGCCATTCGCAAACTTGTGGGCGATGGCGCGATTGGACAGCTGTGCTGGGCGGTGTGCGGCGCGGCATTTGGCCGCTATCACGAGAACGAGGAATTCCGCAAGGGCGACGACGTGCTGTCCAATGTCGATCCGTCGTGGTACTTTCGCAAACCTGGCGGCGGCCCGCTGTATGACATGACGGTTTACAGCCTGCATGGGCTGACCTCGGTGCTTGGCCCGGCCAAACGCGTCACCGCGTTTTCCGGCACGCGCATCGCCGAGCGCGAGTTCGGCGGCAGGATAGTTCCTACTGACGCCCATGACAACACCCTGATGCTGCTCGACTTTGGCAACAATTTGTTCACCATGGTGTATGGCACGCCCGCCGGCAATGTGACCGAGGGCTTCAGCACCACCTACTTTGGCAGCAAAGGCATGATTCAAGGGCTCAAGCTCAACGGCCAGCCGTTCGACTTTCCGGGCAAAGCGATGGCCGATGTTGACGGGCAACAGGTGATTCTTCCGCACGTGGTCGGCCCGCACCGCACGATTGGCGAGCAGCATGTGTATGAAGACGTGATGCAGCTGGTCGACTGGGTGCGCGACGGCACGCCCACGCCGGTGA
>JANMNW010000575.1:0-5597 GCA_031368515.1 Chloroflexota bacterium
AAACCGCGTCCAATCGCGTAGGTCAGAAACGATTGCAGGTCAGGCTGAATCATCAGGTGGATGAAGCGGTTGGTCACCGGACCGGTCAATTCGAACACCGCCGCGCGGTCTTCTTTACGGTTGCCTGCCGCCCAGATATACCAGCCCTCGGGCACCAGATAGTTGCCGATTTTGCGGTCCAAAATCAGCTGCTGCGCCACGCCTTGCAGCGCCGGCGTGGCCATGTTGAGCTCGTCCAGAAACAGGATGCCGCCGCCTTTGCGGGGCAGAAACTCCGGCGCGTAGTGGCGCGAGACTGCGTCGTGGTGGTCGGCCACGGGAAGACCGCGCAAGTCGGCGGGCGACAGCTGCGAAAGCCGCACGTCGATAAAGCCGAGATAGTGCTTGGTCGCGACTTGTTCCACGATGCTTGATTTGCCCACACCCGGCGCCCCCCAAATCATTACGCTCATGCGCAAACGATTGCGGAGGATGCCGTCTAGATACGCGAGTAGCTCTGCTGGTTTCATGTGTCGTTGCCTCAGTGTTAGGCTATCTACGAAAGTCTCACTGAGCAATGACCGAGTTAGGCACTGGGACTCATGCTTTGGGTGTATTCCCGGCGATTTTGCATGACGCCGGCCGCGACATTGTGCGATCGGCGTGATGCTGTTTCGTCATGTTGCCCAAATGTCAGCCCGCTGGCGCATCACACTGTCTATGCCGCCGCAGCCGGCTCGTGATGGCCGTTGTCGGCCTGGGGCTGCTGCCCATTGCGAGCCGCCGCTTTGGCCGCCTCGCCAAACTCGCCGTTGCGATTTAGCGCGTCGCCGTATTCGGCCAGCCAGTGCTGCACATCGGCATCGTTGTCGAGCATGCGGCGCAGCGCGCGCATGTGGCCCTTGAGTCCCATCTGCCGGAACAAATCGACCGCGCATAGTTGCACCCATTCAGCGCCCGCGTTCTGCGTCAGCCATTTGAAGGCGTTGAACGCGTGGGTGGCGTCTTTTGAGCGGGCGGTCATGCCGACCACGGTGGCGTAGCGCACCGAGGGTTCCTCGGGAAAGGTTTGCCCTGCGCCATTGCCTGACATGATGGCTTCAAGATCCGGCACTTGCTCGTAGAGCTGGCGGAATGCGCCGAACTCCACCGCTGCCCCGGCACCGACCGCGGCCGTCACATCCATGCCTGCCTTGAGCAGGACGTTGGCCATGTCCCAGGAGCGCGGCGAGGGCCACGACGGCTGCTGCGGGCTGATCTTGTGCAGCATTTCCGGGCGGAACATGACAAATGCGATGATTTGCTCATGCATGCCGGTGCGCATCGCATAGGCTTTGAACGATTCGAGATCGGCCTCGATGTCGCAATGGATAAAGCGGTTGGCGAGCGGCGCGGGCATGTCAAACGTCGCCGCGCGATCTTCCTTGCGGTTTCCGGCTGCCCAAATAAACCAGCCTTCTGGCACCGAATAGCTGCCCACGCGCCGGTCGAGGATCAACTGTTGCGCCATGCCTTGCATGGTAGGCGGCGCCAGGTTGACTTCGTCCAGAAAGAGGATGCCGCGCCCCGCCTGCGGCAGGAATTCGGGCGGATACCAACGCGACAGGCGCGCTTCGGTGTCCGCCACCGGCAGGCCGCGCAAGTCGGTTGGAGCCAATTGCGACAGGCGCACATCGATAAACTCGATGCCGTGCTTTGCCGCGGTTTGCGCCACGATGCTGGATTTGCCGATGCCGGGCGGACCCCAGATCATCGCGCTCATCTTCAAATCGTTGCGTATCAGGTCGTCGAGGAATGTGACAAGTTCAGATGGCTTCACAAATAAAGTTCGATTGTCTTCAGGCGGCGGATACAGCGACGCGCTCGCGCGTCAGGAAATGTGTGCGAACTGATGAGCTGTACTTGCTACCCGCTTGGCAACGAACGGCGGCGACCAGGTCACCAACCTTGCGGTCATCCCCTAACCACAACAGCCAGGAGGGCGCCAACATCTTAGCGTAATTTCGCCCAAAGGGAAGGGGGCAATTGCCGGACTTGCCGGGTGCCCGGCCCTGTCAGCAAGATGTCCGGAGTTTGGGAGCGGGACGGCCTGTCAGGGTACGATTTATCTATGCAAATCCTGCGCCAGGACACCGTCGAGTCAACCATGGACGCGTGCCGCCGGCTGGCACTGGAAGGCGCAGCCGAGCTGAGCGTGGTGGTGGCGCGTGAACAAACAGCCGGGCGCGGTCGGCATGGCCGCGTCTGGTTTTCACCGCCTGGCGCGTCGATCTATGTGTCGGTCTTGCTGCGCCCTCCCATGGCTGCCGAACGGCTGAATTGGTTGACGATGCTGGGCGCATTGGCGGTGCTTGATGCGCTCAGCCCCGTCCTGGCCGCCCATTCAGTGGTCTTGCCGTTGCGGCTCAAGTGGTTCAACGATGTCGTCTTTGAAGGCCGCAAACTGGCCGGCGTGCTGGTGGAAAGCGCGTGGTTGGGCGATCGCCTCGAATATGCCATCATGGGCATTGGTGTGAACGTGAACACCGACTTTAGTACGGCATCGGCTGACATTCAGCGGCGCGCGGCCAGTGTGCGGTCGGTGTGCGGCGAAGCTTGCGACCTGGAAGCAATCCTGGAGGCGCTGCTGCGCGCCATTGAATCGCGCTACCGCGCGTTGCTCGACACGGGCCATAGCCCGCTGGCTGAGTATGTCGGTGCATTGGAGACCCTGGGCCGCGTCGTGAGCGTGTCTTCCGGTGACGAACAAGTCGAGGGCCGGGCGGTTGGTGTCGACGATGATGGCGCGCTGATTGTGCAGACGCCGCGCGGCCGGCGCCGCCTCGCGTTTGGCGATGTGGCACCCTAACGGCGAGAGGCATCTGCGCGGGCGTTAGCGTTTGCGCGCAATAGCGACATACACTTTTTGCGTCAGCGTGAGCGGGTCGACGGTAGGTGACGGCGTTGGACTTGGGCCCGGTGTGACAGTGATTGTGGGCGGCGGTCGCGTAGCCGCTGGCGCGATCGTTGCCGCCGCCTGAATCAAGAAGGCGTTTTTTGCCGCGTTCCAGCGCGTCGCCAAATACGATCCGGCAGGCGGGTTGCTGTGAAAGTAGTCGTCGTTGTTGCAGTCGAAGCGATTGTCATGCGCCTGCGGGCACAGGTTGCGCATGGGCGGCTGGCCGCCGCCGGCATCCGAATAGCACATGATGTCGTACTCATCGGTGCAATGACCGCCGGAGCTTCCGCCCAGATTATTGGTGGTGTTTGGGGCGGAGTCCTGCACCGCGCCCAGCGTGTGCATCAATTCGTGGGCCGCCGTTTTTGCGCCCCAGCATCCGGCATCGACGCGGCCATACATGGGGCCGCTGTTGTGCAGATTCACCGCGCCGGCCCGATCGTCATTGGCAAACTGCGCGATGCCGCAATACACGCGCGCGTCAAAAAACATCAGATACTTGCGATCGCTGCGCGCGTGCCCCAGCGCGCGCAGCGCCGAAATCGACGCGCTGAAAGTGTCGTCGCCATTTGCCGGCACCACGACGTTGAGCACCTGCAGCGCGCAACCGGCGCCGGTGACAAATCGGACCCGCAAGCTGCCGCCGGTTTCCTGCGCGCTGAGATAGAACAAATCGTCCATCTGCGAGGCCCAGGTGCGGATCGACGAGGCGTATTGCGCATAGCGGTCGGCCGCATCTGTGGCGCGCACATACATCACCTGCACCCGTTTGCCCGTGACGCCATCGCCATCGCAGACGACCTCGCTGATCTGCCTTTCGTCTGGCAGGGCGGGAACATCCACGGCGATGTCGAGGCCGGGTGGAACCGGGTCCGGGCCGTGCGTGCAGCTGCCATCCGGCAGCACGAAGCGATTGCCGCAGGGTCCCGCAGCCGCGCGCGGCAGTAACCCGTCGTAGATCAATCCGAATTCAGCGCGATTTGGAGGAAGCTCGCCGCCCTGCGTTTGTGCGCCAGTTCGCGCCGGCGTTTGGGCGATCAATCCAACCAACGCTGCGAGCAGCACAACGCGCATGGTCGTTCGTAGCTGAATACGTACAGGCACGGTTGCACGATAGCAGCAGGTCCCACCCGCGCCTCGGGCGATTGACTGCGCTATGCTAAGGCGACTGCCCTACGCCGCAAGTCGTAGGTAAAATAAGAACACATGTTCGAGCAGCCGCAACGGCTTTACCTGGGTCGCGAGTTTGATCTGCAGCGCGGCGCCGCTGACGACACGCCGGTCTCAATCAATTCGCGCGAGCTCACCACTCACGCGGTGTGCCTTGGCATGACCGGCACCGGCAAGACCGGCCTGGGCGTGGTCGTGCTTGAGGAAGTGCTGATGCAGGGCGTGCCCTGCATCATTCTCGACCCCAAGGGCGACATCACAAATCTTGCGTTGAACTTTCCCGATTTGGCGGCGGCCGACTTCCTGCGCTGGCTGGACGCGGACGAAGCGCATCGCCAAGGTGTCACCCCTGAAGCCCAGGCGGAGCGGGTTGCCGCGCGCTGGCGCGAAGGGTTGACGCAAAGCGGCGTGCCGCTCGAACGCGTGCGCGCGCTAAGCGAACGGGCCACGTTTGACGTATACACGCCGGGCAGCGAGGCCGGCATCCCGCTCAACGTGTTGCAGAGCCTGAACCCGCCAACCGATTCGAAAATCGGCTGGGCGCGCAACAGCGAGGCCCTGCGCGACCGCATTGCGCAATTGTGCAGCGCGCTGCTTGAACTGGCAGGCATCGACGCCGATCCGCTCAAGAGCCGCGAACACATTTTGCTGGCGACTATTTTCGAGAGCGCCTGGCGCGCCGGGCATCCAGTCGCCATAGAAGATTTGATCCAAATGATCCAGCAGCCCCCGGTGCAGCGGGTGGGCGCGTTCGATCTGGATGTGTTCTATCCGCGTGACGAACGTTTTGCGCTCGCCATGGCCCTGAACAACCTGGCTGCGTCGCCGTCGTTCGCATCATGGACGCACGGGCGTCCGCTGGACATTGAGCAGTTGCTGAAACCCGATCGCACGGCCGGCGGCGTCAATCCGGTCGGCAAGACGCGCGCGTCGATTTTCTATCTTGCCCATCTGGACGACGCGGAACGGCAGTTCTTTGTGACGCTGTTACTGTCGCAGTTGGTCATGTGGATGCGGGGGCAGACTGGCACATCGCAGCTGCGCTGTCTTGTCTATTTCGACGAGGTGTTTGGCTATTGCCCGCCATTTCCGCGCAACCCGCCGACCAAGGTTCCGATCATGTCGATTATCAAGCAGGGCCGCGCCGCCGGGCTGGGCATGTTTTTGGCTACGCAAAATCCGGCAGATCTGGACTACAAAGGTCTGTCCAATATCGGCACCTGGATGATCGGGCGCTTGCGGCCCGGCCGCGATCGCGATCGCGCGCTGGAGGGCCTGGAAGGCGCCGGCGCCGGGTTTGATCGCGCAGATTTTGAAAACGCGCTCAGCACGCTGCCGCCGCGCGTGTTTTTGCTGCAGAGCGCCACCAGCGATCCACGCTTTTTTCAATCGCGCTGGGCGATGAGCTATCTGCGCGGGCCGCTCACGCGCGATCAGGTGTCCTTGCTGCGGCCTGTAGATGGGCTGACGGTAATCGAGCGTGACTTTCGCCGAGATAAATACCGCGCGC
>JANMNW010000663.1:0-3775 GCA_031368515.1 Chloroflexota bacterium
ACATCGGCCAGCGCGCTGGTGGAGATCAAGACGATTTTGCCCATGCCGGACAGGTTGGCGATCAATTCCCCGAAATCGGCGCGCGCGCGCGGGTCCAGCCCGGCGACGGGCTCGTCCAGCAGCAACACGGATGGATCGTGCACGATCGCCCGCGCCAGGTTGAGCCGCTGCCGCATGCCGAGCGTCAATCCATCGGTCACATCGTTGCGGCGGTGATACAGGTCGACCAGCTGCAGCAAGTCGTCCGCCACCTGTTTGCGCTCAGCTGCTGGAACGCCGTGGCATTCGGCAAAGAAATGCAAGTACTCCGCGCAGGTGAGCTCCGGATAGACGCCCGCTTGCGCCGGCATGTAGCCGGTCAATTGGCGCGCGCGCGCGCCATCGTTGCGCAACGAAGCGCCGTAAACAATGGCGTCGCCCGAGCTGGGCGGCAGCAAGCCAGCCAAGAGCTTGAGCAGCGTGGACTTGCCCGAGCCGCCGGGACCCACCAGGCCCAGCACCGCGCCAGCCACAATCGACAAATTGATGTCGTCGATTGCGGTTACGGCGCCGAAGCGCTTGGTCAGGCCGGAAATTTCAAGCATGGGGGCGGCGGTGTGCAACAGGCTACGAGTATCCAACACTTGGCGAACAAGCGCCAAAGCCTAACGCACAATCCTGTGCGGCAGCGCGGCACGGGCGTCAAGTGCCCGATGCGGCGATGGTGCGCCGAATGCCCTCATCAAGCGCCACTCGCGGCGCGAATCCAAGCCGCTCCTTGGCCCGGCTGAGGTCGGCGCACAGATGCGACACGCCGCCGCTCTCGGCTGTCACGCGCAGCGGGGTGAGATCCTTGCCCATGGCGCGGCCGACCGTGGCTACCAGATCGTTGACGCTGGTGGCCACGCCGCTGCCGACGTTGATGGTCAGGCGGTTGACATTGGCGGCGGAGGCGGCGGCGACCAGCGCATCGACCACATCGTCGACATAGACAAAGTCGCGCGCCTGACGGCCATCGCCATGCACGATGATCGATCCTCCACCGGCGGCCTGGCGCAACAGCGCCGGCACCACCGGCGGGTGCGATGGGCGCAATGCCTGGCCTGGGCCGTAGGCGTTAAAGACGCGCAGAATGACCGTGTCAATGCCCCACAGCGCGCCGATGGTGTTTATATACAGCTCGGACGCCAACTTGCTGACCGCATAAGGCGATGCCGGGTTGGGCGTGGCGTCTTCACTGACCGCGACCGTGGGCTGCTCGCCGTAAATCGCGCCGGAAGAGGTGAAGACCAGGCGCCGCACGCCGGCATCGCGCACCGCTTGAATGAGCGACACGGTGCCGCCGACATTGGTGGCGTTGTAATCGCGCGGGTACAGCACCGACTCGGAGACGCTGACCCGTGCGGCCAGGTGAAAGGCGCAATCCACGCCCTGCAGCAACGACCACAGCTTTGGCACATCGCCGACATCACCACGCGTGAAATGAACCGATGGATGCAGCCGGGAGCGGTCGCCAGCGCTTTCGTCGTCCAGAACGCGCACAACATGGTCGCGCTCGACCAATCGATTGGCCAGAGCCGATCCGAGAAACCCGGCTCCGCCGGTGATGAGGTACTTCATGGTGTTGGCTTACCCCGGCGGCCACGCCAGCTTGCGTCCGCCCAGCAGGTGCAGGTGAATGTGAAAGACGCTTTGGCCGCCATCGCCGTTGGTGTTCATGACCAAGCGATAGCCGGATTGAGCGATGCCCAGTTCTTTGGCCAGTTGTTGCGCAACCAGAAGAAGCTTGCCCAGCACAAGCTGATCTTCGGCAGAGGCGTCGTTAAGGGTTGGGATGATTTTGTTTGGCACGATCAGCACATGCACCGGTGCGGACGGATGAATGTCGCGGAACGCGGTGACATCCGCGTCCTGGTAGACGATGTCAGCCGGAATTTCCCGGCGCGCGATTTTGGCGAAGAGGGTGTCGCTGGCCATCGGTGGAAGTTTACCGCGAGGTCCAGCGTCCCGTAAGCACTCTGGCTTAGATGTTGCTAAATCCGGCTTGACAATCACCAAGGGCGTGTGCTAGCATTACTGTCGCGTTAGCACTCGGCGATTCAAGTGCCAGCGCATATTTTACGTACGTCTGGCGCTTAAAAAACGCCAAGAAATAACTTTCGGAGGCAATAGACATGGCGAAGAAGGCAGAAGTTTCGAAGATCAGCATCCGCCCCCTTGGCGATCGCGTGGTCATCCAGTCAGTTGACGAGGACGAGTCAACATTTGCGGGCGGTAATCTCGTGTTGCCGGAGACGGCCAAAGAGAAGCCTCAGAAGGGCGTCATCATTGCAGTGGGCGCCGGTCGCAAAGACGACAGCGGCAAATTGATTTCCATGGATGTCGAAGTTGGCCAGCATGTGCTGTATGCCAAATATGCCGGCACCGAAGTCAAAATTGACGGCGGCAAGTATCTGATCCTCAAGGAAACCGATATTTTGGCGATTGTTGACTAAGCAAGCAGTTAGTCCCAAGTCCCGAGATAGGCAAAGGCCGATCTCAGGACTCAGGACTCAGGACTTACAAAATGGCTAAGCAACTTATTTTTACCGAAGAAGCCCGCCGCAAGCTAAAGAACGGCGTGGATATTTTGGCCGCCGCTGTGGCGACCACATTGGGCCCCAAGGGTCGCAACGTCGCGCTGGACAAAAAATACGGCGCCCCCACAGTCACCCACGACGGTGTGACCGTGGCCAAGGAAATCGAGCTGTCTGACCCGTTCGAGAACATGGGTGCGCAGCTTCTCAAGGAAGCCGCGACAAAGACCAACGACATCGCTGGCGACGGCACCACCACGGCCACCGTCCTTGCGCAGATCATCGTGCACGAGGGCCTCAAGAACGTGGCGGCCGGCGCGAACCCAATGCTCATCAAGTTTGGCCTCGAGGCCGGCGTCGACGCCGTCGTCAAGGCGCTTAAGGGCATGGCTGTCGAAGTCAGCAAGCACGACCAGATCAAGCAGGTTGCTTCGATCTCTGCCCAGGACGAGGAGATCGGCACGCTGATCGCCGATGTCATGGACAAAGTCGGCAAGGACGGCGTCATCACGGTTGAGGAGAGCAAGTCGCTCAACTTCGAGACCGAGTACGTCGAGGGCATGGAATTCGACCGCGGCTACATCTCGCCCTATTTCATCACCGCCCCCGAGTCGATGTCGTCAGAGATCAAGGATCCTTATATCCTGATTTACGACAAGAAGATTAGCGCGGCGCAGGACATCATCCCGCTGCTCGAGAAGCTGGTCCAGCGCGGCAAGCGCGATCTGGTCATCATCGCCGAAGACGTCGACGGCGAGGCCCTGGCCACGCTCGTGTTGAACAAGCTGCGCGGCATGCTTAATGTGCTCGCGATCAAGGCGCCGGGTTTCGGCGACCGCCGCAAGGCCATGCTGCAGGACATCGCGATCCTGACCGGCGCGCAAGTGATCACCGAGGAAATGGGCCGCAAGCTCGAAGGCGCCACGCTTGAGGATCTTGGCTCTGCCGCCCGCGTGGTTTCGACCAAAGACGACACCACGATCATCGACGGCATCGGCAACGACAAAGCCATCAAGGCTCGCATCGACGAAATTCGCTCGTAGATCGAAAACAGCACCAGCGATTACGACAAGGAGAAGCTGAACGAGCGCCTGGCCAAGCTGGCCGGCGGCGTTGCGGTCATCCGCCCTTGGACAACACCAACGGGGGCAAGAGGCCGGAAGGGAGCAGTAGTGGCACGGCTCCCGCCACATCAGCGCAAGCTCCAATTGTCAATAATG
>JANMNW010000540.1:0-2078 GCA_031368515.1 Chloroflexota bacterium
GTTTTTGCTGGCCGAGCCCCAGCCGTTATTTGTAACCGCTGGCGTCAAACAGCGTCTTCAACAGCTCAGCGCGATCGCTCTGCGACATGGGCACCGGCTGCGAGATATCCTGGATCAGCGCGGTGCGCAGATCCACCCCAAGATAGCGTCCGTCGTAAAACACATGCCGGTCGACCATGCTCTGCTGCGCGCCTTTTGAAAATGTCTGATCGCCGAAGAACAGATTGCCCGTGCCGTAGTGGCAAAACCCGGCGGCACTGACATCGAACCCCTGCACGTGATGGCCTTGGCTGCCATTGACCACATACGCGCCGGCGTCGCGAAGCGCCCGGAAGTCAATATCCTGTTGCTTGGTCGCGCCGTAGTTGTAAAACTCGGTGTACTGCAGCGTGGCGATCACAAGATACCCATCTGCGCGCAGCTGTCGAATGGTCGGGATAATCCAATCAAACGCCTGAGGATCGTTCACGCCGCAGGGCGTGGCTCCGGCGTAGCGGTCGGTAGCCCAGTTGGTGCCAAAATAGCTGCAGCCGACAAAGGCCAGCTTGTTTCCATTCACGGTGATCAGCGTCGGTTTGCGCGATTCCTCTAGGTTGCGGCCGCCGCCAAACACCTTCCAGCCCTCTTTTTCATAGAGCTCAATCGTGGGAATCAGCTTGTCCGCCCCATAGTCCCAGGTGTGATTGCCGGTGAGCTCGACGATGTCGGTGCCGACAAAGCGCAGCAGCTCCATGTATTTTGGATGCGAACACATCACCACGCCGTCGTTGCGCGACGGCGGGCGGCACTTCTCCCAAAACGAAACTTCATTCGAGATATGGGTGATATCGGCCGATGTCAGCCAGCCGCGAATCTGTTCACCGGGATACGTAAGCCCTTTCTCTTCCATGCGCACTGCCGTGCCGCGCACAAGCGCGGTGACGCCGGTCATCGCCACAATCGCCATCTTGCCCAGATCGCGGTTGTCATGCAGGCCGACAGCGGGAGCCAAGCGCGCCAGCGTTTCCGCGTCGCCGCGCATGCGCACGCGCAATGTCAACGGATACGCCGCCATGTCGGCATCGCGCTCAAACAGGTTGACGCCGTCCAGCGTGATCAGCTTGTAGCGCACATCCAGCTGATCAAACGGCACAATGGCGAACGCCGCCGGACGCAGCTCCCACGTCTTGGACAAAATGTCGCCCGGCGGAAGCAGCACGATGTTGGGCGATTCGGCCGGCTGCCCCAGCAGATACACCAGTGTGGCGCGTGTGTCGGCGTCCAAAAACAACGTCGGCACACTGTTATCCGGCGTCATGCCATTCAGCGCGCTGGTTTCGCCGGCCCAAAAGCGCTTGAGGTCGGCCAGCGCAATGCCGTCGGCAACCGTCGGAAAGGGCGCGGCGAGCGCCAGCGTTCGCGTCAGCACGGTCACGCCGCTGTTGCCGGTGTCGATTGTCACCGCCGCCTCGCCTGCATTTGCCGTGATGGACATCAGGTCGGCGCCCACCGTGGTCTGCGCCAGGGCATTGATGCGCTGCCGCAACGGCTCATAGATGTCCGCAGGCAGCACCGGATCGATCCAAATCCGCTTGCCCGGGTCCGGCGTGGCGCTGGGCGCAGGTGACGGCGGAAGGGTTTCAGCCGATTGCGCCGTCGATGCCTGCGCTTCGGCTGGCGCCAGCGTGGGCGGGATCACAACGGCCGGCTCCGACGGCCGCGCGGTCGGCGGCGCGTCGCACGCGCCAACCAGCATCGCCGCCACCACCAGGGCCGTCGCGCGGCGCCGGGTGCGCCCACTGCGCGATCGCCTGGAAAAGATTCCCGCCCAAAGTGGGGCGTTCTTGGATGCGCTTGTGCTTCGCTTCATTTGAAAATGCCGCGCAAATCGCGCGCGGCAGCCAACATGGCGCTCACGCGTATCTGCCGGACATGGAGACGCGGGCGGCTCTGAGATCAGGCCCGCCCGCGCTGCGGGCCAAATGGTAACACGCACACACGCGCGCCTGCCGCTAGGGTGCATTTTTTAAAAGAGGCAAAGTTGCTGCCAAAAGAGATCAAAGGTATCAGACATGAGGGCAGCGCGTAGTGGCAGAATG
>JANMNW010000049.1:0-1543 GCA_031368515.1 Chloroflexota bacterium
TCTACAAGCCCGTCGCCGGCTGGCGCTGGGACAACGCCATCTCTACAAAATCCTGAGGTGCACCCGGCGACGGGCAATGGCAGATATTGCGGCTAAAATCCCCGGTCCCTATGGATGGGATACACAAAGAGGGCAGCATCGAAGTGATCTGCGGCTGCATGTTTAGCGGGAAGAGCGAGGAGCTCATCCGCCGCCTGCGCCGGTCGGTGATTGCCAAACAAAAAGTGCAGGTCTTCAAGCCCAAAATCGATGATCGCTATGCCATCGATCAGGTGCGTTCGCACAGCGGCAGCGGCTTTGACGCAACGCCAATCGTGTCGTCGGCCGATATTCTGACTCTGCTGGATCACGACACCACCGTGATCGGCATCGATGAGGCGCAATTCTTCGACATGAACTTGCCCAACATCGTCTCCAAGCTGGCCGATGAGGGCCATCGCGTGATTTGTGCCGGGCTGGATCTTGATTTTCGCGGCGAACCCTTTGGCCCGATGCCCACGCTGCTGGCGCTGGCCGAGCACGTCGACAAGCTCACCGCCATCTGTGTGGTGAGCGGCGAAGCGGCCACCCGCACCCAGCGCATCATTAATGGCCGGCCGGCGTCGTATAACGATCCGATCATCCTGGTCGGCGCCACCGAAAGCTATGAAGCGCGCTCGCGCAAGCATCACGACGTGCCGGATAAGCCCGGCGCGCGCTAGTTGCGTCACACATGCGACATTCGCCGCTTGTCGAAGGCAGGCGGATGATGAATAATCTTGACTATGTCCACACAACACGCCACAGCGACAGGATTGCGACCCACCTCAGTGCCGTTGAGCTCGGCGCACAAGCCGCTCGAAAGTACGCCCACGGCGCTGGGCCAGCTGGCCGATTGCATGCACTTGCTGCACGATGCCGAGGCGCTGAATGCGCATATGCGCGATGAAGGCTATCTGCTGCTGCGCGGCTTTCACGATCAAGCCGATGTGCTGGCGGCGCGTCTGTCGATGTTTGAGCGGCTGGCGGCTGAGGGGCATTTGGATCTGCGTCACCCATTGGCCGAGGGCGTCGCCGCGCCGGACACCAAGGTGGCGTTCAAATACGAGATCGCGGTCAAGAATCCGCAGGTGCACAACGTGGTGTACGGCCAGCGCATGATGGCGTTCTTCGATCACTTTTTGGGCGGCCCGGCACGGCATTTCGACTACACCTGGATTCGCGCGGTGTCGCCCGGCCTGGCCACCCCGCCGCACATGGATGTGGTCTACATGGGCCGTGGAACCAAGCGGCTGTACACGGTGTGGACGCCGTATGTCGATGTGCCGCTGGAGATGGGCGGGCTGATGGTGCTGGAGCATTCGCATCTCAACCAGCGCCTTGTCAATGGCTATGGCTCAAAAGACGTGGACGAGTTTTGCGTCAACCGGCGCGACCCTGGCTACACCCGCATGGGCGGCGGCGGCAACATCTCCGACGGCGGCACGCTGTCGCGCGATCCGATCACGCTGCGCAAGCGCCTGGGCGGGCGCTGGCTGACGACCGACTATCGCATGGGCGACAT
>JANMNW010000067.1:0-3209 GCA_031368515.1 Chloroflexota bacterium
TGACATTGTCGTGGTAAAGCCCGGCGCGAAGATTGCCGTTGACGGCGTCGTCGTTGAAGGCGCATCGAGCGTGGATGAGGGCATGATCACGGGCGAGAGCATGCCGGTCGACAAGAAAAGTGGTGATCGAGTTATTGGCGCGTCGATCAACAAGACCGGTGCGTTCAAATTCCGAGCCACCAAGATCGGCGCCGATACGGCGCTGGCTCAGATCGTGCGGCTGGTGCAAAACGCCCAAAACAGCAAGGCGCCGGCCCAGCGCCTTGCGGATCGAGCAGCGCATTACCTCGTTTTGGTGGCCGTTCTGGGCGGCGTGCTGACCTTTCTGCTGTGGTACTTTGTGCTGGCTCCGCAATATATGCCGGCTGATGCCGACCGGTTGATTTTCTCGCTGACTTTTGCGATCACGGTGGTGGTGATCACCTGCCCGGATGCACTCGGGCTGGCGACGCCTACCGCCATCGCCGTCGGCACCGGGTTGGGAGCACAGCATGGCATCCTGTTTAAGGATGCGGCCGCGCTTGAGGCGGCGGCCGGGCTAGACATCATTGTGATGGACAAGACCGGCACATTAACCAAAGGCGAACCCGAGGTAGTCGAGACGGCCATGGACGAGACTGGCGTCTGGCCCTTCGATGACTTGTTGGCGCTGGCCGCTTCAGCTGAGAAGAACAGCGAGCATCCGCTGGCACAAGCCATTGTCACGTATGCAGAAGCACGCAGCCTGACCTTGACCCCTACGCATCACTTTGAGGCCATCGCCGGGCACGGTTTGAAAGCGCACATCGGACAGCGCGAGGTCGTCATCGGCAATCAAAAGCTGATGAACGAAACTGGCGTGGCGTTGAACGCCTTGGGTACGCGAGCCTCGGCGATGGCCAACGGCGGGCGCACTGTCATCTACATGGCGGTGGACGGCAAGCTGTCCGCACTGTTTGCCATTGCCGATGCGCCCCGTGAAACCAGCATTCTGGCTGTTCAGGAGCTGAGAGCGCTTGGCGTTGAAGTGGTCATGCTGACCGGCGACAACGCCACAACGGCGCAATTCATTGCACAAGGGTTGGGAATTTCTCACGTCATTGCCGAGGTGTTGCCTGGTCAGAAGGCGGAAAAGATCAAAGCATTGCAAGCCCAGGGCAAAAAAGTGGCGATGGTGGGTGATGGCATCAATGACGCGCCGGCCCTGGCGCAGGCCGATGTGGGCATTGCCATCGGCGCAGGCACCGATGTGGCGGTTGAGACTGCCGACGTGGTGCTTATGCGTTCCGATCCGCTGGACGTGGCCAAAGCCGTGCGGTTGGGCCGCGCCACCGTCCGCAAAATGAAACAGAACCTGGCCTGGGCCGTCGGTTACAACAGCCTGGCGCTGCCAGTGGCAGCCGGGTTGTTCTATCCGACATTCGGTATTTCGCTGCAGCCGGCGATTGGCGCGTTGTTGATGTCCGGCTCGTCAATTTTGGTCGCTGTCAACGCGGTTCTGCTGCGTCGCACACAGATGACTCGATGAAGCCGCCGGCAGCCTGGCAGGCGAAAATGCCTATGGCGCCACAGCGCAGTGACAATACACTTTTCTGCTTGATGAACCATCTAATTGGCAAATCCTTGCTTCTCGCTGCAACATTTGTGCTCTCGGCCTGCGGCGGTGCAGTTTCGCCGTCCCCCACACCTGGAATCGTTCCTCCAACGCAGGTGCCCGCGACGCTGACTGCGGCACCACAACCTGCGGTTACGGACGGTATGGCCGGTATGACTGCCACAGACAAGCAGACACCCTATGACGCTCAGTTCATCGATGGCATGATTGCGCACCACCAAGGTGCTGTTGACATGGCCAAAGACGCGCTGAACCAAGCGAAGCACCCCGAACTCAAAGCAATGGCCATGACGATCATAGATGCTCAAAACGCTGAGATCCAGCAAATGCGCGCTTGGAGAGACGCTTGGTTTCCAGGCCTCGCAGATACGGGTGGGACGGGCATGAGCATGGGCATGATGTTTGTCGCGCCGGGAAATGAGCTCTATGACATTCGCTTTATCGATGCCATGATTCCACATCACCAGGGAGCAATCGCCATGGCAGAGGCGCTCAAGTCGATGACCCAGCGCGCTGAACTCCTAAAGCTTGCGGATCAGATCATCTCCGCGCAAACTGCCGAGGTTGCTTTGATGAAGGAGTGGCGCGCGACTTGGATGCCGGCAGCCGCCAGCTCCGGCCCCATGATTCAAGTGCCTTCGATGGCGATGGTTATGGGCAAAGAGCTTGTGATCAATCGCGTGCAATCGCCGGGAGACGGATGGATTGTCATCCATTCAGCGAGCGGGGCGAACGGCGAAGCGGGTGCCGTCCTTGGTTTCGCGCCTGTGAAAGCCGGCGTAGGCAACGATGTCGTGGTGGAGCTATCAGATGTTGCGCCTGAATTGGTCGCCATGCTGCATGTTGACAAGGGTGCAGTGGGCGTTTTTGAATTTCCTGGCGCCGATGAACCGTTATTGGTGGATGGCAAGCCGGTCGTTTCACCATTTGCGACGATGGTGCACTGATCTGCGACCGTCCAGTTTTCCAGAGCCCGGTGAACACGACTGGACACCGGGCTTGTGTTCTGCATCTTCCGAATGCTATTGAAGATATGGACAAAGCGCTGCGTAGTCATCATGCCGGCCAGCGTCGGAGACAACAGTGAACTCGGGCAACTTGAGCGTGAGTCGACCGGCCCGCAGCCAGACAACCCCTTGGCCGGGGATGGTGGCGCGTCCTTGAAGGCCAATGGCCACGAGCGTGCCCGTTCCATCGGTGCTTGTTGTGATAATGTCCGGTCCCACATTCGGCGTGCTGAATGACTTGCCATTGTTGAGGTTGGAATAGGTGGTTTTCCAGTTGTAAATATTCAGTGTCACGTTGCCATGATTCTGAACCCGAATGACCCCCACATTTGTCACTTTTAGCGGATATGAACAAAGACCGGTGATAACGAAACTTTCGTTTACCGGTATGACCACCGGGCTGGCAGCGTGCGCAGGCACGAATACACTGGTGGATAGTACTGCGGTTGCGAATGCGGCAATCAATGGCCTAAGAGCATCCGTCTCAAGTTAAGGATCCGAAACGCTTGTCAAGGCTGTCTGCAGCCTCTTTTTTGAAGTGGCCGTAGGGCGAATGCGTTTAACCAAGCCAAAGAGTTTGTAGTCAGCCACGAGATAGGCTAGCCAAT
>JANMNW010000106.1:0-5689 GCA_031368515.1 Chloroflexota bacterium
GCCCTGCCGGCCGGGCCGAGCGCCCAATGTTTTTGACGCCCAAACGCCACGATAAAAGATCTGTAGGTCAGTCGTTGCTGCGGCATCACTTGCGTTTTGAGCGTTGTTTGAATCGGTAGGAATCGGTGCCGGAGAATTCCAAAATGTGGGCGCGATGGGTCAGCCGGTCGAGCAAGGCGGCGGTCAGGGTTGGATTGCCCAGGATCTGGGTCCAATCTGCGAACTTCAAGTTCGTCGTCAGAACAATGGCCACGCGATCGTGGAGAGCGGAGCAAAACTGGAACAGCAAGTTTGCGCCAGACGGTGTAAAAGGGATGAATCCCAACTCATCCAGCACGATCAGCTGCTGGCGCAGTGCACCATCCACAAAACGTTCCACCTGATGCTTGTCCTGTGCGCCAATCAACTCATTGACGAGTGTGGCGGCGTTGTAAAAACGCACTCGATGCGACTGTCTACAAGCAGCCAGCGCAAGTCCGGTTGCAACGTGTGTTTTTCCCAAACCCGGGCTCCCGATCAAAATGACTGGCTCAGCCTTGGTGATGTATGCGCCGCGCGCCAGCTCAAGAACGACCTGTTTTTGTAAACTGGGGACGGCGCCGAAGTCAAAGTCGGCCAATTCTTTGAGCACAGGAAAGTGTGCGCTGCGAATACGCTGGGTGTGGCGATTTCTTTCGCGTTGGGCCACTTCCGCAGCCGCCAACGCCAGCAGGTATTGCTGATATGTCTGATCTGCTTTGAGCGCGTCGTCGGCAAAAGCAGCATGATTGCGGACGAACGTGAGGAGCCGGAGCGTGTGCAAGTTGTCATCCAACTGCTGGTCTGGATGCAGAGCCGGAGTGATGGCGTGTGTGGACATGGTTTGGTTGCTTGGGTTAGCTGCTGGCTGGATGAGCCAGCAGCGTGTCATACAGATTGAGATCAGGGGGTGGCGAATCAAGTAATGCTCGCGGCGGCAACGACGCCGGATCCAAAGGTGCCGCCAGATACTCGGACGCAGTCTGGGTGCGCAGGATGAGTTCGATGGCGTCGCGGTTGACCGCGCCCAGATCCAGCGCGGTTTTGACAACGGCAGCCAGAGCGTGTGTGGAATGGCTCTCCAACAAACGCAGGATGCGCACGAACTCGCGCACACCTTGCCCTTCGTCGCGCTGCAGCCGGGCCAGCAATTCCTCGAAGATGGGCGGCAAATCGGCGCGCAAACGGCGCATCGCCCGCGAGTGGTCGAAGGCTCCGGCGCGCTGCTCTAGCAACGGCAGAAAATGCACCGGATCGATCACCTCCTGGCCTTTGCCGTAGCTTCTGGGGTGGCTGGCGATCGTCTCGTGCGATTGGCTGTTGATGATGTTGACAGAATACGGAAATGCCTTGACGGTTAACAGCTTGCGCGCTTTCTCGACCGGCACCGAGTAGCGATTGCCTTCGAACGTGATCAGACCGTAACCGTCCAGCGTCAATTCGACCGTGGCACAGCATGGGTAGCGGTAATTGGGCAGCGGCTTGAGATGGCCGCGTTCCACTTCCCACGCCTGTCTGATCGTGCCCTCCTGGCCGGCGACGCGACGCTCATCATTTGCCTGGCAGGCGGCCAGCAACTGCACATTCAGATCTGCGTAATCGCGCGCCACCGGCAGCGGTGAAAACAGATTGCGTTGTGTGTAGCCGATCCCGTTCTCGACTCCGCCTTTCTCATGACCCTCGCCGGGTGTGCAAAACACCGCGTCAAACAGGTAGTGGCTGCGAAACGCCACAAAGTGCCGGTTCTCGCGCCGGGTTCTGCCTTTCAGAACGTCTTGAACCGCGGTCTTCAGGTTGTCGAACCACAGCGTCTTGAACACGCCGCCAAAATACTCGAACCCGCTGGCCAGGCCATCCAGAAACGACTCTTGTTTTTGGGTTGGGTAGGCGCGCACGAAGCTCTTGCGCGAGTAACACGCACGCATCAGCAGAAACTGTGTGCGTTCCTCCTCACCGGCCAGGACGGCCACGGCCTCACCCCAGTCGACCTGCACATCCATCCCAGGGTCGTAATCCAGCTTCAGAAAAATCGGCGGCGGCCGATTGACTTTGTGCCTGAACTGGATGTAGCTGCGCACACTACGCTCGCTGCCACTGTAGCCCTCAGCTTGGATCAACTCAAAGATGCGCTTGGCTGTCAGCCGTTGCTTGCGTGGCAGTGTTTCATTCGTTGCCCACAACGTGTCGATCCGTTCCCGCCAGATCCCAAGCATCGGGCTGACCTGCGGCACACTCCGCTGATATTTCGGCGGAATCGCGTCTCGCAACGCCTTGTTGATGGTCAGCCGGTCATGATGCAGCTCTCGCTCGATCCATTTCCGGCTCCGATGGTCGTCAAAAAAGGCCCGTCTGATTCGTTCTCGTTCGTCCACTGAAAGCATCCTTCTGTTGTACTGACCAGCTCTTCCTGGCCCGCACAACGCTGCTTTCAGCGCGGGGGTTTTGCTCTGCCGTTTTATTGTCAACCGCGGGGGTTTTCAGGTTCTCCGCAAATTTAGGTGAAGGTCACTTGTGGTGATTTCGAAGCCAGGAGATTGCACCGGGTGTTTGGACCCAAGCGTTGATGGCAAAAAGGCTGTATTCGATGGCTTCTGAGTCGTCGCCGATGCCAACAAGCGTCGGCATCGTGTTGGGCATCGGCTTGTCGCCGAGCAAGTAATGCGGCACGAAGCGATTGGCCGCGAGCGCACGTTTGAGCAACCGGTTGGCGTGATCTGATGATTGCTGTCGCTGAAACGCCAACAACGCCGCTGAATATGCCCAGCAGCAGGAAGCATCGTCAGGGTAGCTGGTAAGCAGGTTGTCCAGGGCATCTCGCGCCAGGTCGGTTTGTTCTTCGAGCAGACAGTGGGCAAGCTGGTAGCGCAAGCCCTGGTTGTCCCCTGGATTGAGCCGTAGCAGACGTTGGTATTCGGCAATCGCCGATCGGCGATTGCCCATCAGCATGGCCAGCTCGGCGAGAGCGGCCGCCGCACGCATGTAAGGACGCGTTTCAATGCGCGCCCAGAAGAGTCCCTCACGCTCATATTCAGCAAGCATTTCCGGGGCAATCGCGCGCCATCCTGCGTCCAGGGCTTGTTCAAGCAGCCCTTTGCGTTTTGCCGGATGAGATTCATCCTCTGCCAGAAGCAAATACGCCGCCGCACAATCCGGCGAGACAGCCAATGCTTTGTGAGCCATTTTTGCCCGGGCCGCAGGTGTGCGTTGCAGACGTGCTTCGTCAACGATTGCGTCTGCCTGTTCGAGCAGAGTTTCTGGCACTTGCGTTGGCACACGCCCCGCATTGTTCTTGATCATGTTCTGCAAAAATGCGTTGGCTTCTTCAACTGTCGTGAAGTCTTGCTTGTCAAGCAGCTTTTGCACATCACGCATGATCTGATCCATATTGAACGGCGGGGGTGATTCGCCCACATGCGCGGTCCGTCTGCGTTTGTTTGGCTTGCGTGGATTACCCATGGCACATGAAGTGTAGCGTCCTGCGGCGGAGCCAATATCCCGATACTTACGTGATGTCTTTTGACGTCATGCTGCTCAAACTGCCCGAACAATATCGATTGGACATCGTGGATTTCGACGACGGGCTGCTGCGCTGTTGGCTGTCACTGACGAATCAGATGTCGCAATGTCCGTGCTGCGGCACATACAGCCAGAGAATCCACAGCACATACCCCAGAACATTGACGGATTTGCCATTCGGACCAACTGCATTGCTTTTGAAGCTGCGACTGCGCAAGTTTTTCTGCGGCAACCAGAACTGCGCGCGCCGAATCTTCGGCGAGCGCATTCCAGAGCTTGCACACCCGTACGCGCGGCGCTCAGACCGACTCACTCAGATCATCGCCGACATCGGTTGTGAGTGCGGCGGTGAAGCGGGAGCGTTTCTTGTTGCGCAAAACCGGCTGGGAGACTGGGCGCCAAACACGATTCTCGACATCGTTCGCAGCGCCGCCACATTTGCCGATTACACACCTCGTGTCCTGGGTGTCGACGACTGGGCAATGCGCCGAGGCGTGCGCTACGGCACGGTGCTATGCGATTTGGAGATGGGCAGAATCATCGAACTGTTGCCCGATCGTGACTCGCAGACGCTGCAAAGATGGCTCGAAGAACATCCGGGTATCGAGGTGATTAGCCGTGACCGCGCCAATGCCTACTCGGATGCCATCCGCAAAGCGGCACCCACGGCCATCGAAGTTGCCGATCGCTTTCATCTTTTGGTCAACGTTGGCGACGCGCTTGAGCGTGTCGTAGTTCGCCATCAGCGCGAGTTGTATCTTCCCGAACAAGAGACGGCGCTCCCACCGCCAACATTTGCGCCGCCAGAGCCGAAACCCAAAGCGCTACCTGGCCAGCGCGTCAGACAGGCAACTGCCACTGGTGCAAAAGAGCAAGCGGCTGAACACAAGCGTGCGCTGAGACTGACCAAATATGAGCGTGTGCGCAGTTTGAAACAGCAGGGTTACAGCATGCGGCAGATCGAGAAAATCATCCCGGCCTCACAAGACCTGATTCGTAACGCGCTCCAAAGCGAAGGGCTGCCCCCAAACGGCAATCATCGGCGTCAGATCGAACCATTCGTTGCGTATCTTGCGTCTCAGTGCGAGGCTGGCAATCTGAATGCTCGTGAGCTGTGCCGTGAGATCAAGGCTCGGGGCTACACCGGACACTATGCCAGCGTCATGGCATTTGTCACGAAGTATCGTGTTCCGGTGAACCGCAAGGCTGACTTGCCCGGTTCGCAGTCATGCGCCGTGCGGGAGCTGTCGCAGCCGTCTGTTCAACCACCGCCAAAGACAACAAAACTGTCGGCTCGTGACGTGGTTCGCTGGCTGCGGTCCGAGCCCGAAGAACTGGCCGAACCAGATCGACTAAAAATCGTCGCCATTACCAATACCGTCAACGAACTCGATATCGCTGGCAGATTGTCACGAACATTCAAATACGTGCTGATGAACAAGCAGCCCGAGCGCCTCGATGCTTGGTTGACCGATGCAGCCACGTCAGGCATTCCTGAGTTTCGCCGCTTTGCCGACGGCATCGTGCGCGACAAAGATGCGGTTCTCGCCGCGATCCGCCTTGCCTGGTCGAATGGTCCGACCGAAGGCCATGTTAATCGCCTCAAAACCGTCAAACGCCAAATGTATGGCCGTGGCAGCCTCAAACTATTGCGCCAACGCCTTCTCCACAGCCGCCAACCAACGCCCTTCACCTAAATTTGCGGAGAACCGGTTTTCAGTTGCCGCGCACAACACGCTTTGTCAATAGGGTGCGCCAAAGATAGGCGTGCGGCAATAGCGACGCTGGCGGCTCACTTGCCGTCCGTCGGCACTGCATGTTTGCCCAATCGCGCTCGTCCATCCCTCACACGGACCATCATCAACGAAGACTTCCAAACTACTTGCTCATGTCAATTGAGTGTCGCTAACTGCGGCTTACTGCGTTCGAGATTGTGCTTGAAGTGCACAGCTTCGTCATACAGCTGACGCGACTGCCACACCTTCCAGGCTACGGCCAACCAGCGGTTGGCGACACAGCGATAGGCATGACTGTCTGAGTGGCCGCGTGCTCGAACTGCATGCCAGTACGCCACGGCCCAAGGCGACTTGACGCTGATCACCGACGCGACCGCCCACTGTTGCACCAGCCAGCGAAAGTCGTGATCGCAGGCTGC
>JANMNW010000169.1:0-11146 GCA_031368515.1 Chloroflexota bacterium
TCCCGTCACCAAGTCCAGCGGTCGGCATCACTCCGTCCACTTTCGTGCAGCCTGCGATCACGACTTTCGCTGGCTGGTGCAACAGTGGGCGGTCGCGTCGGTGATCAGCGTCAAGTCGCCTTGGGCCGTGGCGTACTGGCACGCGGTTCGAGCACGCGGCCACTCAGACAGTCATGCCTATCGCTGTGTCGCCAACCGCTGGTTGGCCGTGGCCTGGAAGGTGTGGCAGTCGTGTAAGCTGTATGACGAGGCCGTGCACTTCAAACACAATCTCGAACGCAGTAAGCCGCAGTTAGCGACACTCAATTGACATGAGCAAGTAGGTTTGGAAGTCTTCGTTAAAGTGGGTCCGTGTGGGTGATGGACGAGCGCGATTGGGCAAACATGCAGTGCCGACGGACGGCAAGTGAGCCGCCAGCGTCGCTATTGCCGCACGCCTATCTTTGGCGCAGCCTATTGACAAAGCGTGTCCAACACAGAGGTCTTCAGTGATCAGGTGCTGGCCACCGCCATCCTCGACCGCCTCCTGCATCAATCTGCCACGGTCAACATCAAGGGTGACAGTTATCGGCTCAAAGAGAAGCGCCGCGCCGGGTTGCTTGGCCGCACGCCGCAACCTGAGCCTGCAGACAAGGAGGTCAGCATGGCGTAACCATCATCGCCCACGAACGGACTTTTTGGGCGGCAAAAAGCGGACTTTTCATTCCGGCATTTTGTGGACTTTTCATTCCGGCCTTGACACTTGTATCTGTATTTCATCATCGAGTTGGGAACACGTCGGATCGTGCACGTCGGCGTGACGTGTGCGCAGAATCAAAGCTGGGTCGCGCAAAAATGGCGGGAAGCGACATCTTATGGGCAAGTTCCCCGGTTCATCATCCGCGACAACGACAGCAAATTCGGTCACGAATTCGATCAGGCGGTGAAAGCTTCCGGCACGACGGTCATCCGCACGCCGGTCCGAGCACCCCGGGCGACTGCAGTATGCGAGCGCTTTCTGAAAAGTGTGCGGCGCGAGTGTCTGGATCACCTTCTGATCCTGAATGAACGCCACCTGCTCCGTGCGGCACAGGCTTATGTCACCTACTTCAACCATGCGCGACCACACCAAGGCATCCGGCAAATGATTCCCTGCGGCGGTGAAGCCAGGGCGTCGCCGGCAAAGGGCAGGGTGGTTGCGACGTCGGTACTCAACGGACTCCATCACGACTATCGATTAGCGGCCTGAAACCGTGCGGACGACGAAAAGTAGCCAGCACAAGTCAAACACCGACGCAGTGGTTGTGCGACAGATCACGTCCAAGTGCGGCAGAACGAAACACATCCACACGGCCGTTTGAATGTTATACTATTTACGGCATTTGTATAACGAGCAATGGGACAAGCAGCTATGACGATTCTAACGATTTC
Source organism: Chloroflexota bacterium (assembly GCA_031368515.1). Lineage (GTDB taxonomy): Bacteria > Chloroflexota > Anaerolineae > J036 > Brachytrichaceae > CANJQH01. The sequence goes on from JANMNW010000169.1 coordinate 1,411, forward strand.
AACCAAGGGCTGGGTGGTGATCCCGGCCGAACTCCGGCTCAAATACAAGCTCAATCCCGGCGCAAAGATCCGCATGGTCGATTATGGCGGCGTGTTGTCGCTTGTACCGGCTTATGACGACCCGATCAAGCAAACAGCCGGTATCTTGAAGCAGAAGCGCTCGCTGACTGCCGCACTTCGCCAGCAGCGCACAAATGACCGCACGCAGGAGCGGGCACGTGGCCGCTAGTTCCCGGAATTACGTGCTGGACAGCTTTGCACTGTTTGCCCATCTGGAAGAAGAAGCCGGTGCGACACGAGTGCGCGCGGTACTGAGCGAAGCTGCGGCAGGCAAGGCACAGGCGTATTTGTCGGTTCTCAATCTAGGGGAGATCGCCTACATTACTGAGCGAGAGGTTGGGCTAGCAGCGGCACAGACCGCGCTAAGCGCCATCGAACAACTGCCTGTTCAAGTGCTTGACGCCACGCGTGAACGGGTACTTGCCGCCGCACATCTCAAAGCATCATACGCGGTTTCGTATGCCGATGCATTTGCCGTTGCTGCGGCACAGGAGTTTGACGCAGTGCTACTCACCGGTGATCCAGAGTTCAAGGCGGTGGAGAAACTGATCTCTATCGAATGGCTGCCACGCTCCTGATGGGTTGTGCTGGCTTGTCCTGGACCCGTGTTCATCCGCGGGCAAATACAGCTGTCTTGCAGCCGCTGTGCTCGACCTGTCTCGCAGCAAGGCTGATCTTGTCGCCGGGAACGCGCTGCTGCGACTGTAGTGGCTACGAACGTCATCTGGGCTAAACAACGGGCATATTCGACAGTTGGCGCCTGTCATCCGAACCCGTGTGTGCAGATGCTGCGGGTCACGACTCTCATTTCTCATCTGCTGCGACCGCCAATTGCCTTGCTGGAAAAGTGGCTCTTCGGATTGTCCTGGTTTGTGTTGGCTTGTCGTGGCTACCCGCGTTCATCCGCGGCCAAATATGGCCGATTCGCGCTGGTCTGATGGGATTTGAGAGCCAATCTGTGTGTTGGCTACGAACGTCATCCGGGCCGAAAAATGGGCATTTTCGACCGCTGGCGCCCGGATGTCATTTTGCAGCCAGTTCTGGCTGCAAAATGACAGGCACGCGAGGCACGGATGAAACCCGTTGGCTGAACACATCAAACCATAGGATGTTATCGGCATACGGCAAAATATGCAGCATGTCTGATCCGTCTGAACTCGTCCTGTTACGCGAGGCAATAAGAACAGCATCGGGCAGCATCAAGCCCAACAAGAAAGCCGCAGGCTATATCGGCGCCTTCGTTAATGCAGAGCGGCGTGGCAGCAAGCTGATCGCCCAGGTTGAAGGTAACCATGGCATCTATACCGTCTCAATTGTGCTGGAAAAGGATGGCGATCTTCGGGGGGCATGCAGTTGCTATATCGGCCGGCATGGTCACTGTCATCACGTATTGGCCTTGGCGCGCACGTTCCTGCTTGATGAAACATCGTTCACTGTGATAGAAGCATCGCAACCCAAAGCGGGTGCCACTTTGATGGACAATGCCAGCGACTTTGAAACTCTCAGGCGAACCTTAAGCGACACGACGCTTGAATCTCTGTTGTTACAGTTGCGCGAAAGGGGTATCACTCAAAAGGCATTTGCCGAGGCACTGGGGATGAAACCGAGCATGCTCACTGTCTACAAGTCGTCCGAAGCACGCCACCACTATTTCAGCGAGTTGGGTGCCATCAAGCTTGCCTGTGTGTGGATGTTGCAGCATGCACGCAAGCGCACATGGAAAGGGTGACTAGATTGTCTATATACGGAAAACATACAATCCGCGAGTGACCGCGATGCCCTGTACTGGCTACAAACTTCATCCGGGCCGAAAAATGGGCATTTTCGACCGCTGGCGCCCGTCATCCGAACCCGCGACAATGGGCAGATGCTGCGGGTCACGACTCACATCTCTCGTCTGCTGCGATCGCTGGGCAACCGGCTGGAAAAGTGGCTGTTCGGATACCTCCTGCCGTCCCGGGCATCGGCGGTGCTTGCCACACTGGTCGACGTCACACGGACTCGCGCCGAACTGATCGCTGAGAACGCCTTGCTGCGGCACCAGCTGGGGATCCTGCGCCGCCACGTCAAACGGCCGCAGCTGACGAAGGGAGATCGTGTCGGGCTGCTGTTCTGAGCCAGCCGATTGGCTTACTGGCGGCAAGCCCTCATGATCGTCAAACCCGAGACGCTGCTGCGCTGGCATCGAGAAGGCATTGGACTGTTTTGGCGGTGGAAGACCAGAGCAAGGAAGGCGCGCCCGCGCTTGCCACAGCCCACTGTGGACTTGATCCGGCTTATGACAACAGACAACCGACTATGGGGCGCCGAACGCATCCGCGGCGAGCTGCTCAAGGTCGGGATCCACGCGGATGACGCGTGTAGCCAGCACAGATCCAGACACCGTTCCGGTCTCCGCTGGCAAATCCGATTTTGCGAGAGATTTATCGGCAGTGCACGGCGAGAGTGTCTGGATCACATGTTGATCTTCGGAGAGCGTCAGCTTCAACGGATCGTCCAGGCATTCGTCGACTATTTCAACCGATTACGACCTCATCAGGGAATAGGGCAGGGGATACCGTGCGGATCGCCAGCGCAGGGGACGGGCGAGATCGTCAGCGTTCCTGTGCTGAACGGCTTGCATCACGAATATCGGCGCGCGGCATGACGAACTGATTCGGCGCGGAAGATGAAAAGTAGCCACGACACGCCAGCACAAGCCCGTGTCTGAGCATTGACAAAAGCCGGAAAGAATGGGAGTATGACTGTATGACTACTACAGAAACAAAGGGATATCGCCCAACTCGTGTTCAAGAGAAGGGGCAAATCACCTTGCCGCAAGAAATCCGCGAAGCGCTAGGCATCAAAAAGGGTGACTTTGTCGCGTTTGAGCTGCTTGATGGAGCGGTGATGCTCAAACCAGCGAAGCTCCAGCATCTGGAGGCTTTGAACGAAATTGGCAAAGAGCTGCTAGAACGGGGAATCAGCTTGGACGAGCTAATCGAATCTAGCCGGAAAACCCGCAAGCGCCTGGTCAAAAAGAAATACGGTCACATTTCTGCCATCAAACAATGATCAGGGTCTTTATCGATTCAAGCGTTTTGTTTGCAGCTTGCTACTCCAATACGGGCGATGCCTACGCCTTGTTTCTGTATCATCTCTTGGGCAAAGTGGAGCTAATCGCCTCGCCGTTTGTGATAGAAGAAGTGCAAGAGCATTTGACAGAGCAGGGGATCAAGAAGCTGAATAATCTCGTGGCATTTCTTGACGACGAATTCTTGACCATGGTTGAGCCCAGCGATCGCCAGATCCAGCAAGCCGCCGAGGTGATTGTTGATCCAGATGATGCACCCATCATTGCGGCCGCCAAAAAGGCACGTGTGGATGCCCTGGTGACGTTTGATAAAAAGCACATGCTCAAAGCAGGTAGACGTGAGCCCATTGAAGAACATATCGGTGCGCCGGTGGTGACGCCGAGTGCGATCTTAGAAAAGGTGCGTCAATAGCGTTTCTCGTGACTAGCGATTTGTTTTCACGGCGATGCTCAAAAGCCCGAGGCTAGCGCGATAACTATAGGCCACCGGCAACACGGCTTGTCGCCACCACGGTCGAAACCCGTAACGTCCTGTAGTCATCGCATCGGCTGTAGCGGCTACGTTGGCCATCGGCGCCGAAAAATGGGCATTTTCGACAGCTGGCGCCCGGAATCCGAACCCGCGACAATTGGCAGATGCTGCGGGTCACGACTCTCATTTCTCATCTGCTGCGATCGCTGGGCAACCGGCTGGAACAGTGGCTGTTCGGATATCTCCTCCCGTCCTGGGCATCGCCGGTGCTTGCGACGCTGGGCGACGTGACACGGACTCGCGCCGAACTCATCGCTGAGAACGTCTTGCTGCGGCAGCAGCTTGGGATCTTGCGTCGCCAGGTCAAACGGCCGCAATTGACGAAGGCCGATCGTGTCGGACTATTGTTTTGGGCCAGCCGTTTGGCCCACTGGCGACAAGCGCTCCTGATCGTCAAGCCCGAGACGCTGCTGCGCTGGCATCGCGAAGGCTTTCGACTGTTTTGGCGGTGGAAGATCAGGGCAGGGAAGGCGCGGACGCGCCTTCCACAGTCCACAATCGACCTTATCCGGCGCATGGCAACAGACAATCCATTGTGGGGCGCAGAACGGATCCGCGGCGAGCTACTCAAAGTCGGGATCCACGTCGCCATACGCAGCATCCAGAAATACCTGCGTCGGCTGCGACCGAAGCCGGCGCCAAGTCAGAGCTGGGCGACGTTCGTGAAGACGCATGCGGCAGACACCTTCGCCTGCGACTTCCTGCCGGTCGTGGATGTTTTCTTCCGGCACCTGTATCTGTATTTCATCATCGAGCTGGGAACGCGTCGGATCGTGCACGTCGGCGTGACCAATGCGCCGAATCAAAGCTGGGTAGCGCAACAATGGCGGGAAGCGACACCGAACGGGCAGGTTCCCCGGTTCATCATTCGCGACAACGACAGCAAATACGGTCACGAGTTCGATCAGGCTGTGAAGGCCTCCGGAACGAAGGTGATCCGCACGCCGGTCCGAGCGCCCCGGGCGAACGCAGTGTGCGAGCGATTTCTGAAAAGTGTGCGGCACGAGTGTCTGGATCACTTGCTGATCCTGAATGAACGTCAGCTGCTGCGGATAGCCCAGGCTTATGTCGCCTACTTCAACCATGCGCGACCGCACCAAGGCATCCGGCAGAAGATTTCTTGTGGTGATGCAGCCAGGGTGTCGCCGGCAAAGGGCATGGTGGTTGCGACGTCGGTGCTCAATGGCTTGCACCACGATTACCGATAAGCGGCCTGAAAACGGCGCGGATGACGTGTGTAGCCATCACACTACTCCAATTCGGTATGCGAGAGATTTATCGGCAGTGCACGTCGAGAGTGTCTGGATCACATGCTGATCTTCGGAGAGCGCCAGCTTCAGCGGATCATCAAAGCATTTGTCGACTATTTCAATCGGTCACGCCCGCATCAGGGCATCGGGCAGGGGATACCGTGCGGGCCGCCGGTGCAAGGAACGGGCGAGATCGTCAGCGTTCCTGTGCTGAACGGCTTGCATCACGAGTATCGGCGTGCGGCTTGACCAGCTGAATCGGTGCGGACGACGAAAAGTAGCCTATTAGGTCATCCGTCTCAAGTTAAGGGGTGGAAGCGCTTGTCAAGGCTGTCTGCAGCCTCTTTTTTGAAGTGGCCGTAGGGCGAATGCGTTTGACCAAGCCAAAGAGTTTGTAGTCAGCCACGAGATAGGCTAGCCAATCGTCAGTTTCACTGCGATGTGTAGCTCGGACATAAAACGGCAGCGCGCGATAGACCATTTCCATGGAAATATCAGCAAAAGGCCGCGCCAGAGCTTCGGCCACGGCGTCTGTCAGATCCTGTAGTGGCTACCAACGTTATCCGGGCCGAAAAATGGGCATTTTCGACATGTGGCGCCCGTCATCCGAACCCGCGACAATTGGCAGATGCTGCGGGTCACGACATCTCATTTCTCATCTGCTGCGATCGCTGTGTCACTTTGCGCCCAAATCGGTTCTCCGCCACTTTTGGTGGAGCAAATCCTTGGGATTTTGCGTAAATCGAAGGCATGTTGGGACCAACGTTGCTTCCGATCGCATCCAATATTCACCTGATCCAGGCACGATCTGGCTGGAACAGCATCGAATTGGTGATCGCCACAGCCACCGTTGGAGCGCGATGTCCGTGTTGCGGTCGACTGTCGCGGCGTGTTCACAGCCGATATGTTCGGCACCTCGCAGATGCGCCGCTACGGCGGGTACAGGTGTCGGTCGAGCTGCATGTCCGCAAGTTTCACTGCGATAACCCGGGATGTGAACGCAGCATTTTCGTGGAACGTGTTGCTGGTTTTGCCGATAGTTATGCACGTCGAACAGTGCAGCTCGATGAATTGCTGCGTTTGATCGCATTCGCAAACGGCGGTGAGTGCGGCTCGCGGGTTGCCGCCGAGCTGCGCATACCGATCAGTCCGCAGTCGTTGCTCCGGTTAATCCGGCGACAGGGCGTCGGCGCCATTGTCGGAGGGCGGATACTGGGGATTGACGATTGGGCGTTCGCCAAGCGCAAGCGATATGGAGCGTTAGTAGTCGACCTCGAAGAACACCGCGTCGTCGACTTGTTGCCAGATCGATTGGCCGGAACAGTCAGTGAGTGGATGCAAAAGCATGCGGAAGTTGAGATTGTCACGCGCGACCGTGGCGACAATTTCATTTCGGGCGTGACAAAAGGTGCGCCGCAAGCACGGCAGGTCGCCGACCGGTGGCATCTGCATCACAACCTGGGTGAGATGCTCAAACGCTTGGTTGAGCAGCACCTGAGTGAATTGCACAGGCTGTTCCGCGATCATTGGCGAGACCGTGTCAACACCAAGTCGGGGAATGCCAACCGGAGTCATTCGCACTTCTACAAGGGCGAAAGCGCTGCTGAGCGTGAGCAACGCGACAACCATGAACGGTATCGTCAAAGACATGAAATGGTTCATGCTCTTGCCCACGCCGGCAAGAGCGTTCGCGAAATCGCGAAAACCACAGGCTTGGCTCGTACGACCGTGCAAAGCATTCTGAATATGCCAACCTATACCGGTGTGCCACAACGCGGACAATGCTCATCCCCAATCGATCGATATAGCGACTTCATCGCCCAAAACGTTGCTGCCGGCCGCATCAATGCCGTCCAGCTTTACAAGGAAATCCAGAAGCAGGGTTTCACAGGCGTGTATTCGACTGTTTGGCGTTTGGTTCGGTGTTTTGCAAGACAGTTAGGACAACTTGCCAGCAATGTTCCGGTAGTACATCAGCCACCGCCTTCGACCATCTCTCTGCCATCGGTATTCGAGGTTGTCCAATGGCTGATGGAGAAGCAACACACGCTAACGCCAGAGCAAACGGGATTCCTGCAACAATGGTTGGGATCAATGCCAGCGATTCGGGCCGGGCGCGATGCAGCGCTGCGCTTCACCGAAATATTGACCGAGCGCAAGCCAGAGAAGCTGGAGGCATGGGTTGTTGAAGCGGCAGCATCATCTTCCAGCGTGATCAGGGGCTTCGCCAAGGGTATCAAAGCAGACTACGATGCAGTCCTGGCCGCACTGCAACTGCCTTGGAGCAATGCGCAGTTGGAGGGGCAAGTCAATCGCCTCAAAGTGATCAAACGGGTCATGTATGGCCGAGCCAAGTTTGACCTGCTGAAGATTCGTGTGATGACGAAAATCTAAGCTGAAGGCAATGCACATGCGGCAATCTGAGAGCACGTCATGGCTCCACCAAAAGTGGCGGAGAACCTTCAAATGTTGCCAGGGGTATTGGGGCAAAGTGAGCCAGCGCGGCGGGAGCAAGAACACCACCTGATACGGTGGGGGAGTGAATGTAACCGCCATGAATGACATCCGAGAAATCATTCGATATCTGAAATTGGGGGTATCGGAACGTGAAACGGCAGAAGCCCTGGGGGTAGCGCGCCGAACGGTCAGCCGCTACGGGGAATGGGCAACAGAACAGGGCTGGCTAAGCGGCGAGTGCGCGTTGCCAGATGAAACAACGATCGCGCAAACATTGATGGAATTCAACAAAGCGGGCGATCAAGTTGTATCGCGCTTTTGGCCATACAGCGAACAGATCAAAACGTGGCGAACGGCAGGGGTCAGCATTCTGGAGATCTGCCGGCGGTTGAACGAAGATCTGCATGTGGTGTGCAGCTACGCGCCGGTGTGGCACTATGTGACAAAGCTTGAGGGACGCGGACGCGAGGTTGTCATGCGCGTGGAGACCGAGGCTGGCGAAGAAGGCCAGGTCGACTTTGGATATGCGGGGAAGATGTGGGATCCGGTGACACAGCGTCCGCGCAAGGCCTGGTTGTTTGCGATGACGCTGGGGTATTCGCGGCATCAGTTCGTCCGGTTCGTATTCGATCAAAAAGTCGAAACCTGGCTGGATTGTCATGTGCGGGCGTTTGCGTTTTTTGGCGGTGTGCCAAAACGCATCAAGCTGGACAATTTACGAGCGGCCGTTGTCAAGGCCAGTTTGTATGATCCGCTAATCCAGCGGTCGTACCGTGAATGCGCCGAACACTACGGCTTTTTGATCTCGCCGTGCCGCGTGGCAACGCCGCAACACAAAGGCAAGGTCGAAGCTGGTGTCAAATATGTAGCATCAAGCTTTTTGCCCGGCCGGGACTACAACAACAGAGCGTGTGATGTGACCAAGGCCAACAGCGATGTAATCGTCTGGATCAATCAAATCGCTGGAACACGCATCCACGGCACAACCAAGCGCAAACCGCTAGAGGTTTTTGAGTCGCATGAGCGAACAGCACTGTTGCCTGTGCCGGAAGCAACATTCGAGCCGGCGCAATGGACGGAGTTGAAATGTTATCGCGATGGCTACATCGTGTTTGGCGGATCGTATTACTCCGCACCGAGCGAACATGTTGGCGAAATCTTGTCAGTGCGCATCACGGCGAAAAAGATCGAGCTGCACGCCAATCACACGCGTGTCGCCACACATACCCGCGCCGATACACCGGGCAGCCGTGCAACGGCTCCGGCGCACCTGGACGCCCACAAAGCCAAGGGAATGCGCAGTTTTGAGACGTGTCTGGCACAAGCGCAAGGTATCGGTCCAAGCACAACGACGGTCATTCAAGAGCTTCTGGGGGACAAAGTTGTGGACCGCTCAAAAGCCGCAGCTGGGTTGATTCGGTTGACACAGACATACGGCCCCGAACTCCTTGAGCGCGCTTGTCAACGCGCCATCGAGTTAGGCGACATGACATCGTTGACCGTGCGCAACATGATCGAGGTCTGCAAGAAAAACGTGCCGGCGACAGCGCAGTTGGCAAACCCGCATTCGGCATTTGCGCGTAGCGCCCAGGAGCTGTGTCATGAGCTTTGATCCACAACTGAGCACGCACCTCAAGCAACTGCGTCTGGGTGGCATGCTGGAGACCCTGGATGTGCGCATGCATCAGGCTGTCACCGAACAGCTGTCGTATATGGACTTTCTGCAGTTGCTGCTCGAAGATGAGCTTTCACGCCGGCATCACAAACAGCTGACGCAGCGCATTCGACGCGCCAACTTCCAAACCGACAAAACCATCGAGCGCTTCGACTTTTCGTTCAACCCGCACCTCAATCGTCAGTTGATCCTGGAACTGGCGACCTGTCATTTTGTGACGCGTCATCAACCGGTCTTGATCATCGGTCCGAGCGGGGTCGGGAAATCGCACTTAAGCCAGGCATTGGGCTGGGAGGCTTGTAAACGTGGCTACGACGTGGTTTACACCAGTTGTGCAAAAGTGTTGTCATCGCTGGCGGCTGGCCGTGCGGACGGCAGCTACGACAAACGCTTGCAGGCATTGGCGCGACCGGATCTGCTGATCCTCGACGACTTTGGCCTGCAACAACTCGATAGTACCGCCCGTCTGATACTGTTGGAGATCATTGAGGACCGGCATGGAAGAAAATCAACTATCATCAGTTCTCAATTACCGGTTGCAAAATGGTATGACATAATCGGTGACAGTACAGTGGCTGACGCCATCCTGGACAGAATGGTACATACTTCGCACAGACTTGAACTGAAAGGAGAATCATTAAGAAAAAAATAGAACCCTATTTTTGTACCACCAGCTCTTCGAAATTAGT
>JANMNW010000177.1:0-5643 GCA_031368515.1 Chloroflexota bacterium
AGAAGTAGAACAACGGCTCCCAGAGCAGTGCGTTGCCAGACTGATGGGTATAGCCGGGCTGTCCCCAAGGGCTGTAAACGTCCTTGGTGCCGAGGCCGTGATTGACGATAAAGGTGCGGTTGCGCGCAACTTCACCGGCAGGCGCGGCAGCTTCCTTGGGGGCTTCGGTCGGCTTGACTTCTTCTTTGGGCGCTTCGGTCGGCTTGACTTCTTCCTTGGGGGCTTCGGTCGGCTTGGCCTCTTCCTTGGGAGCCTCAGCCTTGGGGGCTTCGGTGGGGGCCGGAGCCGGGGTGGCAGCTGGCGCGCCGCATGCGGCCAAAACTGCACCGGTGCCTGCAATTGCGGTCAACCGCAGCAACTGCCGGCGAGAGAGATTTGATGGGGTCATCGAACTAAATCCTCCTAAATGGATCCCTTTAACGGACGCGACACAATCTCGGCATCCGTTACCTACGATTCGGCCACTATTGGTGTCCGAATCGGCGAAAGTATATACCATCCACATAATCGCGCCTTAGCCGAGTGTATGGGCAGGATTAGGCCGTGCGGTGATTACTTGCCACAAAAAGTGCGCAGATGTTTGTCCTTACTTTTGCGCAGAGGCGCGCCGCTGGGGCGTCACTCCGGCTCCAGTTTGAAGGCCACATCGCGCAGCAGGGGTTCCAAGGGGATGACGAGGCTGCCATGGGCGGCGTTCAGCCGATAGCTGGCGCCGGCCGCGCCCGTCCGCGTATCAAATTGAACGACTTTATACCTGCCGCTTCGGCCGACCGGTACGGCTATCGTGGCTGGCCCGACCACGCCGGGCTGAAATGTAAATGTGCCGGGGGTGGTTTGGCCGCTGCTGCGCTGCACCACATAGCGGCCAAGCGCCAGCTCATGCTGGTAATTCCAATTGCGCACCCATAGCAAAACCCGATCGCCCTGTCCCAACGCCATCGCAATCAGACGCTGGCCTTCCGGCACCTGAGCCTGCACGCGGCGCGGCTCAAAGCGCGCCAAGTCCTCGCCCCGCACAAACTCGGCCAGCCCGCGATAGGCCGGCCACAAATTGCCGGGCTCAATATAGTTGTCCCACCACCAATACATCGCTGTGCCGGCAAAGCCTGAGAACGTGGACGCCCACAGGCTGTTGTGCAGGTGAATGCCTTCGCGATAGGCGCCTTCCGGCTTTTCGATGCCGCTGTTCGCGCCAAACTCGCCAACCATGTGTGGTTTGGCGGGCTGTTCGCGAAGTTGTTGAAAACGCTCGGCCTCACCGGCGGCGTTAAGCACTGGCGCAAACCATTTCGGATCGCCTTGCGAATACTCGTGGCGTTGCACCAGATCGATCTCGTCGGCGTTCCACATATGCGGATCGCCGGCGATGTCGGCATAGCTGATCGTCGTCAAATGGCGGCGCGCGTCGAATTCGCGCAGCGCCGCCGTCATCTCGTTCACCCACGGCAGCAGGACGTCGGTCTCAAATCCCGGCGCGGTGTTGACCTCGTTCATCCACTCCCAAGCCAGGATGTTGGGCGACTGGCCCCAGCGCGCGGCGATGTAGCGCAGCTGGTTGCGATACGCCGCGCGGGCGTTCGGGTGCGTCAGAAAGTCGACCGGGTTGGCGCAGGGGCCGTTGTTGGCGATGTTGTACGGATTGTCGCGCCAGCGCGCGGCCGGATCGAACATGCCTGGCTCAAGCAAAACGACAATCAGGTAGATGTTGCGTTGGCGCGCCATGTCCAATACCGCATCAAACCAGGCCAGGCGCGGTTGGCGATTGCCAAAATCACGCAGCGGCGTGTCCTTCCATTCGACGGCAAACGACCAGGGCGTCAACCAGACGCGCGCGGCCGTGATGCCGTTGGCCGCCATGGCATTGAAACGGCGCTGGTATTCAGCCAGGGCGTCGTTGGTGTACCAGGCCACGTTAACACCCACAGGAAAGTACGGCGCGCCGTCGTCAAACTGCAGCATGCGCGGGTTTGCGCGATGCTGACGCACAAAGCCATGGTCGCCGGGCTGCGCGCGTTGCACCCGGAAGGCAATGCTTGAGCCGCGCCTGATCACTGGCTTTGTCAACTCCAACTGGACGGTCCAGCGGCCGGCCTCATCGGGCATGAAGCGAAGGCGCCAGCCGCCGGGCGCGGCGGGATCGAAATAGGCGGGTATCAGCCAGCGCCGGCCGCTCGGCGCGGTGAGCCGCGCGCGCAGATCGACGGCGTCGCCGTCATATGGGTTGCCCAGCAGCCGAGGCACGCTCAGCTCAAACTGGGCCATGCCCCAGCACGTGAATGACGCATTTGCAGCAACTTTGACGCACAAGTCGCAAGCGCCATGCGCCCCGCTTGGACCTGGCAAGCGCGTCAACACGAGCGCGCAGGCAAGCATTGCCCACAAAAAGACGTGGCGTCCGGCCGCAATTCCTCGCAGACACGGCATCCATCGGAAGTGCGTCATCACGGTTGCTTCACAAGAGATCTCAAAGCGAATCCAAAGTTCGCAAAAGCCAGTTTGTATTGCAAACGACATTCATGTCAAATTTACCTCTTCATTCATTCATGATTTGTACAAATATGCGCTTGCAGGGTCATTTGAACGAACTTCACCGCGCTTTAACGAAAAGTATTGCCTTTTCTTTGCGATTCCGTATATTCATTAGGCGAGCATCCGTCCAATTCACGGTGTATTAATGACCTCATCGAAACCCATCGCCTATCTTTGCCAGTGCGCACAAGACACGAGCAAACTCGAACTGCTGCTGCATCTTAGCGGCTTCGAGATCCGCTCGAACTTGAGTCTGCCCAGTATCGTCCGCTTGACTTCCGACTCCGGCGGCGAGATGGCCGATCTCATTGTCAGCTGCGTGCAGGAGGGCGGGCTCGCTGTCGCGCAAATGATCGGTCAGATCGAAGCCACCGCCCAGCCAATGGTCGCGTTGATCGATCGCACCGGCGATGTGCCGTCCGCCATCAAAGCCGTGCGCATGCGCGTAGCTGATTACCTGCTGCTGCGCGAAGGCGACGACCAGCTCGTCACGCGTTTTTCACTGCTGGCCAAGCGATTGGTTGAGCGGATGCCTCAGGCCGACGAAGCGGCTTTCATCGACACCGACACCGTCCACGTCGGGCGCCATCGCTTTGGCAACGGCGCGCGCCACAACGTGTGGTGGGACTCCAGCCTGTGCGCCATCCGCTCCGATGAAATGTGGGTACCGCTCAGCCCGATCGAATGGAAGCTGTTCGAAACTCTGGTCGGCAAGCGCGGCTCGGTCGTTTCGACCGAAGACCTGATCCTGACCGCGCTCTCGCGCACTGGCACCACCGCAGCTGACACATCGCTGTTGCGCCTGCACGTCTCGCGCCTGCGCGCCAAACTCAACGAACACTTCTCGCAGGAGCTCAGCATCGTCACCATGCGCGGCCGCGGGTATATGCTTGTCTAGAGTCCTGAGTCCTGAGTCCTGAAAACGTTGCGTGCTGCTTGACGTGTTTGTCAAGCTCCGTCGAAACTTTTCTCGGGACTCGGGACTTCTCTTTATCGCAAAGCGTCTAGGATCTCGCCGATATCGGCAAAGGTGTAATCGGCCTTGATCGGATCGCGCGCGGCGTCGGCGGCGGTTGTGACACCGCTGAGCACAAGCAGGGTGGTCAACCCGGCGCGTTGGCCCCCAAGGATGTCGGTGTCGAGCCGGTCGCCGATCACCGCGGTGTCGTTTACACTGCCGCCCATGCGTTCCATCGATTGCACCATCATCACCGGCTCGGGCTTGCCGATGATCAACGGTTCCTGCCCGGTCGACACGCGCAGCGCCGCCAGCGTGGCGCCATTGCCCGGCACAATGCCGCGCTCGCCCGGAAAAGTCACATCCGGATTGGTGCCGATAAACGCCGCGCCGGCGCGAATGAGCAAGCATGCCTCGACCAGCTTGGCGTAGGTCAGCGTGTGGTCGATGCCGACCACCACGTGCGTCGCTGACGATGTGTCGCCATCGTTAATCACGCGCAAGCCGCGCGCTTCCAGCTCGCCCTGCAAACCCTTTTCGCCAATGATGAACACGCGCGCATCTGCATGATGCGCGGCCAGCCAGGCGGCGGTGGCCTGCGGCGAGGTCAGCACTTCGTCGAGCGACACCCGCACCCCCATGCGCGCCAGCTTCTCCACATATTCATCGCCGCTTCGGCTGGCGTTGTTTGTGGCCAGCACGATCTTGATGCCGCGCGTGCGCAGCCCGTCGAAGAATTCGATCAGCCTCGGGATGGGTCGGTCGCCATGCCACAGCACGCCGTCCATGTCGATGATGAGATTGCGAATCGACGAAAGTTCAATCACACTTCTTCTCCAAAGTTGGCGCTGTAGCGCCTGAAAACAAGATAGCCCGCCACCAGCACGATCAGCGCCGTCACCGCGGTGCGCAGGATAAAGTCGGCGTTGGTCGCCACGCCCTTATACATGAGATCCTGATACATGTTGACGATCGACGCCATCGGGTTCAGACGGCGCAGCCACACACCGTTCGATGAGGTGGTGACGGTGCTGAGATCGTACCAAATGGGGGTCAGAAAAAAGAGGGCAAGCATGCCCAGCTCCAGAATAAACTGCGTGTCACGGTAGTACACATTGAGCGTGGCCAGAAAAAAGGCGATGCCAGCGCTGAACACGGTTTGAATCGCGATCACCACCGGAAGCAGCAGCAGCGCCTCGGTCAGCCGGTGGCCGGAGGCCAGCGCCACCACCAAAAACACCGGCAGCGCCAGCAGGAAGTTCACCAAAGAGGAGAGCACGGTCGATAGCGGCAGCACAGCGCGCGGAAAGTAAATCTTTTTGACCAGCGCGGCGTTGGCGATCACGCTGCCCGTGCCGCTGACGACCGAGGCCGAAAAAAAGTTCCAGGCCAGAAGCCCGGCCAGCACATAGACATGCCAGTTCGGGCGCGTCGAGGCGTTGACCACTCCCGATACCAGCGTCATCACCAGCATCATGCCGAGCGGCTGCAAAAACGACCACAGCACGCCCAGCACGGAGTTCCGATAGCGCGATTTGATGTCGCGCACCACCAGCATGTATAGCAGCGAGCGATAGGACCAGATCTCGCGGGCGTCGGCGACCAATCCGCGCATGGCCTAACGGTCTTCCGCCGGGGGCGTCACAGACGCCACGGGACTGACCGGGCGCCGCACAATCTGCCGATAAATCGATTCCAGCGTCAGCGCCGCGCGCTCCCAACTGAACTGCTGCTTCACGCGGCGGCGCAGTTGCTCGCCCAGTTCGGCCCGCCTTTCGGGCGCGCAGACCAACTCGTGCACGCGCTCGGCCATCGCCGCGCTGTCGCCCATCGGCACAAATACGCCCAGATTGCCCAGGATCTCGCGTTGCGCCACCGTGTCAAACGCCACTGTGGGAAGGCACATCGCCATGTAGTTCAGGATTTTGCCGCTGCCTTCGGTCAACGACAACTTGGGCGCCACCGCGATATCGCCCATGGCCAGCATGCGCGGCATATCGTTGTATGGCACGCGCCCGGTAAATACCATCACATCGGCCACGCCGGCGGCCGCGGCCATGTCACGCCAAATGTGCTCGTTGGGATAGCCCATCACCATCCACTTGACCTGAGGCGTTGCGCCGCGCGCTTTCAAATGCGCCGCCGCCTCGATAATG
>JANMNW010000556.1:0-5401 GCA_031368515.1 Chloroflexota bacterium
ATGTTTACAATCGAAGACGCATGCACTCAAGTCTGGGTTACTTGACCCCGCACGAGTACGAGCAAAAATGGCGTGAGCAACAAGCCGAAAAAGTCTCTTAGCAACTGCTCAAATGTGTACACCGTTTTGGGCGCAGTACAAAGTCTTACTTCATCTCAGAGCCTCAAAACAGCCCTATTTCGCGTTCTAGCGGGCATGTGGGTACTTTCGGTCTTAGAACGCCGCAATCGCCCAACGTGGGGCATCGTGGCGCGTGCCAGGCGCCAACGCCGCGCAAGTGCGCAAAAAAGCCCGGCGCTTGTTAATTGATCGACAAAGTCCAAGAAAAGCAATACAGGAGAAAACTATGCAAGCAGTTATTAGGACGTATTCTGGCAAGGGAGCGAAAGAGTTGTTCGATGTGTTAGAGAAGAACGTGGCAGATGTACAAAATCTTATGCGTTCAGTCAAGGGTTTTGTCAGCTATGTAGCTACACGTAGTGGCGCTGGTGGGTTTACTGTGACGGTCTGCCAAGACAAAGCTGGTATAGACGAAAGCGTTCAAAAGGCGAAGGATTGGATAGCAAAGAACGCCGGGAACACCGGCGTTGGTGCACCGCAAGTTGCAACTGGCACCGTCTTCATACGCTGTTAGCGTCCTGACTATGTGGAGGCGCGCGTCGATAACGTGAGAGGTGACTACTCCGCTTGCGTTACTCGCTTTCCGGATGCACCACGTCGCCAGCTGCGCGCCACTTGTTTGTGTAGCGCACAACGATGACTTGCCAGCCATCCGTGCCCAGTGCGTCAACTTCCGCCTGCGTGTGCAATGTCGCAGACTCATGCCACACGCCATCGGGTGACGGGTGCAAGTGCTGATAGGGCACGCTCCAAACGTCGCACAGCCTCAAAACGGCCCGTAGGCGCGTTCTAGCGCGCATGTGGCTACCCGCGCCCCGAGAACGCCGCAATCGCGCGGCGTGGGGCATTCTGGCGCTTAGCTCGGTCATCTGGATAGTCACCGTTCGGCCATCTGGTGCTAGAGTTCTTGAACGGAACGCCATTAGCCCTGTCAGCTTGCCATGACGCAGGGTGACAGGAAGGAGAAACGTATGCTATCGCTCAAGCGCCTCGTATCAGTTCTTGCACTCGGGCTAAGTACGGCCACCTTCGCGTCGCCAGCCGCTGCCGATGGGCCGACAAGAGTTTCTTTCGAGTACAAAGGCCCCGTCGGCGAGTTCCCTGGCTGGTGTGCATTTCCACTTGTGTATGCAGTAGACCTCCGTGCCACTGGGCAAATTTTTTTCGATAAGAGCCAAGCGTTAACAAGAATTCAATTTCACGTAAACCAAACGGACACTTTCACCGCAAACGGGAAAACACTCGTCAGCGAACCTTACACGTTCAATATTCAACAACTTTTCGACAGCAACGGCAATCAGACTCACTTCTACGTGAGTGGGATTGTCGAGAACATTCGTCTTCCGGATGGAAGTCTGTTCAAGCCAGCGGGGCGGAAGGATTTTCAAACCCTCTTGGGCGGGGGTTTCTTCCTGGCCCCTGACGTAGGCAACGCGAGCAATCTCGCAGCGTTCTGCGCAGCTCTTGCACCGTAACGCCAGCAGTGCCGTCGCGGTCTGACGGTCTCAGCAATCCACAACACCCGCCCGGTGGACGTCCATGTTCACCGGGCTTTTTGTAGCCCTCAAAACGGCCCATAGGCGCGTTTCTGGCGCGCATGTGGCTACTCGCGGTCCTAAATCGCACCTAGCGCCCAACGTGAGGCATTCTGGCGCGTCTATGGCGCCAACGCCGCGCCGATGCGACAGAAAAGCGCCCAATACGGGGTACTTTGACTGCCCAATGGCACGCAATTTAACGTGAGGCAGCAAAACGCAATCCATGCATACATCGCAGCCCGTGTAGACTGTTAACACCTTGCGGACTATCGTCGTAGCGAACTCAAAAGGCGGTGTGGAGCAAAACCACCACGGCCGCAACCGTGGGCGCACTGCTTGCCCGGCGCGGCCGTCGGGTGTTGCTGATTGACTTAGACGCGCAACAAAGCCTCACCCGCGCTTTTGACTATCCACCACCACGGGCGAGCCTGGCCGATGTGCTCGACAGACGCGGCTCACTGTTCGAAGCCGTCGCCCACATTGCCGAACGGCTCGACATCGTGCCCGCAGGAAACGCGCTAGGTGCGGCTGAGCGGGCCCTATATGACAGGTCGGGCCCTGACACCACACTAGCTAGGCTTATGCAGCCCGTGGCGGGCCGCTATGACGTGGCAGTGCTCGACACCGGCCCACGGTGGGACATGCTCACCCGTAACGCGCTAGGCGCGGCTGCAGGCGTGGTTATTCCAATGCAGCCGCAGGGCCACGACTTAGCCGCGCTAGCCGACTTCCTGGCCCGCGTGGATGACATGCGAGCCATAAACGCCGGACTTGCCATCGTCGGCATTGTGCCGACGTTCTATGACGCCCGGCTAGGACACCATGCCGACGTGCTCGCCGCGCTGCGGAACATGGGCCTAAACATTTTGACGCCTATCGGCCGCTCAGTGAAAGTCGCTGAAGCCGCGACAGCCCGGCGCATTGTGAATGACTACGTACCCGATAACCCGCAGGCCCTGGCCTATGAAACCCTAACCACGGAGATACTGACAATGGCTAAACGCCCCGACGTGACTATCAACCTGAAACCCAAACCGACGCAACTACCGCTCACTAAGCCCGCGAGCTCGAAACCACCGCCGACAGCCCCGGCTGCACAACCTGCAGCACCGACTTTGGCATCCGCCCAGGCTCGCAGCCGGACGCGACAGCCGCGCAATGCTGACAACCCGGTGCGCAATGCAGGCATTGCCCTGCGTGAATCTGAACTGGCTGAGCTCGCGGGCATTGCTGTCACCGTTCGCACTATTTGGGTGTAATCGAGGTGCTATCGGCCAAAATAATTGGTGACATCTCCTGGTCTGCCTTTTTCAATTAATCTGGCCTTGGAGCCTTCAAATATTCTGGACACTAACAATTGGCAGCGGCACTGTGGAATCTGGAGCCAAGCAGACCAAGCATCGCGTCTCCGCTGCCGGTATGCGCTGGTCGCGTTCCGGACTTCAAAACATTCTGCCACTACGCGCTGCCCTCATGTCTGATACCTTTGATCTCTTTTGGCAGCAACTTTGCCCCTTTTAAAAAATGCACCCAGGGAAAGGTCTTGACCTGAGAGGTCAAGACCTTTTTTCCGCCCTGCGGTTTCGTTGACCGTAAAGAGCAACTGAACAATAATCACCGGCTGGAGGACTCACGTATGAACGCAAATGTAGTCATCATCGGCGCCGGCATCGTCGGCAGCAGCGTGGCCTATCACCTGGCCAAAATGGGCTGGAAAGATATCGTGCTGCTCGACATGGGCGACCCCATTGAAAATCCGGGCTCAACCTCGCACGCACCCGGCGGCGTCGTGGCCATGAGTCACTCCAAGCTGTTGACGCAGATGGCGCAATATGGCAGCGATCTGTATCGGAGCATTGAGCCGTATCAGCCCTATCATCGCCGCAGCTTCAACGCCACAGGTGGCATCGACATCGCGATTTCCCAAGCGCGCTGGAATGATCTCAAACGCCTGCACAGCGAAAGCAAAAGCTTTCATGCCGACACGGAACTGATGACGCCCGATCAGATCGTGGCCGAGAAACATCCGTTGCTCAACCCGAATGCGTTTCTCGGCGGCATTTTTGTAAAGAAAAGCGCGCTGGTCTCCGGCTCGGCGCTGAGCGGCGCGCTACAGCGCGACGCGATCAAGCTGTCCGAAGGCCGCATGCAGGTGCACGGTTTCACGGCGGTCACCGACGTCGAAGTGAAAAACGGCCGGGCCACCGCGGTGCTGACGGCCAACCCGGCCATGCCGCGCATCGCGTGCGAGCATGTGGTTCTGGCCACCAATATCTGGGGCCCGGTGCTGGGCGACAAACTCGGCGTGCCAATCCCGTTGCTGGCCTACGAGCATCAGTATGTCATCACCGAGCCGCTCTCGACGCTCAAACAGTTTGATGTTTCGAACCCGGAGCACGAGACTACTTTTCCGACCATCCGAGAAGTGGA
Source organism: Chloroflexota bacterium (assembly GCA_031368515.1). Classification (GTDB taxonomy): domain Bacteria; phylum Chloroflexota; class Anaerolineae; order J036; family Brachytrichaceae; genus CANJQH01. The sequence continues at coordinate 4,089 of JANMNW010000556.1, forward strand.
GTCGCAGTTTTACTTTCGCCAGCATCATCAGAGCATTGGCGTCGGCAGCTACTGGCACCGCGCGCTCACCGTCAAGCCGCAGGACGTGGGCGCCAGCGCCATGCGCGAGTTTACGCCGCCGGATTTCAACAATTGCTGGAACGCCATGAAAACGCTCGTGCCGTCGATCAATGAATCGCAACGGTTTACGCGCTCGTTCAACGGCATGTTTGCCTTCCCGGTCGATGGTTATCCGATTTTGGGCGAAAGCCAGATCAAAGGGTTGTGGTCGGCCTGCGGCTCCTGGCTGACGCATGCCGGCGGCGTGGGCAAGAGCCTTGCCGAGTGGATGACCACCGGCAGCGCCGAATGGGATTTGCGCCAGGCCCATATACACCGCTTTCACAAATTCCAAAACACCCGCGAGTATCTGCGGACGGTCTGCGACAAAAACTACCTTGAGGTCTATGCGATCGCGCACCCGCGCCAGCCGCTCAGCCGGCCGCGAAACGTGCGCATCACGCCGTTTCATGAGCGCTTCCAGGCGCTGGACACCAGCTTCACCACCTTTGCAGGATTTGAAGCGCCAAACTGGGTGGAGCAAAATGCCCGCTTGTTGGAAAAATATGACGATCAGGTTCCTGCGCGAAGCGGCTGGGGCGCCGAATACTGGTCGCGCATCCAGGGCGCGGAGCATTTGGAGACGCGCAACAACGCCGCGTTGTTTGATCTGACCACGCTCTCGGTTTTCGAGGTGAGCGGGCCAGGTGCGGCGAAGTATGTCGACTATCTATGCTCGAACAAGTGCGATATGAAGGTCGGACGCGTGGTTTACACCTGCTGGTTGACGCCCACCGGCGGCGTGCGGCGCGATCTGGCCGTGTCGCGGCTGGCGGATGACAAGTTCTGGCTCTACGTCGGCGAAGGCACGCGGCCCATGGACTTCGCATGGATGAAGCAGTTTGCGCCGACCGATGGCAGCGTCACCTTGACCGATATCAGCGACAGTTACTCTGCGCTGGGCTTGTGGGGACCGAACGCCCGCAAAGTGCTGCAGAAGGTGACCACCGACGACGTTAGCAACGAAGGCTTCCCATACTTCACGGCAAAGTGGATTGAGATTGGCTCGGCGCCGGTGTACGCCGTCCGTGTGAGTTACGCCGGCGAGTTGGGCTGGGAGTTGCACATCCCGGTCGAGCAGTCGTTGCAGGTGTTTGACGCGCTGTGGGAGGCCGGTCGCGAGTTCGAGATGATCGCCGCCGGAAACGGCGCGTTTGACTCGCTGCGGCTGGAGAAAGGTTACCGCGGGTGGGGCAGCGATGTGCACACCGAAT
>JANMNW010000203.1:0-4729 GCA_031368515.1 Chloroflexota bacterium
CAGCCTGTTCGATCCAAATCAAAAGCGCAACGCGGTGTACTTTGACCCGGCCGACCCTGCCGCGCCAATTGTGATCATCAGGCGCCAAATTAGTATTCGCTGATTCGGAAATTCTCACAGACAAATCAAAACTTGCCCGTAAAATGGAGCATCGGTTGCAGCAACAATCGTTAAATCATTGGGCCGCCGGTGGCCCAGCAAGTGTCGGAAAATTAGACGGATATGTGATGCCTCAGTATCATCAATTTGACGCCCTCGTTGTGGGCGCAGGTGGCGCAGGGCTCATGGCCGCGCTGTATGCCAGCAAGTCGGTCAGCACAGCGGTTATCAGCAAGCTGTATCCAACCCGGTCGCACACTGGCACGGCCCAGGGCGGCATCAGCGCCGCGCTCGGCAACATTGAGGAGGACCACTGGGAGTGGCACGCCTATGACACGATCAAAGGCGGCGACTTTCTCAACGACCAGGATGCGGTTGATTTCATGTGCCGCGAAGCCATTCCTGCCGTGATCGATTTGGAGCACATGGGCCTGCCCTTCGACCGCACGCCCGAGGGCAAGATCTCGCAGCGCCGTTTTGGCGGCCACACCAACAACGACACAAAGAAGGCGGTCATGCGCGCGTGCCACGCGGCCGACCGCACCGGCCACATGATCCTGCAGACGCTTTATCAGAACTGCATCAAGAACGATGTCAAATTTTTTGACGAGTTCGAGATGATCGATCTGCTGATTGAGAACGGCAAATGCAACGGCGTTGTCGCGGTGCAATTGGCGACCGGCGAAGTGCACGTCTTTCATTCCAAAGCCACATTGCTGGCGACCGGCGGCTTTGGCAAGATGTGGAAAGTGACGAGCAACGCCCACTCGCTCACCGGCGATGGCCCGGCGGCGGTGCTGCGCCGGCATTTGCCGCTGGAAGACATGGAGTTCTACCAGTTCCACCCGACCGGCCTATACAAGCTCGGCATCCTGCTGAGCGAGGCGGCGCGCGGCGAAGGCGCGATCTTCTTGAACGGCTCGGGCGAGCGCTTCATGGAGCGATACATGCCCACGCTTAAAGACCTGGCGCCGCGCGACATCTGCTCGCGTTTCATCTACAAAGAGGTGCGCGAGGGCCGCGGCGCCGAAGGCAAAGACTACGTCTACCTGGACTGCCGCCCGGCCACGATCAACAAGCAGTTTGAAGCCGACGGCAATCCAAAGCGCGTCGATGCGCACTATCTCGAATCGCGCTTGCCGGACATATTCGAATTTGCGCGCGTGTATCTGGGAGTCGATCCGATCACCCAGCCGGTGCCGATTCAGCCAACCGCGCACTACGCGATGGGCGGCATTCCAACCGACATCGACACACAAGTGCTGGCCGATGAAAACGGCAGCACGGTCGAAGGGTTGTATGCGGCGGGCGAAGTCGCCTGTGTCAGCGTGCACGGCGCCAACCGCCTGGGCACCAACTCGCTGGTCGACCTGGTTGTGTTTGGCAAGCAGGGCGGCATCAAGATGGCGCAGTACTGCAAGCAAAGCAGCTTCCGCGAAATCAACCGCGCCACCGCCCACGCGCCCGCGCAGGCGCAACTGGACACGCTGCGCGAGAGCAATGGCACCGAGCGGCCCGCGCCGATTCGCAAAGCCATGCAAGTCATGATGGACGATCTGGTCGGCGTCAACCGCAGCGCGGAGGGATTGCAGCAGGCGATTGACACGATTCACGAACTGCAAAACCGATTCAGCCACTTGAATATCGAAGACAAAGGCATGAAGTGGAACACGGACATGATGGAGGCCTGGGAGCTGGGCTGCCTGCTCGACCTGGCTGAAGTCACCGCCTGTGCGGCGTTGTGGCGACAGGAAAGCCGCGGCGGCCACTTCCGCGAAGATTTCCCAAATCGCGACGACAAAAAATTCCTCAACCATTCGATGGTCTGGAGCAACGGCGGCATCGACATCCGGCCTAAACCGGTGAAAATCACGCGCATCGAACCGCAGGAACGGAAATACTGATTTCAAGTCCCGTGTCCCGAGTCCCGAGAGTGTCCGGGGGCTTGGGCTGGCGACCACGACAGAGATCTGAGTTCATATGAAAATCCATCTAAAAATCAAGCGCTTCAACCCGGAAAAAGACAAGAAACCGTGGTGGGGCGAATACGATCTTGAGGCTGAAGGCACCGATCGCGTGCTGGATGCGTTGCACGAAGTAAAGTGGTCGCACGATGGCACGCTGGCGCTGCGGCGCAGCTGCGCGCACGGTATTTGCGGCAGCGACGCCATGCGCATCAATGGCCGCAACATGCTGGCCTGCAAGGCGCTGGTGAAGGATGTCTTGTTGAACGGCCAAATCACAGTCGAGCCCATTCTGGGTTTGCCGGTGATGAAGGACCTGATCGTGGACATGGAGCCGTTCTTCGCGCATTACCGCTCGATCATGCCGTATCTGGTCAACAATGATCCGGTGCCGGCCAACGGGCGCGAGCGGCTGCAATCGCAGGCCGATCGTGAGCGCTACGACGACACCACCAAGTGCATCCTATGCGCCGCCTGCACCACCAGCTGCCCGTCGTTCTGGGCGCGAGGCGATTATGTGGGCCCGGCTGCCATCGTTCAGGCCCATCGCTTTATCTTCGACACACGCGACCAGGCCGCGCAGGAACGCGTCGAAGTGCTGGCCGACCCAGATGGCATCTGGCGTTGCCGCACCGCGTTCAACTGCACGGAAGCATGCCCGCGCGGCATCCAAGTCACCAAGGCCATCGGCGAGGTGAAGGAAGTGCTGCGCACCGGTGTGATCCAGTAACACCAGAAAGGTCAAGACCTTTCAGGTCTTGACCTTTCTGCGCCTTGTACTACATAACACTCCATCACATCTTCAATGCGCAACACCTACGCCCTTCCCGCTGACCACGACTTTCTTTTGGAACAGCTCAAAGAGCTGCCCTACTTTCGCGCCACCCTGCGCGCGGTTGAATCGCGCTTCTATCAAGATCTGCCGGTTGTCGAGCCGGTGCTGGATCTGGGCTCGGGCGACGCCAGCTTCGCCGTGCAAACCTTCGCGAAGAAGCTCGATGTCGGGCTGGATCCATGGCGCGCGCCCATGGCCGAAGCGCGCACGCGCAACGCCCACAAGCTGCTCACTCTGGCCGAAGGCGCGCGCATGCCCTTTGCCGACGGGTCGTTCAACACCATCGTGTCAAACTCGGTGCTGGAGCACATTCCCGATCTGGAGCCGGTGATCGCCGAGTCGTTTCGCGTGCTCAAGCCAGGCGGCCACTTCTTGTTTTGTTCGCCTTCAGACCATTTCACCGACTGGCTGCTGGGCGGCTACGTGTTTGGCAACGCCTATCGCAAGTTTTTCAACCGCATCGCGCGGCATCAGCATTGCGACAGCCCGGCCACCTGGCGCGCGCGGCTGGAACGCCACGGCTTTGCCGTCGACAAAATCTGGTACTACTACTCCCCCCGCGCAACGCAGTCGCTTGAACTCGGCCACTTTTTTGGCCTGCCCAACCTGCTGACCAAAAAGCTTTTCGACAAATGGGTGATCTGGCCGAGCAAGAGCAACCCGCTCTTTCAATCGCTGTATGCCTCGCTGCGGCCGATCTACGATGAACAGCCCGGCGCCGCCGGCTCGTGCCTGTTCGCCGTCGCGCGCAAGCCCTAGCGCCGCATGCCGTCCAAAACTCCAACATCGCATGAGCGCGCGCAATTGTGTACCAACAGGCCAACGCATCACTTGCGGGCGGCGTGCATCAGACCAATATCGGCGTGCACCGGGTTGGGATGCACGCTGACCTCAAAACCAGCTGCTTTGAAACGCTCTGCCAACTCGCCATGGCGGTGCGCGGTCAGCGCATCGTGATATTCAAGGCAGATGTTGCGGAAGCGCCGCAGCAATGCATCGGATGCGTTGAGCAGAATGTCGAACTCGCCACCCTCGCAATCGACCTTGAGAAGGTCGCATTGTGGGATGCCCTCGCGGTCCAGCGCCCCTGCCAGCGTCACGCTCTGCACCGCCTGCATCGAGGCGGATGCTGGTGCGCCAGCGGCCGAGGTTGAGTGTTGCACAGCGGCGCCGATCATGCTCAATTGCATGGGGCGGCCATCGCTGCTGACCGCCAACGGGTACGCGCGGAGATTGGCGACGCCGTTTAATGCAATGTTGTGTTGCAGCAATTTGAACGATTGCGCGAAAGGCTCATAGCCGATCACCCGCGCGCGCGGGAAGCGGCGCGCCACATGCACGCAAAAGTCGCCCATCCCGGCGCCGATGTCGAGCACCGTCCAGCCGTCTTCAATGCGCGGGCCGATGCGTTCATAGTCGCGGTCGAGGCAGGTTTCCTTGATGATCCAAAGGTCCATCAGGCTGCGCACAGCGAAGCGCGTGTCGTCCTTGAGAGCAATCTCCACGCTTGTATCGGCGCGGCGGCCGGCAAACGCCAGCGAGGCAATCGCAGGAAAGGGACGGCGCACGCCGCCCAGCAATACGGGGATGGATGACAAGTAGTATGGAACGGCACTGGGTCGCATGATGAAGCGCGCATGCTATCACTGCGCACAATAAGCCACGTTACGTGAATCGCAGGGTCCCCACCCTCCTAAGTTAGTCTCCAAAAAGAATGACGGGCTCCGTCGCGGGCGCCAGGGCTGCTTGGGCGGCACGATTGACCCGACAATGGGTCAGCGCGAGCAGTATGGCGGGCGTGAAGGAACGACAACAGCGATGAATAGCCTCG
>JANMNW010000206.1:0-1991 GCA_031368515.1 Chloroflexota bacterium
ATACGACACAAACGACAATGGCGCTGGGGCCGGGTGTTTACCGTTCGACGATGGGAGTGTTGCGTGTTCTTTGACGGCGGCCATGAGTGCTACTTGATCCTTGACGAGATTCGCGCCGATAGGCGGCCGCGCGTTAGCCGTGAGTGCTGCAACCGCTGAGCGGCCGGCGCAATGGGGCGGGGCGTGTCTTGTTCCGCCCATGCGTAAAGACTGCCCAACGTCACACCGTCCGACCGCTTGAACGTGAGCCACTTGCGCTCACACACGCCAGCCGAATACTTCGGGCTGCGCTTCGACCATTCGTCCCACAGTTGCAAGCCAGGCGCGCCCAATTGCGATAGTGACATGCCGACGGCGATCCATTGGCCATAGTCATCTGCTCGGGCCGGGCTGAGCTTGTCGAGTAGTTCGCTTGCCCATTGCACCGTATCGCCACTGCCCGACGATCGGTGGGGTGGGGCCGACGGCGGCGCTACCGATGCCGGCGGGCGTCTGTCGGTGAGCATCGCCAACAACCAGGCCGGCAGATCAGCGAGCGGCGTGCCTTCGTTGATCCATTCGTAAGCGCGACCGTTCGGATGGATCGACGGAGGCGCGACGATGTAGCCACCATCAGCACGCACATCTATTCCCGGCGCGATCTTCGTCCGGCTGCGGATGTGCTGGCCAGGGTGGGTGAATAGCCAATGCTCACCGCCCCTGCCTGTAATCGCCCGCCGTGTGTCGATCGCGCCGCACGCTTGCTGCAAGGTGCGCCACGTCTCTCGCCCGTCGTGGCCTTCGGGTTCTGTGTCCAGGTCGATCACGACCAGGCCGGACGCGGCGCCGGTCGCAATGCCGATGTTGTGGTCGGTGCCATCGAACCACGTTTCGACCATCGCCGCGTCTAGTGTGGCATCGTGGAAACCGTGTTCCGTCGCTGGCTTTTTGCTTGCCGGCAGTAGCGGAAACACTGGCCAGCCCTGGGCGATGTATTCGCGCGCGTGACTGATAAGGCGCATCACCAGCATGTTGCACACTCGTAGATCTCGCGGCGAGCTTGAATGCCCGCGTCAAGTTCAGCGGCGCCGCGATCATCCCCACTGGTGCGCAACCGATCAGCGACCGCTTGCCACGCGTCCAACGCGTCGCACGTGCGAGCGCGATCAGCCGGCGACAGCTTGTGCGCGCGGTCGCGCGCCGTGGGCTGCACGCGGTGGGCGATCGCACGCAGCTCTCCGACGACTTCGGCCGGCGTCAGGTCAAGCGCTAGCGCCAGTTGCATGGCTTCCCTCACTTGACGCGATCGCATCGGGAAGGTGATCGACGCGGGACGCCAGAACGGCGCGCCCGCGTGCGGCCAAGATCAGCAGCGCTCGCAATATGCGCTCGCGGGCTTCGGCGTTAAGCTCGCCATAGGTGATGGGCGATGTGGGAAAATTAGCTATAGCCATTCGGTTCACCTCAATTGAACGAACTGGTGAGAACGGCCGACGTGTTTCTAGCATGTCGGCCGTTCGCTTTTCTGTTGCTTGACACTGTATCAGATATAAGGTATTTTGTAAATACTTTATAATGATTGCCTTGATTGCATGTGGCGGGTAGACTCTCTGAGTGCCAAGGCCAGGAAGAAAACCAAAGATGGACGCAACAAAGCGCAAAGCTGTGACACACGTTTATTGGACAGATGCCGAAAAGAAGATAGTCGAGGAACATGCCCGCAAGATCGGTGTGCCTATGGCGATCTACCTTCGGCAGCTGGCTTTGGCTGACGTCTCTCGCAAGTCGGAGCCGAAGGGCTAAGATGCTCATCGCTTTCCCTCCGCGCGTTTGGCTAGCAGGCGCAGTTTGGACGTGCGCAGCTCGCATGGAAACGGCGCCACGGCCAGCCGCGCAAACAACTTTCGTACGCGTGGGCTATGCTGGGTGTCCAGCCATAGCGCTGTATCGAACGGGAATAGACCGGCGATATGTTCGCCGGGTATTGGGCTAAAACTGTCCATGATTTTGTT
>JANMNW010000216.1:0-3857 GCA_031368515.1 Chloroflexota bacterium
GGCGCGCTGCGCAACGCGCAAGCATCCACTGTGCGGAAATTTGAAAAACCGGCAGAATTGTCGCAATACGAGGGCTTGCTTGCCGCCCAGAATCCGCCTTTCTCAAGCATCGCGCCAACGGGGTATGGGATGTTTGCATTGACGCACGGCGCTCCCGCCAGCCGAGCGGTCCGCGAAGGCCTAAAACGGACGCTGGGTTATGGCGGGCCCATCATTCTCGGCAGCATCTGCGACAATTCAGGCGCACAACGAAAGCCTTAGCCTCAACAAACATGACCACACTCGCCAACGACCGGCGCGCCGCGCGCCGCAGCGCGCGCAAACGCTTGCCAATCGAAACCTTGCCGTTCAAGGTTTTGATCAATTTTCTGCCGCCTGTGCAAATGTTGAGCGAAGATCAGATCGAACAACTGCACAACGCCTCAATGCGCATTCTTGAAGAGATCGGCATCCGCTTTATGGACGCCGAGGCGCTCGACATTTGGCACCGTGCCGGCGCCGCGGTCGATTTCAGCACACAAATGGTGCGAATCGACCACGCCATGCTGCTGGCCGCGATCAGCAGCGCACCAAAGTCGTTCACGCTGCGCGCGCGCAACCCGGCTCGCAACGTCATCATCGGCGGAAACAACACCGTGTTTGTCACAACAAGCGGCGTGCCGTTTGTGAGCGATCTCGAACGCGGCCGGCGCGACGGCAGCGTTGCGGCGCTGCATGAATTGGCCAAGTTGGCCCAGATGTGCCCGCCAATCCATGTGATGGAAAGTCAGGTCTGCGAACCTGTCGATGTGCCGGTTTTTCAGCGCTATCTCGAACGAGGCTGGGCGATCTTCACGCTCACCGACAAGCCGGTGGCGCAGGCGGCGCATGGCCGAAGTGTGGCGACCGACTGCCTCAACATGGCCAGCATTGTGTTTGGCGGCTATGACGAAGTTCGCAACAATGGCCCAATTATGGCCGCCGTGGTCAATGCCAACAGCCCCCTGACATACGACACAAGCATGATCGAGGGCATCATCACCTACTCGCGCGGCGGGCAGCCGATTGTGATGACGCCGTTTATCCTGGCCGGCGCCATGTCGCCGATCACCATGGCCGCCGCCGTGGCGCAACAAAACGCCGAAGCGCTGGCTGGCATTGCGCTTACCCAGCTGTGCAACCCCGGCGTGCCTGTGATCTATGGCGGCTTCACCACAAACACCGACATGGCTTCGGGCGGGCCGGCATTCGGCACACCCGAAGGCGCCTGGGCGTTTTTCGCTGGCGCGCAGCTGGCGCGGCGATATGGCATTCCGTACCGCGGCAGCGGCGGCTTGAACACCAGCAAAGTTCCCGACGCGCAGGCGGCCTACGAAACCCAGATGAGCTTGTGGCCAAACATCATGGGCCACACCAACTACTTGATGCATTCAGCGGGCTGGCTCGAGAGCGGGCTGGTGTGCTCATACGAAAAGTTCATCCTGGACGTGGAGGGGCTGGCCATGATGCAGAAAATGTTTGAGCCGGTCGAGATCAGCGAAACGACCCTCGCATTCGACGCCATGCGGGAGATCGGGCCAGGCGGCCACCATTTTGGAACGTCGCACACGATCGACCGCTTTGAAAATGCGTTCTACCGCCCGTCTGTGTCGGACCGCTTGAACATCGGCCAGTGGATTGAGCGCGGCTCGAAGGACGCCGCCCAGCGCGCGCTGGGCATCTGGAAAGAGCTGCTGTCCAACTATGAAAAGCCGCCGATCGACCCTGCGGTCGAAGAGGCGCTGCGCGACTATATCGAAAGGCGCAAGGCCGATCCCGGACGCGCGCCGGAGTTGCAACCATGAATCCGTTAAGACGATTTGCCTGGGTGTACGCGGTGCTGTTTTTTGGCGTAGTGGCCAGCGGCTGGGTGCCGGCGTTTAAGCATCCAGACGGAAGCATGTTCGGGCTGTTCACCATCGATCCAATCGACGACATCCTGCACGGCGCTTCCGGCATCTGGGCGGCATGGGCGGCCTGGAAGTCGGCGCGCGCATCCCTGATGTATTTCAAAGTTTTCGGCGTGGTGTATTTTCTGGACGCGGTTATCGGCTTGCTCTTCGGCCAGGGTTACCTGGATGGCGGCATCTTCCTCATCGGCCCGACGCCAATGTCGCTGCTCACGCGCTTTTTCGCCAACCTGCCCCATATCGCAATTGGCGGGCTGGCTGTCTATATTGGCTATGTGCTCAGCCGGCGCTATGCCGGGTCAACCGATGCGAAAGCTGCTTAAAGCCATTTGGTTGCTCGCGCGCATCGGCATTGGGGCATTGCTTTTTTGCATGTTCTTTCCGCTGGCGCTGATGGCCAACGAATGCCGGTATATCGGCGGCGGGCCAAGCCGTTTTCCGCCGCAGAATGCCGCGGTCCAAACCGAGGCCATGCGCGCGGCCAAGCAAGAGATTTCCAGATACGCACGTTTGGAAGACCAAACGTATCTGACGCTGCCCGAGTGGTACATCGTCTACAGCGCCGAAGAGTATGCGGCGTTTATCGAGCGCGACGCGCCGAGCAAGTTTCCCTATCTGGGATCGATCTGGCAATACTGGGACAGCACATATCGCATCTGCGGCATCACGCGCGACAAATATCCGCTCAACTCCGGCTATCACGTGATGCTGGCGGTCATCGGACCCAGCTATACGGCTGAATATCTCGTCAAAGGCGCGTATGAAAACACGGTTGGGCGCTTGACTGAATGGATAGGCGGCGGCGCACGCACCCCTGAAGAAGACTATGCCGCCGCAGTGGGCAAGGACTACGGCCGATTTATCCACACCATCCCATGGTACGACTATCCCTTTGCCGAAAAACTGCGCGGCTTGTGGACGAACACACCGCTGATCGGACCCAACCCTGTGCGCAAGATTGAGCGCAAGATTGCGCTCAGTCTTGAATACGGATTCAAGGCCGCATACGGCGCGGCCATGAGCGCCGCAAGCACCGCCTTGTATGGCGAATTGGAGAGCCAGGTCTTCGCCATCGCCAGCGGCGTTAACGAAGATCTCCTGACGCGCGAACCGGAACTCAAGCTGATCAAACGCATCGATGCGGCGCAGGCGCTGGTGGCGCTGCCCCATTACGAGGCATTTACGCAGCTTGTTCCGCGCCTGACCCGGCAAGGGTTGCGTTTTGTCGAAATCGCGGACAGCGACGACATCATGCTGACGGCACTCGCGCCATCGACCTGGGTCTACAACGTGCCGAACAGCGAGCTGCTGTTCAGTCTGGCTCTGCCAACGGATCAGAACACGCGCCGGCTTGCGATTAACGTGCCCGTGAAGCATCTGCACAGCGTGCTGGAAAAACTAGAGACCCAGGGCGCGCGCCTTGAGCATCTATACGATTATTGACTCAGGCGCGGCTCACTCCCCCAGGCCGGCGGTCAAGCGCTCATAAAACGTGCTGCTGAAAAACCCATCCGGATCGTGGCTGCGTTTGGCTGCCACAAACCCCCTGATTTCAGGATACGTACGTTCAAGCTGTCGCGGCGTGTAGTACGTTTGATACGGCAGGAAAAAGCGGCCGTTGAGCGACGCAGTCAGATCGACCAGTTCGCGCGTCACGGTCGCCATGTGCGCATTGCCGGCGTCGGTGGTCGGTTGATTGACATACAGCACGATCGAAAATGCGTCCGCCGGCGCATAGCTCAGGTAGTTGTCTTCCTTGTGAACCACGCGCACCGACGCATTGACCAGATTGACGCCATGCCGGCGAACCACATCGCGCAATCCATCGACAAATGGCACAAACTTGTCGCGCGGGATGAAGTACTCCTGAAGGATATCGGTTTCGCTTTTCAACTCGTTGCGCAAGTAAAACACCGAATCGTGCATCGG
>JANMNW010000220.1:0-9307 GCA_031368515.1 Chloroflexota bacterium
CAGCCTGTCAATCACCTTCCGGCCTGTCACTTGCGCAAGATGATCGTGTGTGTAGAAACGCCTATTGCTCGCAGTCCGGCTCGATTTCAGCTTTCCCTCGCGATCCCACTTTTGCAGCGTCTTGATCGCAACGCCAGTTAAGCGCGAGAATTCACCCGTCTTGAATGTCTCCATTCGCGCACATTATATCACATTGTTCATATTGTCTAGACTGAATCTATTCTCCTTGACCAAAGCGCGCTGCCGCGCTTCAGCGTATACGATTTCTACGCATTGACCTCACGCCTTTGTTTGATGTTGCAATCACACGGAGTGCGTACACGGCGCATCGACGTTGTCGCCATTCCTGGAAAGTTTGACATGCGGCCGACGCTGGACTAAATTGTCCGGGCCATGCGCCTGTAGCACGCGTCGCAATCATCCATCTTGACCACACACGCCAACTCCTCCGGCGCAGACGCGGTGCCCGCGGCTTCCAGGGCTTCGGTCGCCATTGCGCTATTCGGAATCTGGATCGTGTGGGGCGCAATGTATCTGGCCACCCACAAAGTGCTGACCGAGTCGCCACCCTATTGGATGGCTGCGCTGCGGTTCCTGACCGCCGGTGTGCTGCTCTTTGCCTATCTGTCGGCGCGCGGGACAGCGCAGCCGACGCGCAAGCAATGGGCGCACTCGGCGCTGCTCGGGTTCATCATCATCGGGCTGGGCACCGGCAGCACCGTGTTTGCGCAACAGTGGAATACGTCGGGCATAGCCTCGGTCATCGCCGCAACTGGCACGTTATGGATTGCGTTGCTCTCCGGGCTGTTCGGCATGCGCCCAAGCCCGCTGGAATGGCTGGGCATCGCGCTTGGCGTCGCAGGCGTGGCCATGTTGTTTTCCAACAGCGCGCTTGTGACAAGCGCATCCGGGCTGTTGATCGGCATGTTTGGCACATTCGCGTGGTCGGTTGGATCCGTGCTCGCACAACGCCTGGACTTGCCCAACGGCCTCATGCGCTCAGCCGCGCAAATGCTGTGCGGCGGCGCGGTGCTCCTAGCGTTTAGCCTTGGACGCGGTGAAACGCCCTTGTTCACGCCTTCGCCCGGCGTGTTAGCCGCCTGGGCATTGGCCGTGCTGGGTTCGCTGATGGGCTTTGGCTCCTATATGTGGCTCCTCTCGCATTCGCGCCCGACGCTTGCGACAAGCTATGCCTATGTAAATCCACTGGTTGCGCTCGGCCTCGGTGTGGCATTCGAAGGCGAGCGCCTTGTTTGGTTCGAAATCGCCGGAGTCGGCGTGATCTTAATCGCGGTGGCGATCACCGCCCTGGCAGCCCGCCGCAGCGAGTAGCCGGGACGGTGCCTGCGGAGTACCATAGCCCTATGGAGTTTGAAACGTATCAACGCGAATCACGGCAAACCGCGATTTATCCAGCGATCGGTCATGCGGTGGTGTACCCAACGCTCGGCCTTGCCAACGAAGCGGGCGAAGTCGCTGGCAAAATCAAGAAAATCTTCCGTGACAAAGGCGGCGTTTTCGGCGATGCGGAACGCGAGGCGCTCAAGGGTGAACTGGGCGATGTTCTCTGGTATCTGGCGCAGGTGGCCACTGAACTTGAACTAAGCCTGGATGAAATAGCCACTGCCAACATCGCCAAACTACGCTCACGCCAGGTGCGGGGCACTCTGGGCGGCGACGGAGACAATAGGTAAGCGGTGGGCGGTGCGGCGGTGCGGCGGTAGGCGGTGAGCGGTGAGCGGTATGCGGTGCTATTGAATACATTCCGTCCACAGCCTACCGCCGCACCGCCCACCGCTTACCGCCCACCGCTCCACCGCTCACCGACTGCGCTCTTTTTTCCAGGCCTGAAAATCTGCCTCGATCGCCTCACTCCACTTGGAGTCGATTTCACCCGAGCTGTACTTGCCCTGCTCGATTGTGCTTTTGCCGAACTCGTCGCGCACGCGAATGTCTTCGCTGGCATCAACCACTTCTTTGACCAGGTGCGGCGGAATAAACAGTACGCCGCTGGGCGTGCCCAAAACGACATCACCCGGCAACACCGTCACACCGGCAATGCGGATCGGAATATTGATGCCGGCCAGCGTGACATCCGCAATCGCCGTTGGATCCACGCCGCGAACGTAAAAATTGACATCCGTAAGCTGCACGAGCCCCTGATAGTCGCGAATGCCGCCGTCGATCACCGCGCCTGCGCGCGTGCGGCTGCGCACCGCAGTGCCCAGGTTGTCACCAACCACTGTGCCATCTTTGATCTTGCCAAAGATGTCCACGACCATCACATCGCCATGCTGCAGCGTGTTGATGATCCACGAATTCTGGCCGCCGCTGCTGCCGCGGCCCTCGGCTTCACCGGCGTCCTGCACCGCCTTGTGCAGATCCGGGCGGTGCGGAATAAACGATGCGGTCACCGCCCGTCCGACCGTGATCGTGCCCGGATGGGTTTCCATCCAATGGCCTTCAAACTGGCGGCGATAACCGTGCGCGTGCAGCGTGCCCCACGCCTCTTCGGTGGTAACAAGCTTCATGCGCTCAAGCAAATCATCCGGCACCCAGGGGCGGCCGTCAGGAAATCGATCAAACGGATTCTGGGACGTCATCTCAATCATGACATCGCGAGGGGGTGTTATATGCATGGGTAAAGACTCCGGACCGGACTGTAGCAGCGATTCGCCGCGGCGCAAGGCGCAGCCGCAAACAGAGCCGATAATGCGCGGCGATGAGCAACTCACCCGGCCTGCAAACACGCTTGATCCAGGGCGCGCGCGACTTGAACGCCACGCGCGCAGTCATGCCGCCGATTTATCTCACCAGCACCTTCGAACTGCCCTCGCCCGAGGCCGGCGCCGAAGTGGCCAACGAAATCGCGCCAGCCAATCTGTACACACGCTATGGCTCGCCCAACAACAAGCAGGTGGAGCGGGTGCTGGCCGATCTTGAAGGCGCTGAAGCCGCTTTGGCCGTTGGCTCGGGCATGGCCGCAGTCAGCACCGCACTGCTCTCCAACCTGCGCGCGGGCGATCACATCGTGGCGCAGAAGACGCACTACACCGCGACGCTTTCGCTGCTATCCGATATTCTGCCGCGCTATGGCATTGAGGTGACGCAAGTCGATCAGGCGGACGCCAGCGCATTTGCGCGGGCGATGCGGCCCAACACGCGCGTGGTTTACACAGAAACGCCGACCAACCCAACGCTGGAGTTGACGGATTTGCGCGCCACGGCCGAGATCGCGCATGCCGCCGGCGCGCTGGCGATCACCGACAACACCTTCGCCTCAGCCTTCAACACGCAACCGATGCAATATGGCTACGACCTGGTGATTCACAGCGCCACCAAATACTTGAACGGCCACAGCGATGTCACCGCTGGCGCGATTTGCGGCCCGCGCGCGCACATCGAGCGCGCTTGGGATCACATGCGCATCAACGGGCCGATGCTGCACCCGTTCGACGCCTGGCTGTTGCGGCGCGGCCTGCTGACCTATGGCATGCGCATGCGCACGCACAACGACAACGCGCTGCGCGTGGCGCGCGCCCTGGAAGCGCATCCGGGCGTGGCGCGCGTGTGGCATCCCGGCCTGGAATCGCACCCGCAGCACGCGCTGGCGCGCGCCCAGATGCCAGGCGGCTTCGGCGGCATGGTTGCGTTTGAACCCAAGGGCGGATTCGACGCCGCCTACGCCATGGTCAAACGCGTCAAGCTGGCCTACTATGCCGTCAGCCTGGGCGGCGTGGAGACGCTGATCACCCACGCCGCATCGATGATTCACAACCGGCAATCGGAAGAACAGCGCGCTGGCGCGGGCATCGCAGAAGGCTTGATCCGGCTCTCGGTCGGCTGCGAAGACGCCGACGACATCATTGCCGATTTGACACAGGCGCTGGGGTAGCGTTTGGGCAACGCCGGCCGCAAAGTGCTTGAAGCCAACCTAAAATGCGGGCTGCGCCTTGCTCGGCAATAAAAAACGCGGCTGGAAAAGGTGCGGCCCGCATTTTTTTGATAACTTCAAGCGAGGGTTTACACGATGCACCAGGAAATTGTCACCACCGATGGCAGCACTTTTCGCTTTCGAGACTTTCAGCCGGCTGAGCTCGGCGCCGCCAGCGTCCGCATGCGCGTGACTTTTGCCGCGCCCAAGCATGGCACAGAGATTCACTCGGTCACCGGCAGCGCATTTGCCGAAAAGCGCTGGGATGCCGAGCTGCGCATGTTTTTACCGCGCGACCCGGATGCGCATCAACCCGCGCCTAGCGAACGCGCCATGGGCAACCTGGTCGTCGGCGAGGTGGAAGCAATTGGCGGCGCCGTTTCAAAGTTCAAGATCGGCGACCGCGCGTTTGGCTATGGGCCGATCCGCGATCTACACCAGGCTGACGAAACATACCTGTATTCCGCCGACGGGCTCAGCGACGTCAACGCGGTCAGCGTCGATCCGGCCCATGTGGCGTTCGTGGCGGTGCGCGATGGAAACATCCGCATCGGCGACAGCGTGGCGGTGTATGGCCTTGGCGCCATCGGTCTGATGGCTGTGCAAATCGCCCGCGCAGGCGGCGCGCGGCGCGTCTTTGCCGTCGACCCCATCGGCATCCGGCGCGATTTCGCCAAGGCCCACGGCGCGGACGAGGTGTTCGACCCGGCCGCTTGCGACGCCGCATTGGAGATAAAGCGCGCCACCGCCAAAAAAGGCGTGGATGTGTCAATCGAAACCTCGGGCAACAGCCGCGCACTGCACGATGCGATTCGTTGCATCCGGCAATGCGGCACGATCGTGCACGTGCCCTGGGGACCCAAAGATTGCTCGCATCTTCACCTCGATCAGGAGTTTCATTTGAACCGCCCCACCCTGATCGCCAGCCAGGCGTGGTCGGGCTGGGGCTGCGCCGACCGCTCGTATCCGCTTTGGGACCACGAGCGCGCGTATCAGGCTGCGATAGAGCTGCTGCGCTCGGGTTTGATCACCGGCGAAGGCTTGATCCACCCGATCGTGCGCTTTGCAGACGCGCCCGCCGCGCTTTTGAATGTGTTCCAGCAACCGCAAAAGACGATCAAACTCGGCGTGCGCTTTTGAAGATCAATAGAAGTACTCGATCGGCCAGCCACGTTTGGCAGCGTAGCTGCGCAGCGCCCGGTCGGGGTTTACCGCGACCGGGCGCCCCACAACATCCAGCAATGGCCGGTCGGAAAACGAATCTGTGTAGAACACGCACTGGCTCAAATCGGAGCCCAGCTGCGCGGCGATGCGCTCGCCCCACACCCGTTTTCCTTCGCCATAGCAGTCGACGCCAAGAATCCTGCCGGTGAAGTGGCCGTTCACAATCTCAAGCTCGGTGAAGCGGCAGGGAATCTGCAAATGCTCGGCCACCGGCGACACGGCAAACTGCGTCGATGCCGATAACAGCCAAACCGCATGACCGCTGGCCTGGTGTTCGCGCAACCGCGCCAGCGCCTTGGGCGCAATATAGCGCAGCACATCGTCGCGCACCCATTGATCGCACAATGCCTTTGCGGCAATCGCATCGCCGTCCCGAATGCTGCTGCTGAGGCGCGCCATGGCTTTCGGAAAATCCAGCACGTTCACCGAGTATTGAGCGCTTATCCATGCTGTGGCAAGCATCTCGCGAAGCGAAATCAGGCGCCGCTTCCACAGATACTTCACATACAACATGCCGCTGCTCTTGCTGAGCAGCGTTTTGTCCATGTCAAAAAAAGCAATGGTCATAGTGATGCGCCGCAGCTGCCTCAGTGAAGGCGCGCCCGCACCGTCATCTTACGCCAATCCATGCGTGCGTTCGCCCGGCGCGGGCGGCGGATACACGCGTGAAAAGTGCTCGCGCTTGTTGCCGCGCTGAAAAAGAAAGCGCACAAACCATGAAGGCTGCTGGCCTGGCGGACGCTGGCTGACATGACAGGCTGATGCCACATTTTTGATGACCACAAAGTCTTGGGTGTCGACGATCGTGGTCACCGGGACTTCCCAAGATGCGATTTTGACCAGGTCGATGTCGCCGTTGCGCCCAAACTTGCGCGGATCCAGGCGCAGCAGCGGCATCACACGCACGCCAAAGCGCACGATCCCTTTGGGAATCACCGCAAAATAGAGCGACGGCACATCAGGCAGCGGACCTGCTGGAGCCACGGACACGGCCGGCTGGCGGGCATCTCCCGTCCACTGCGCCAGATCAATGTTCACCCCGAAGCGCATCTGATATGCGCGAAGCGTAGCCTGGTGCAGCTTGATGTGATCTGGATGGCCATAGCCGCCAAACTGATCGTGGGTGAGGATGACATCCGGGCGTAGTCGGTCAATGTGCGCGACGATGCGCTGCGCGACTTCATCGAGCGGTGCGGCGAACAGCGCGTTTTTGGCACTGTTGTCGGCGCTGCCCTGCATTCCGGAATCGCGGTAGCCCAGGTACTCCACGCTGGCCAAACCCAAGGATCGCGCCGCGCACGCCAGCTCGGACATGCGCAGAGCTGCGACATCGGCATGACCCTTCAACAGGGCGGCATCCACCGTGCCAGATTCGCCGCGCGTGCCGCACACATAGTGCACCGCAACACCCGCCTTGGCATACTTCGCCAGTGTGCCGCCGGGTCCGAATGATTCGTCGTCTGGGTGGGCCAGAATCACCAAAAGCGTTTTCATTGCCAAACGTCACTATACCCGGAATAAGTGCTGGATTCATCGAATATTTGCGAACGGATACGTCAAATGACCGATCTCGAAAACCCGCAACGGTTGCATAATTTCCTCGGGACGCCGGGGCTTTAGCCGCCAGCATTTGATCGCACTGCCCATCGCAGGTCACATCCAACACCATGGCACTGGCAGAACCGCCATCCATCACAGGACAAACGCTTGCTGACCCGCTGGCCGCGCCAACGCGCGAGCCGGAACGTTTTCCGACGCCTACAGCCAAAGCGACAGGACCGGTCTCGGTCGAGGCGTTCGATGGCAATGAACGTTCGCAAATTGATCTGCTCATCGAACAGCCGTGCCGTGCTCTGGACACACCGCATGCGTTTGTGCTGCTGCTGTCATTGGACGAGACGGAATTGCAGGGATGCAGCGCCTACGGCGCATTTGAATCCCTGCGCCACGCTCAGATCCGTCAGGGAGAAGGTCCGTTGGGGCGCGCCTGGAGCGGCGGGCGCATGGTCATTGCAGGTGATTTGAGCGCCTGGTCGACTGAGTTGCCTGGCGTCAAGACCCACCTGCTGAGCACCTTCATCTGCACGCCGCTGATCCGGGATGCGCGCGTGATCGGCATGCTGGGCTTCGGGTTCGACAAGTCCAGCGCCGCGCTCACGCCTGAGCGCATTGAGCTGATCGAGGCCGTGGCCCGCCGCGCGGCCCACGACCACAATCGAACCTTGAGCGAGCTGCGCCACAACCGGGAACGCGAACACACGCAGACGCTCACCAGCCAGCCCTCGGCCAGCTTTGCGTCGATGCGCGATCAACTGTCCGGCCAAATCGGCGACCGCAATGCGCATCTGCACCGTCAAAACGGCTTGCTCTCGGCGCTGCATGAGATCACGCTGCAGCTGCTGAATGAGACAAATCTGGAGCCGTTGCTTGAATCGGTGATGCTTCTGGCCCGCCAGCTGCTCGGCGCCGCTCATGCGTGGGTGGCCCTGGTCACGCCCGATGGCAAGCACATGCGCGACATCGCAGGCAGCGCGCTCGAAAACGGATGGTCCATCTCGTCGGCGCGCGGTGAAGGGCTCAAAGGCCGCGTGTGGACCAGCGGCCGTATCGAAGTGCTTGAGGATTACAGCAGCTGGCCCGGGCGCATGCCCGATTCGACACTTGACATGCTGCATGCCGCCATTGTGGCGCCGCTCAAATCGAACGGCGAGGTCATTGGCATACTGGGGCTGGCGCACACCAACCCGCTGCTGCGTTTTGGCCAGGATGAAATCGACATCGTGAGCCGCCTCGTCGATCTGGCCGCGCTCGCCTATGATCGCGCGCGCCTGCTGCAATCGGAACGCCGCAACCGCCAGGTGGCGGAGAGTTTGCGCGATGTCATTCGCATCGTGAACTCCAACCGCTCGCTGGGCGAGATGCTTAACTTTATTCTGGAGCAGTCGATTCGGCTGCTGGGCGCCGACCACGGCGTGCTGTTCCGAATGAACCCGCAGTCGCATGCGCTGACGATTCAATCAACCTACGGCATTGACGATCCAAATCTGGCCTCGTTCTCGATTACCGTGCCACCCGGCACCCTTGCGCGCGGGCGCCGCTATCTGGCCGATGGCCTGGTGCTGCCCTCCAATGTCTCAAACGTGCTGATCGCTGGCATCCGGCGCGATCCCCGGCTGCGCGCCAAGTTCGGCATTCTGGCTGAGAATATTGGCAACGCCATAACCGCCCAGCTCGCAATCGACGATGAGATATACGGCGGCATCATGCTGTATGGCGCCAAGGCTTCGGGCTACAGCCAGGCCGACCGGCAGGTCATGCAGACATTGGCCACGCACGCCTCGCTGGCCATCGAAAACGCCCGCCTGCATATTCAGGCGGTGGCGGCGGCGGCGGAAGAGGAGCGCAGTCGCCTCGCCCGCGACCTGCACGACTCCGTTTCACAGGCGCTGTTTGGCATCGGCATGGGCATTCACACCGCGCTGCAATTGAGCGAGAGCAACCCCGCCGCGCTGAAAGAACCTTTGAACTACGCCCTGTCATTGTCACAGGCCGCGCTGGCCGAAATGCGCACGTTGATCATGCAGCTGCGGCCGGACTTGCTGGAGCAGCATGGGTTGCGCGGCGTGCTGCATATGCAGGCTGAGGTGCTGCGCGCCCGCCACAACATGCACGTGGACACTTTGATCGACACCAATGAGCCTGCGGTGGAAGACGAACTTAAGGAGGCGATTTACCGCGTGGTCACAGAAGCGCTGCACAACGTGGTGAAACACGCCCATGCCAGGCGCGCGGCCATTTCAATGACAGTCAACGACGGCCTCTGTCGGGTAACGGTAGCCGACGACGGCGTGGGCTTTGACACCACGCAACGCTTTCCCAGTCATTTCGGGCTGCGCATCATGCGCGAGCGCATGGAAAATCTGGGCGGACAGATGCGCATTGACAGCTCGACCGACCCGGACAACCACGGCACTATCATTACCATCACCGCGCCAGCGCGCCTCTGAACGTTAGAACTCATCCTGAAAATGTGGGCCCCACCTTTTTCGCCAACGTTTCAGGTGTGTAAGCAAAAGGTGGAGTCCACATTTTAGGATGAGTTCTAGCATTAGTAACGATCCACCTTGACCGCGCGCGCGTCGCCCGACC
>JANMNW010000221.1:0-16455 GCA_031368515.1 Chloroflexota bacterium
TTTTCAACACGCCCATCGACACCGTGCTGGCGGCGGTGCCGATTGCTTTTGTCAGCACTCATCATCAAGGCATCGGCCTGAACCTGACCAAGGCCATCGCAGCGGTTGTTGTGATGGTGTGGAACTACGCGGTCAACCGGCTTGTCACATTTCGCAACGTCAAATGGAAGAGCCGGGATGGCGATCCCGACCCGGATTTGAACAGCGCGCTGTAATACCGCGCGCGATAGATGCCGCACAGTGGCCCGCATCACCATAGATTTCACCCCGGCCGCGCATCAGAGCGCAGGCATCGGCCGCCTGACGCGCGAATCCGCGCGCGCGGTGCTGGCGCAGCCGTCGAACCATCGTTTCACATTGTTTTGCATGGGCGCGCCAAAAGCCGGCCGGCAATCGCTGCCGGCCGGGACCATTGTCGCGCCGTTGAGCGACCGCTGGCTGCATCGCATTTGGTTTCGCGCCAGGCTTCCGGTGCCAGTCGAAGTGTTTGCCGGCCCGGCCGATCTCTATCACGCCACTGATTTCATCCTTCCCCCGACGCGCGCTCGCGCGACTGTGTTGACCGTGCACGATCTGACCTTTGAGCGCGACCCGGATTCCGCCGTGCCCACGCTGTTGCGCATTCTCAAGCGCGTGGTGCCGGCCTCGGCGCGCGCGGCCACGCACATCATTGCCGATTCGCGCAGCACAGCCGCCGATTTGACTGAGCTGTATCAAATTGCGCCCGCCAAGATCAGCGTCATTTACAGCGGCGTGGATGCGCGCTTTTCTCCGGTGGCGCTGCAAGCGGCCGAGGCGGCCGCGCTGCGCGACAAGTACCGCCTGGGCGACGTGCCTTTTGTGCTAACGGTTGGCACGCTGCAGAAGCGCAAAAACCATCTCGGCCTGGTGCGCGCGTTTGCACGCATCGCCGGGCGCCATCCGGAAACCCAGCTGGTGATCGGCGGCGGCGCGGGCTGGCTGTATGACGAGGTGTCCGCCGAAGTAGCCAGCCTCGGCTTGCAAGAGCGCGTGCGTTTTGCCGGCTATGTCGACGATGCCGATCTACCGGCGCTGTATCGCGCCGCGCGCGTGTTTGCATTTCCGTCGCTGTATGAAGGCTTTGGCATTCCGCCGCTCGAAGCCATGGCCAGCGGCGTGCCGGTGGTGTCGTCGAATGCGTCATCGCTGCCCGAAGTCGTGGGCGACGCCGCGCTGACCGTCGAGCCGCGCGACATCGACGCGCTGGCCGCCGCGCTTAATCGCGCCCTCACCGATGATGCCTGGCGCGCCGTTGCTGTCGAACGCGGCCTCGCCCGCGCGCGCGGGTTTACCTGGGAGCGCGCCGGCCGCGAACTGCTTGAGGTCTACAACCAGACATTGGGGCGAAGATAATACGCGCATGGCCCGCAAACTTCGTGACTTGCCCGCCGCCGAACGCGCCGCCGCGTTGGGCTTGTCCGCCACCGACATCGCGGCGTTGCGCGCAGGGTTGACATTCGAACAAGCCGATCACATGATCGAGAACGTTATCGGGACGTACGCTCTGCCTCTCGGAGTGGCGCAGAATTTCGTGGTGAACGGCCGCGCCATCGACGCTATCCCGATGGTGGTCGAAGAGGCCAGCATTGTGGCCGCCTGCGGCTTTGCCGCCAAGCTGGCGCGCGCGACCGGGGGCTTCACAGCGAGCAGCAGCGATCCGATCATGATCGGGCAGATTCAAACGCTCGATGCGCCCGACACGGATGCGGCGGTGGCGCGAATCACGGCCGCGGCGCCCGAGCTTGTTGAATGGCTGAATATGGGCAACCCGTCCACACGCAGCGCGCACGCGCGCGCGACCGGGGTCGAATGCCGCGTGCTGGCCGATGGCGCGTCGTCGATGCTGGTCGTGCATGTGCTCTATGACTGCGGCAATGCGATGGGCGCCAACCTGGTCAACACCGCGTGCGAAGCTTTGGCGCCCAAAATCGCGGCATTGAGCGGCGGGCGGGTGAATCTGCGCATCTTGAGCAATCTCAACGACCGCCGGATGGCATGGGCGAGCTGCACCATTGCGGCAAACGCGCTGGGCGCCGGCTCCGAAGAGGCCGCTTCAACGCTTCAGCACATCCTCGAAGCCGCGCGCTTCGCCGAGCTCGACCCCTATCGCGCCGCCACGCACAACAAAGGCGTGATGAACGGCATCGACGCAGTGGCGCTGGCCACCGGCCAGGATTGGCGCGCCATCGAAGCCGCCGCGCACGCGTATGCCGCGCGCAATGGGCGCTACACGGCGCTGACATCCTGGCGCGCCAACGCGTCCGGCGAGCTGCTTGGCCGCATCGAGCTGCCGCTTGCGGTGGGCATCGTGGGCGGCGCCACGCGCGTGCATCCGGCCGCGCAGTTGGCGCTTCGCATGCTGGGCATTCACAGCGCGCGCGAGCTGGCAGAAATCATGGCATGCGTGGGCCTGGCGCAAAACTTCGCGGCGTTGCGCGCGCTGGCGACCGAAGGCATCCAGGCCGGGCACATGGCGCTGCACGCACGTCAAATCGCCGCCGCCGCCGGCGCGCAGGGCGCACGCATCGATCAAATTGCCGCGCAGCTTATCGCCGAAAAAAACGTGCGCCTGGAGCGCGCGCGGCAGTTGGCGCGCCAGCTGCCAGACGCGCCCCAGTAAGCCCCGCCGCACAATCATCCTGAGCGAAGCGCGCGTGGGCACGCGTCAGAGCTTGATGCGTGCGTGCGACGCTCCTGAGCGTGTCGAAGGACGAAGGAGCGGGATGAACTATGGCGTTCCACCGCTCCTTCGACTACGGCGGCATCTATAGATGCACTTCCAAGACAGCGCCAGGCCGCCTCCGCTCAGGATGCTCGTGCTGTGTGCCCCATCGGAACAAGCATCCTGAGCGAAGCGTGCGCGGGCACACGTCAGAGCTTGATACGTACGTGCGCGCGTAGTCGAAGGAGCGGGGATGAACTATGGCGTTCCACCGCTCCTTCGACTACGGCGAAATGTGAAAAACAGGGTTCAAGACGAAGCACTCGAATAATTGCCGATGGCGCGCCGCCAGAAGTGCATGCTCAGGAAAAACAGCAACGCGCACAGGCCGACGGCTATGACGAGCGTTTCGGGCTCCAGCAACCCAAGCAGCGCCTGCGCCGGGAAGGTGGTCATAAACGCGACCGGCAGCACAAAGGTGAGCAGCGCGCGCAGCACGCCGGAGTATGCGCTGATGGGAAATCGCGCGGTGTCCCACAGCGCGCGAAACAGCTCCTGCATGTTGTCGATTTTGACAAACCAGAAGGCGCTGGCGCTCATGGCCAGCCAGATGCTGTAGAGCATGAGCATCCCCAGGCCGAACATCAGCGCGAACAAGGCCAGCTGCGTCGCGCCGGGCGCGTAGCTGAGTTGCGCCATGGCATACACGATCAACCCGGCCCCGATCATCAGGTTGGTCGCGCCGGAAAACCTGACATGCCGCAGCGTGGCGATAAATTGACTGTTCACGGGTTTGGTCAGCACAAAATCCATTGTGCCATCGCGCACCATGGCCACCACGCGCTGCAGATTGGGTTCAAGAAACATCTGTGTCACGCCCTCGGTCATGGTGAACAGGGCGACAATGACCAGCGCCTGCCCGTACGACCATCCGCCCAGCATTGTGGTGTGCTGAAAGAACAACGCCACACTCACAAACGTGACAACGGCCCAGAACACGCCCATCAGCGCTTGCGCAATGAAGTTGGAACGGTATTCCAGTTCGACCAGCAGGCTGCTTTTCAGAAACAGGGCAAACAGTTTGGGGTATCGCATGGTGTCTATGCGCCCACCGCGCTGTATGAGCGCATAGCGCGTTTCCAGACCAGCCGCATCACCGCAAGCAGCACGCCGACCCAGACAAGCTGCGCGGCAAAGCCAAACATCAAATCGCCGGGCGCCAGGCCTTTGGTCAGGATGTTGGTGGGGAAGTTGAGCATGTACGGAAACGGCGACCAGCGCAACGCCGCTTGCACGCTTTCGGGAAACATCGCCAGCGGCGCGATGATTCCCGAGAACACCAGCCGCAATCCATAGAGCATGTTGATGAACGCGCTGGTCTGGCTGGTCCAAAAGGACAACATACCCACCAAGTAATCGGAGAGAAAAACGAGCATCCATGCGCCGGCCAGCGCGAGCAGAAAGGCCAGGATGCTGAGCGCGTCCAGGCGCAGCGCCGTCGCCGGCGTCAACAGCAGCACCGCAGCCATGATCGGAAGCACAATTAACAGCCGCAGCACCTTCTCAGTCAGGTTCGCCGCAATTTCATTGTGGATTGGGTGGATGGGACGCAGCAACAATGACGAGAGCGTGCCCTGGCGCACCTGGTAATCGAGCTCCCATGACGACCATACCGCCGTGATCGTGCGCACCAGCCAGCCAATCATGAAATACGAGATGAAGTCGCCGCTGCTATAGCCGTTGACCGCACCCTGCGCGCTGATGCCCAGCCAGACGATCATCATGATGATCATGAGAAAGCTGGCCAGCATCCAGATCAGAATTTGAGCGCGGTACTCGGTCATCAGTCCCCAGGAAACTTTTCCGAGCGATAGGTATTTTTTGAGCATAGGTTCAGGTTTGCATGCGTTACAGTGTTTGTGCGCGCGCGTCCGCGCGCAGCCCGGTGATGATCATACGCACATGCGCCTCCGCCAGCGCCGCCAGTTGCGCGCGAGGGGCTTCGGGCGACAGGAGCGGGAGGCGCAGCTGACCTTCGATGGCCAGCATCGCCAGCCCGTGCATGCCCGACCACAGTCACTTGGCCATGTCGAGCGGATCGCCTGGGCGCAGTTCGCCGCGCTATTGCCCTTCGCCAATGCGCCGCACCAGAAATTCAAAGCCAACCTCGGACACGGCATCGGCCGGGGCCGGCCTGACCCAGCCGCGCCGTCACGGTGGCAAATCACGCCGCATCGACAGCGACCTGCGTGAACGCCAACCGGTATTGGCGGCTAAAGCGCGATGAACGCGCGGATGGCGGCGATCGTCCCCACAAAGTGATCGCGATGCAGATCGTGCCCGGCGCCGGCAATGGTGATCACGCGCAGATCCGGTTTCAACGCAAGCGCTTCGTCAACACAGGCGGCGGGGATCAACCCGCCAAACTCAGGCTCGCCGCGCAACAGCAGCGCCGGCGCATGCACAGCGCGCAGATGCGGCCGCCAATCGGG
Source organism: Chloroflexota bacterium (assembly GCA_031368515.1). Taxonomy (GTDB): domain Bacteria; phylum Chloroflexota; class Anaerolineae; order J036; family Brachytrichaceae; genus CANJQH01. The sequence goes on from JANMNW010000221.1 coordinate 5,176, forward strand.
ACGCCAGGCGATGCCGTCGCTGCCCCATAGCCGCGGCGTGGCTTGCAATTTGCTGGCCGCCCAGGATGTATATTCGTCCTCGCGCCAGCCCGGGTTGCTGATGCGCTTTAACGCGAAGAGCTGCTCGGCCGATTGAGTTTGACACTCGCGCAGCCAGTCAAAATAGGCAAAGCGCCCGGCATCGGCCTCCGCGACGCTGCACGGAATTGACGCCGCGGGCATCAGCGGCGGATCGAGCAGGATCAGCTTGGTGACGCGCTGTGGCGCGGCTGCTGCCGTCGCCAGCGTGTTGCGGCCGCCAAACGAGTGGCCCATCAGCGCAAACGTCGCAGCATTTTCCGCATCGGCCAGCGCCAGCACATCGGCGACGTACTCGTGCTGCGAATAGCCGTGCTCAGGCGCGTCCGACTCGCCATGGCCGCGTTGATCGAGCGCCAGCACGCGAAAGCCGTTGTCGGCAAGCGCGTCGGCCGTGCGGCCCCAGCAGGCGGCGTTGTCGCTGACGCCGTGCAGCGCGATCAGCGCTGGGCCGTCGCCAGACAAGCGGTAGCGCAACCGCGCGCAGTCGCGCGTCAGTTCGCGCGTGCGCCACGCCCTCATGCCCGCAATCCTTCGGCTTTGCCGCTGAACACATCGCGAATGATGTCTTCGACCGGCGGGTCTTCGAAGGTCACGTCGTCGATGGCCAGCTGCGTGAGCATGCGCGCGGCGGTGGCGGTGGCGACGGCGCGCGGCACATGCAGCACGGCGCTGAAATCTTCGCAGTGTTCGACGGTGCCAAATTCTTCCAGTTGTTCACGCTTGGCTGGCTGTGTCATTTGCAGTTTGATGATCTTGTAGGGCGCCATGCGCTCGATCAACGCCCGGAAATTGCCGTCGTAGAGCAACTTGCCCTTGTCGATCACAACGATGCGCTCGCACAAAGCCGTCACATCGGCCATGTAGTGGCTGGTCAGAATCACGGTGGCGCCATGGCGCTTGTTGTATTCACCGATAAACTCGCGGATGCGCACCTGCGCGGTCACGTCCAGGCCGATCGTGGGCTCGTCGAGAAACAGCACCTTGGGCTGATGCAGCAGCGCCGCGGCCAGCTCGCACTTCATGCGCTCGCCCAGCGATAACTTGCGCACTTGTTTTTTCATGACCGGGCCCAGATCGAGCAGCGCATCGAGCTCTTTCATCGTGGCGTCATAGGCGCCCTGCGGAATCTCGTAGATGGCTTTGTTGACCAAGAACGTCTCTGCCGCGGGCAGATCCCACAACAGCTGCTGCTTCTGGCCCATGACCAGGGTGAACTGCTTGAGATAAGCCGCCTGGCGTTTGAACGGCGCATAGCCGAGCACCTGGGTTTCGCCGCTCGTCGGATGCAGCAGGCCAGCCAGCACCTTGAGCGTGGTTGTTTTGCCGGCGCCGTTGGGGCCCAGAAAGCCGACCATCTCGGCGGCCGCGATGTCAAAGCTGACATCATCGACGGCCTTGACCGTGCGGTATTTGCGCGCAACAAACGCACGCAGGCTGCCGGCCAGACCCGGCTCCTTTTCATGCACTTGATAGTGCTTGGTGAGATGTGAAACGTGGATCTGGGCAGGGACCGACATGGTGAAAAACTACAAAGGCGACCGATGGTCGCCTTATGTGCCATGCCCCGGAAGAGATTCGAACTCCTGGCCTATTGCTCCGCAAGCAAGCGCTCTATCCAACTGAGCTACCGGGGCGCAGGCCAATGAGTATAGCAGAATTGAGTATTTCCCGCCGCACCCTGCGCATCTGGCTGGCTTCGCGCTAGGTTATGATGACGAAATGAACCAGGCCGATGAGGGCCTGCTGCAGGCCTGCCGGGATGGCAATACTCAAGCCTGGCAGCGGATTGTGGACAAATACGAGCGGTTGATCTACGCCATTCCGCTGCGCATGGGGCTTAGCCACGCCGATGCCGACGACGTGTTTCAAAACACGTTCTCATCTCTGGCCCAAAGTCTGGACGCCATTCGCGATGAAAGCCGCCTGGCCGGCTGGCTGGCCACGGTTGCACGCCGCAACGCCTGGCACCTCCTGCGCAAGGGCAAAGCTGAAACGCCGTTTACCGACGTCGATGGCGACGCCGATGACGGACCATCGCTGTTGGACACCGCCACGGCACTGGGCGTGCCTGAAAACAACGTGACTGAGAACTGGGAACTGTCTCTATGGCTGGACGGCGGCCTCAAAACATTGAGCGAACGCTGCCGCGAATTGCTGCAAGCGTTGTATTTGGACCCGCGTGAACCCTCCTATGCTGAAATCGTCACAGCCCTTGGCATCCCGCTGGGAAGCATCGGCCCAACGCGCGCGCGCTGCCTGGAGCAGCTCAAAACCGCGTTGGCAGGCTAAAACTCATCCAAAAATTGCAGGCCTCGCCTTATCCGCCAACGTCATCGGCTGCTTAACAAGGTGGCGTCCACACTTTTGGATGTTTTCTTGCACCAGCCTACGGCGCACATCGGAAGGCGATGGTCGGCCAGTCGTGTATTTTTCTGCCTGTCAGCGGGCACAATAACCTTAACCATTCATCATGAGCGCGCAATCCACCCCACCCGAGTTTGCAAAGTTGGTCGATTGGGTCGACGGACGCCTGCCCGAAGCCGAAGCCGCCCAGCTAGAGCGGCTGATCGAGCACGCCGACGACCGCACGCGAGCGACGCTGGCATGGCTGCGCGCATTTCGGGGCGCCCGGCGCTTTGCGCCGCTGGCTGCGCCGTCGGCCAACGCCCGCGCAGGCGCATTGCGCGCCTTCGCCCAACGCGCCAATACCGGCACCGAACCCGGCCTGTTGCGCCGCATCATCGCCACGCTGACACCGGCGCCCAAATTTTCCGCCGCGCGCTCGGCCCACGCGCGTGCGGATCTGCGGCGGCTAAGCTTCAACGCAGATGGCTTTGACGTGATCGTGGAAATTCAAGCGCGGCGCGAGGATGGCTTGTTTGATGTCAACGGGCAGGTGCTGGCGCAGGACAACAATGGCGAAGCCGACGCCGCGGACATCACCGTGCAGCTGCTGCGTGACGTTGCCCAAGCAGACATGACCGCGACCAATGAATTTGGAGAATTCACGTTCGAAGCAGTGGCGCCTGGCGTTTACACCATCATATTGCGCGCGCAACGCGTGGAAATTGAAGTGGCGCCGCTGGCGTTAAGCTCCTGAACACATGCATGAGCGAATCAGCCTTCATGCAGGGTGAACAGATTGACGCGCTGCTGACCCTGCCCAGCATCGACGCGCAGCTTGAACAGTTGAGCGTCATGGGCTGCCTAAACTCGGCGTGCCTGGTTGAGCTGCTTGCGCATGCCGAAAGCGTGGTGCGAGAGAATCCCGGCCGGGCGCGCAATCTTGCAAGTATCTGCCTGGCGGCCGCCGTTCAGATCGGCCCGTCCGATCTGCAGCCACGCGCGCAATACCTGTTGGCTCAGGCGCACGCCATGCGGGCGGAATTTGAGCGCGCGCTTGAATACATTGACGCCGCTTGCCGCGGCTATGCGCAAAGCGGGCGGCAGGCCGAGGCGCTGCGCACGCAGGTCGGGCGCATCCTTGCCCTGAGCGAGCTGGGGCGGCACAGCGAGGCAATTGACGTGGCTATCCAGGCGTTGGCCGACGCGCACAGCGCCAAGGCCGACGACGACCTCATTGCGCGCCTCAACTTGAACTTGGGCGCCTGCTACACCGAAATAGGCCGGCCGGAAGATGCGCTTGCGGCGCTGGCGGCCGCCGAAACCGCGTATGTGCAGAGCCGTTCGCCGCTGGGCGCCGGGCTGGTCAGCAACAATCGCGGCGTGCTGCTCCTGTCGCTTGGACGCGCGCGCGAAGCGCAACACGCGTTTCAGTTTGCCTCGCAACAGTTCGCAGCCGGCGACGACGCGCTCGAATCGGCGCACGCCATTCAAAATTCTGGCTACGCGCACATCCTGCTTGGGGAACACAGCGCCGGTTTGGCCGAGCTGCAACGCGCGTCCGGCTTGCTGCACGCGCTGGATGCGTCTGCCGATCAGTTTGTGGCGCTGCTCGATCTGGCCGACGGCTATTTTGGCTTGAATCTGTTTCCGGAAGCGCACTCGGTGTATCGCGAGGCGGACGCGTTGCTGGCCCAGGCCGGGATGTCGCGTGAACGCGCCCGCGCCTTGTGGGGGCTTGGCGCGAGCCTGGCAGCGCAATCGTATTTTGTCGACGCCGAGATTGCGCTGCGCCAGTCGGCTGAGCTCTTTCGAGAAGCGGGCAACCTGCCGGCGTTGATCCATGTGATGCTGGAAGAGGCGTTGCTGCTCGCCGCCCGACGCCAGCTGCCGCAAGCGATCGCCGCCGCGCGCGACGCGCTGGCGTTGATCGGCGAGCGCGATCTGCCCCTGCAGGCGGCGCAGGCGCATGTGCGCCTGGCCAGCTGGCTTGAGCCGGATGCCGGCGCGCGGGCGCATCTGGAATCGGCGCGGCGTTTGGCCGAGCGGCTGGCGCTGCCGCAGCTGCGCCAGCAGGTGTTGGCCGAATCCGGACTGGCGGCCATGCGCGCCGGAGAACTTAATGCGGCGGAAGCGGCTTTCACCGAAGCGGTGGCGCTGGCTGAACGCCAGCGGGCGGCACTGGCGCAGAAACGCATGCGCACGGCTTTTTTCTCAAACAAGTCGCTGGCGTATGACGGGCTTGTGAAGCTGCTGGCCCAGCGCGACGGCGCCGATATCCGGCGCGCGTTTGACATGAGCGAGCGCGCCAAGTCGCGCACACTGATCGATCAGATGAGCGAATTGACTGACCGGTCGCGCGGGCGCGGCGCCTCAAGCGAGGCCGATTTGCGCCTGCGGGCGCTGCAAGTGCGGCTCAACGAGTGCTATGGCGCGCTGTTTTCCGGCGATGCTGAAGATGATGCGCAACTGGCGGCAATGCAGGCGCGCGCCCTGGCACTTGAACAGGACATCAGCCGATTGCAGCTGCAGTCATCCGTGCTCGGCTCCAATCCGGACGCATTCGGCACGCCATTGCCGTTTGAGCGCGTCGTGCAGGCGTTGCCGGCGCGCACGGCTTTGCTGTCGTACTACATCGCCGGCGACGACATCCTCGCGTTTGTGCATACGGCCGATTCGCAAGGCAGCCCGCCGCATCTAGTCCGCACCGGGAGCGCGGCGGGCGTGGCGCAACTGCTCAAGCAGCTTACCCGCCAATGGGATCGCTTTGAACACGAAGCGCAGTTCATCGCCCGGCACCGCGCCCAGCTTGAACGCACGGCGCGCGGCGTGCTGGCGAATCTGTATGACGCGCTCATCCGCCCGGTTGAAGAGCTGCTACATGGCGATAGCGGGGCGGAAATCGACGTCATCGTCCTTCCGCATGGTTTGCTGCATCAGGTGCCGTTTCACGCGCTGTTTGACGGAGCGCGCTACTGGATCGAACGGGCGACAATTTCATTTGCGCCCAGCGCCACCGCAATGGCGTTGTGCCAGCAGCGGGCGCCAGCACCCGGCGCGCGCGCGCTCGTCTTTGGCGTGGCGGATGCGCGCATTCCGGCGGTGGATGACGAAGCGCGCGCCATTGCGCGCCTGCTGGCGCAGCCTGAGCCACAGCTGGGCGACGACGCCGGACGCGCGCGCTTTCTGGCCGAGGCGCCGGGCTGCAGCGTCATTCACTTGGCCTGCCACGGCCTTTTTCGGGCGGACAACCCGATGTTCTCTTCGCTGAAGCTGAGCGATGGCTGGCTAAGCGCGGCCAATGTGGCCGCGCTTGATCTCGGCGGCGCGCGCGTGACGCTGAGCGCGTGCGAGTCCGGCCGCACCCAGGCGAGCGGCGGCGACGAGTTGCTGGGCCTGACGCACGCATTTCTCAGCGCCGGCGCGCGCTCGCTGGTCGTCAGCTTGTGGCTGGTGCACGACACAACCACGGCGACGCTTATGGCCAGCTACTACGGGCAGTTGAACGCAGGCGAAACGCCCGCGCGCGCGCTGCGCCAGGCACAGCTCGCGCTCAAGGCCGCATGGCCGCATCCCTATTACTGGGCGCCTTTCATTCTGGTGGGTCAACGATAAGTCAATTGCGCGCGACGCGGTTTTCGCCGCGCGCCTGGAGCGGACTGTGATAAATACAAAGTCAATTCGGCAGTGGCAGGCAAAGACGAAGCGGCACATGGGCGCTCTGACATTGGCGTCGGCCTTGCTATGGGCGGCTTTGCTCAGCGCAACAGCGCCCGCCAGCCATGTGGCGCGCGCCGCTGGCGGGGGCGATTACCGGCCGGATGAAATCGTCGTGCGCTTGAACCCGGCATCGGGCGCAACCATTGACGCCATAAACAGCACCTACGGCACCGGCACGCTGGCGGCGCTGTCCGCCATCTCCGGCGCCTATCGTCTGCGCACCCCCGCTGGACAGACGCCCGTTGCCATGGCGGCGGCCATGGGAGGGGATGGGCGATTGCTTTACGCGCACCCTAACTATTTGAACGAGCCGCCCGAAGCCAATCCGCGCACGTCCAAGGTGTGGGGTGGTCCCGACCCCGCGCCTTATCAGGGCCAGTATGCAAATACGTTGTTGCATCTGAGCGCGGCGCACACGATCAATCGCGGCGCAGGCATTGTGGTTGCGGTGATCGACACCGGTGTGCAATTGTCGCATCCGGCCCTGGCAGGCAGATTGACCGTGGCGCGCAAAGACTATGTTGATGGCGACAACAACCCGGATGATGCTTCGAACAACGTCGATGATGACGGTGACGGAACGATCGACGAAGCGGCCGGACACGGCACGCATGTGGCTGGGATCGTCTTGCTGGTTGCGCCGGACGCGCGCATCATGCCCATCCGCGCTCTGGACTCGGACGGCATCGGCGACACCGTGCAAATTGCCGACGCCATACACTTTGCAGTAGCCAATGGCGCGCATGTGATCAACCTCAGCCTGGGCACAGCCGCCGATGGCGGGCTGATTTCCGATGCAGTCAAAGATGCTGCGTTGGCCGGCGTCTTTGTCGTTTCAGCCGCTGGCAATTTGAATTCGGACCAAAAGCAATTTCCCGGTGCCGACAACTGCGCCATGGGCGTCACCGCGGCAGATTCGGCCGATGTCAAGTCGAGCTTTTCCAATTGGGGCAGCTGGGTGGACATCACAGCGCCGGGCGAAGGCATCCCAAGTGCGCTGCCGCCAAGCGGCTACGGCACCTGGAGCGGCACCTCCATGTCCGCGCCGTTTGTCGCAGGCGAGGCGGCGCTGATTCGCAGCATGCGGCCGTTGCTCAATGTGCGGCAGATCGCATCGGTGATGGCCCACACCAGCACGCAGATTGACGACCTCAATCCGCAATTCTCGGGCAAACTTGGCGAAGGCCGCATCGATGCCGGCGCGGCAGTGGCTTTCCTACAGACAGGCAACGCCATACCGGATGTGGGCAGCATGATCAGCAGCGGCTGCGTGGGCACACTGCAGCCTCCGCCAACGATCACACCCGGGTCTGCGCCATCGGCAACCGCAACGCCGACACGCACCCAGCCCGCGCTCTTTCCGCGCGCGTATGTGCCGATGGCGCGGCGGCCATAGCCGACGGCTACAGAGAATGTCATTCCCCGCTGCGCTCTGAATGCCGCCGCAATGCGCAGCGCGTTGGCTCGATTTCTGAGCAGCGGCAGAGCGGAGCCATCCTAAGCGGGCAAGGAACTCGTTGTCGCTTGGAATGACGCCGCATTAGGCGGATTTGCGCGAGCGCGCGCCACCCGTGTATTTTTTTGTGCCGGACCCAGCACTTCTCAAATACAGAAAATCCAATAGAGCAGCTTTCACTCAGAGAACAGGAGACAGTGCAACAATGAAAATACAAAATCGCAAATTCGTGACGGCGGTAATCGCGGGTCCGGCGATCGCCCTGCTGGCAGCAGCGATGGTCGCCAGTGGCGTGGCGCATGCCAATGGCGACAGTGGCAGCCTGCCGCGCTTTTATGGCGTGCTGAACAGCCGGCCCAACGGCACAAATATTGGCAACTGGGTGCTGGGCAACCGCACCTTTGTGGCGGACGCCAACACTCAGTTTGAGTTTCTGGCCGGTCCTTTGGATGTGGGCGTGTGCGCCAGGGCGAAGTACGAGAGCATCAACGGCGTCGATCACGCGGTGGAGATCGAGAGCCAGAATCCTTCGGACTGCGGCAGCGGATCGGCCACACCCGGATCGACGCCATCGGCATCGCCGTCGGTGTCGCCGTCACCCTCATCTTCGCCGTCACCATCGCCGACATCGACGCCCATCCCGGGTTTCACCAACCGCGCCTATGGCATCCTCAGCGCACTGCCAGCCGGCCGCATCGGCAACTGGGTCGCGGGCGGCGTGACCTACCAGGTCACCGCATCGACTGAGTTGCACGAAGAGAGCGGTACGTTTGTCATCGGCGCCTGCGTCAAGACCCGCTATGTCGTGTCTTCCAGCGTCAATGTCGCCCTTGAAATCGAAACCGAATCGGCATCCGACTGCAACGGCTTGAGCGGCGGCGGCGGCAATGGTGGCTCATCCTCGAACGATGCAAAAGTGTATGCGCCGATCGACAGCTTCCCCGCCAGTCCCTTCACAGGCGCCTGGACGCTGGCCGGCGTAACGTATCAAGCCGACGCGAACACGCGCTTCGAGCAAGAAAAAGGCGCATTCGCCAACGGCGCCTGTGTCGAAGCGCGCTACAGTGCTGCCGGCGGCGTCAATACGCTCACACGGGTAAAAACCACCGAGTCCTACAAATGCCAAGGCCTGGTCGGATCGAACCCCAACCCGGTGCTGCACAGCTACGGCACAATTGAGTTATTCCCTGTCGGATTGCTGGGGGTGTGGCATGTGAGCAACATCTCGTACACCACCACAGCCAGCACCACCTACGAGCAGTCGCATGGCACATTCGCGGTTGGCGCATTTGTCGAGGTGAAATATCAAATGGTCAATGGCGCGCGCGTGGTGGTGAAAATCGAAACGCATGTTGCGCCGGAGGCGGGTCTGGGGCGCGGTTCGGGCCGGCTCGACAATCGGCCGTCTGACGATTGGGGTCAATGGACCATCGCCGGCGTCACGTATCAGGGTGATCGGGCGATTGAAGTTGAGATTCGCTCGTCGGGCACGCTAAGCGCCGCCAGCACCGCCGCCACGTCTGCGCGGACGGTGGCCGTCAACTACTACGAGCTGGACGGCGTGCGCTACGCCACATCCGTGCGCGAGTTGGTGCGTCAGACGTATTTGCCCCTGACGCTGAAATAGCCGCAGCACCTTCAGTCCTCTACTACAGGCACAAACTTGAACTGTGTCACATCGACCAGGCCCAGGTCGGAAATGCGCAGCTCCGGAATCACAACCAACGCCATCAGGCTCAGCTGCATGTTGGCGTTGTTGAGCCTGCAGCCACATGCGCGAAACTCGGACAGCACTGCCTCAGCTTGTTCAGCCGCAACCGATGCGCGCTGATCGGACATCAGCCCGGCGATGGGCAGGTGCACGCACGCGCGGACCGAGCCATCGCGAGCCACCAGCATGCCGCCGCCGCGCGCAGCCAGCTCATTGGCGGCCAACGCCATATGTGCCTCGTCGGTGCCAACCACAAGCATGTGATGCGAATCGTGCGCCACGGTGGATGCGACGGCGCACGGCGCGTCAAAGCCAAAGCCGCTGGCGAAAGCCGTCACGATTCCGCCGGTGCCGCGATGGCGCTCGACAAGAGCGACCTTGCACACGTCCTGCGCGCGATCCATGTGCACGCGGCCATGCCGCGCTGTCAGCCGCAACCGCAAATGCCGCGTCGGCGCTTGATTTTCAATAATGCCAATCACATTGGCCGTGACAGACTCAGACGCCGTGCCGCAAGCGACCGCAAAGTCTTCGGCGTGCAGCCGCTTGCCCAATTTCACCGATTGCTTGACATCAGCCGGATAGTCGAACTGCGGCAGCTCGGCGAGCCACGCGCCATTTTCAGCGATGACCGCGCCAGCGCTGATCACCAGTTCCGCGCGAAAATCGGTCAGGCTTGAGGTGAGCACAATATCGGCGCCGCGGCCCGGCGCGATCTGCCCAATGTCGCGGCTTTTTCCAAAGTGCTCGGCAGTGTTGATCGTCATCATCTGCAGCGCCGTCATCGGCTTGAGCCCCTGCGCGATGGCATGCCGCAACGCGCGGTCCATGTGGCCTTCGCGCAGCAGCGTGCCGGGGTGCATGTCATCCGTGCAGATGAGAAAGTGGCGCGAATCGAGGCCCAGTTCGGTGATGGCGCGCGCGCCGGCGGCGATGTCGAACCAGGCCGAGCCCAGGCGCAGCATCACCTTCATGCCCTGGCGGATGCGCGCGACAGCGTCTTCCACACGCGTGCCCTCGTGATCATCCTGCGCGCCGCCGGCAGCATAGCCATGAAATGGCAGGCCCAGATCGGGCGAGGCGTAATGCCCGCCTACCGTTTTTCCCGCGCGCATGGTCTCGGCCATTTCAGCGTGCATGCCCTCGTCGGAGAAAAACACGCCGGGGAAATTCATCATCTCGCCCAGGCCGACGATGTTCGGCCAGCCCATCGCTTCACGCACCTCGTCCGGGCCGAGCACGGCGCCGGGCGTCTCCAGGCCGGGTGCGCTGGGCACGCATGAGGGCATTTGCACAAAGACGTGAATCGGCTGCAGCATCGCTTCATCGTGCATCAGGCGCACGCCGCGCAAGCCGAAGATATTGGCGATCTCGTGCGGATCGACAAACATGCCGGTGGTGCCGCTGGGCGCTACTGCGCGCACAAACTCTGTCACGGTCACCATGCCGGATTCGACATGCATGTGGGCGTCGAGCAAGCCGGGGGTCATGTAACGGCCGGCTGCGTCGATCACCCGCGTGGCGGGGCCGCGGGCGTGGCTGGCGTCTGGCCCAACATAAGCGATGCGCGATGATTTGATGGCGATGTCGGTGTGGGGAATGATCTCACCCGACTGCACACACACCCAGCGGCCGTTGCGGACAATCAGGTCGGCCGGCGTGCGGCCCATCGCGCAATCGACCAATTCGCGGGAGACGGCATGCCACGGGAGACGGGTAGACATGGGAGAAAACTCTAACAGTTTTCATCTCTTAAAGAGATGAAAACTCTTAAAGTTTTCTCCAAGCACTTATGACAAACCCGGCGCATTCCGATCAGATCGCCGCCGAACAGAGGCCTCAAGAAACACGCCCAGCGCAACCACGTTGGCCAGCGAGGCCAGCCAAAACACCGCGCGCACGCCAAATAAGTCGGCCAGCGCGCCGTTCAACAACGCGCCCAGCACGCTGCCCGCAGCCATCGCCGCCG
>JANMNW010000226.1:0-3241 GCA_031368515.1 Chloroflexota bacterium
GATATGCCCGAGGCGCTTTTGCAACGCAACGAACATTTCATCGGGATGGGTGATTTCAGAAGTTTCAGTTGTCATTTTTTTGTTGTGAACGATTGACGATTGATTGGCTCAATCGTCAAGGCGTTTCATCGAGCCACAAACTGATATCCAGCGCTTTGACCGAATGCGTCACGGCGCCGGTCGAGATGTAATCCACGCCGGTTGCGGCAATTGCCCCGACGGTCTCAATCGTGACATTGCCGCTCGCTTCAAGCGGCACACGCCCGGCGACCAGGATGACCGCTTTGCGCATGTCTTCAACGCTCATATTGTCCAGCATGATGCGATCGACGCCGAGCGCAAGCGCCTGGTCGAGCTCGTCAAAGTCGCGCACTTCGACTTCGATCTGCCGGCGACGCTCGTCGCAGGCGCGAACGGCTTGCACGGCTTTGGCGATCACGCCGCCGCACGCGGCGATGTGGTTGTTTTTGATCATCACCATGTCGAAGAGGCCGATGCGATGATTGACGCCGCCGCCGAGCCTGAATGCCAGCTTGTCCAGCGCGCGCAGCCCGGGCGCGGTTTTGCGCGTGTCAAGGATGCGGGCTTTGCCGCCCGCGGCGTCGATGGCTGTCACAAATGCGCGCGCGGCGGAGGCGATGCCGCTCATGCGTTGCAGCAGATTGAGCGATGTGCGCTCGCCGGTCAGCAACGCTCGAGCCGGGCCTTCGATCGTCGCCAGCGTTTGGCGCGGTTCAATGGCGTCGCCGTCGCGCAGCAACGGCTTGAAGACGCAGCGCTCGTCGAGCAGCGCAAACGGCAGCGCCGCCACATCCAGCCCGGCGATCACACCGGCGGCTTTCGCCACAAAACGGCCGCGAATCCACAAGTCGGCCGGCACGGTGCATTGGGTGGTGACATCGCCGTCGCGCACGTCTTCTTCAAGCGCGCGGCACACAACGGCGACAATTTCCGGTGACAGTTGGCTCATACAGTGCAAAGCATCTCACGAATCGACCCGGGGGTGGTGAAGCGCCGAGGCCGACTCGTGAGGAGTGCTTAGTGTTATATTGACACTTAACACGTGCTTTGTCAATAGCCAGGCGGGCGATTGCGCCGCCCGTTCTCCGCGGATGAAATGCGTTACAACCGTGTCACGCTCCACGACACGGGTGCGCCGTTTTCGTACGGCATCACGCCGTGAAAGCAGCGCGGATCGGCGTCGAACACCAGCGGCAAAAAGTAGAAATCGCCCGGCCACATGTCCAGCCCGGATGCCTCGCGTTGCGCCGAATTGCACCACATGCGCACGCGCTCAATCGGCACCCATGACAGTTCGCCCTCTTCGTTGCGCGCATGCGCTATGCCCGTCCACGCCGAAATCAAAAAAATATAGCCGAGCCAATCCTCGCCATGCTTGCCAAAGCCCGGCCAGTTGACCGTGCCGCGCAAGGTCATCGCCGTGACATGGATGCCCGCTTCTTCCTGGATTTCGCGCAGCATGCCCGCGGCGATGTCTTCGCCGCGCTCCAGCTTGCCGCCCAGGCCGTTGTATTTGCCAAAGGCGTGATCGTCCGGCCGGGCGTTGCGGTGCACCATGAGCACGGCTTGTGCATCGGGCGAAAGCACATAGCCGAGCGTGCCAAGAATGGGGGTATAGGGCATGTGCCCATTATCGCGGCCTACGCCATGGCTGGCGTTCGATTTTCGATGCCGGCAAGCAGCAACGACAGCATTCGGCTTAACTCGCGATCAAATTGAAAGTCAAACACGCGCAAATCGGGATTGGCGGCAATGGCGTCGCGCGATGTCGGCGATGGCGTGACATGCTGCACGCCGATCACCAAGGCGTACATGCGTATCAGCAAGCCGACGCCCTCGCCGGATGGGAGATTTGGCAGCTTGCGCTCAAGCAACGCGCCGCAGTGGCGCATGCGCAGCAACAGCGCCTGGCGAAATGCCTGCAGCGCCGGCTGGCCGGCATGGGGCTCGATCACGCCATGCGTCAGCGTCAGCAATTGCAGCAGGGCCGGCCGCCGCTGCAACGATGCCGTGAACCAGCCCACAAGCTGCTCGCTCGTGCACGCGTCCGGCGCGTGCTGAAGCGTCTCATCGATCTCGCCAAACCAGTTCTCCAGCTGCTGCTGCAAAACCGCCAGGAAGAGTTCCTCCTTGGTTTTGAAATACAGAAAGACCGTGCCTTTGCCCAACCCCGCTTGTTCCGCCACCTGCAGCACCGTGATGGTTTCGTACGCCGAATGGCTAAGCAGCGCCCATGCCGCGTCAACAAGCGCGCGCTCGCGCTGTTTCTTTTGGTCAGGCGTGCGTGCTCGCGAGTGTGATGGGGTTGTCATGCGATCTGTTTAGCCGACCCGCAGTCACGCGTCATCGTCGGTTGGTCTTGCCTGCGTCTGGGCTGTAGGCGCAGGCAAGACCGTTCATTTGGAGGGAACCATGCCACGCCGTCGCAAATACTCATATCGATCGACCGCCTCGCCTTCATCGACGATGCGCGCGCGGTCACGCAGCTGGCGCGCGGCGATGCGGCTGAGCCGTTCGTGGTAGGTCAGAAGTTCGTGCTGCTTCGCGCGGGCGGGCGCATAGTCTGGCTTCAGGTTGGCGATGTCCCAGTAGTTCATCAACTCGGTGATCACCTGCGTGTAAAACTCCGCCGGGCCGTAGTGCACGTGCTTGCCGATGATGGCCATGCGTCCGGCATAGTCCGGCATGCCGCGGCCGGGCATTTCGAACTTGATCATCACATCGGTCACCAGTTCGACCAGGTTGGGGTTGATGAGCAAGTGCGCCAGTGTGGCATCGCGATAAAACGCGTAGTGCAGCGTTTCGTCTTTGGCCAGGCGGCGCAGCACGGCGGCGAGACCGGGGTCTTGCGACTCGCACGCTTTGGCCACATTGAGGTAGAACACCATCGTTGCGCGCTCCTGAATCGAGGTGTAGACCATGGTCTCCAGCGGCGTGGTCAGGCCGGTGTGAAAACCCTCTTCAACGACGCCCTTGCGCAATTTGTGGCGCGCAGTCGCATCGCCATTGTTGGTTAGCAGCAGATAGAAATCGAGCAGCTCGCCATGCTGATCCTCTTCCGACGTCCAGGTGTGCACAAAATCGACCAGCACCTGGAGCGAGCCCTTGAAGGTGGTGTAGAGCTCGGTGGTGAACCAGGGCAGATTCACTTCGGTGAGCAGCGCAGTTTCAACGGCCAGATAAATCTCCGGGCTGAGCCGGGTGCGTTGTGGATTGGGCT
>JANMNW010000231.1:0-6827 GCA_031368515.1 Chloroflexota bacterium
GCGCAGCGTTACCTTCGCCAATTCACCCACATTGTCGGCCCAGTTCTTCCGCATCAACTTCCGCTCTGGCAGCACCTGGTATCGGCCGCGCATCAACAAAGATATTCTGCAAACCTACTCCTGGATCATGCGCGCCTATCCCATCGGCGGCGCGATCGGCGAGAAGTTCACGCCGACGCTGTGGGATGTCAACGACGACGGGCGCGTCACCAGCTGGGTCAACCAAAGCAGCTCGGATTGCAACATCTACGCCCCGGGTGATCGCAATTTGTGCGCCAGTTATTACGTCAACGGCTGGCTGAAGTATTACCGCGACCATGCCTGGGTGCCTGACACCAACGACTTCTATTACGGCATGATCGACGACGGCCTGTCCTTTCCTCGCGGTCAGGCGGTCTATGACAAGACATCGGTTGGGCCATCCGGCCCCGGCACTTGGGGCTGGGACAACGACGGTTCCTACGCCGACTGGTATGCCGCGCACGAAATCGGCCATTCGCTCGGACGCGCGCATCCGACGCCCAGCGCCATGGCCTGCGGCAACTCCGCCAGTGACAACAGCTACCCGTACCCCGGCGCGCAAATCGGCCCGGCCGATGGCAGCATGAACGGCTTTGACGCGGGAGATCCGTCGTTCGGCATCCCGCGCGCGGTGTATCCGGGCACAAGCTGGTTCGACGTAATGAGCTACTGCGCCAACCAGTGGATCAGCGACTACACCTACAACGGAATGTACGACTACATGTTCGCGCACCCGAGCGCGGCCGCTGTTGCCGGCCCGGTGTCCGCTGCCTCGGCAGATGCGCCGGCGCCTCTGCGCATCATGCTTGCCGGCGACTTTCTGTCGACGGCTGGCCGCATCGTCACGAGCACCAACACGGCAAGCTTCTCGTATATCGGCCGGCTCAGCTCAGTGAGCGCCGCGACGCCGCCCGACTCCGGCCCGTATGCCATTCGCATGCTCGGCGCCACTAGCAACACGCTGGCCACCTATGGCTTCACGCCGGACGCATCCCACGACGGCGACGGCCTCATGTTCGACACCACGTTCACGTTCGCGCCAGGCACACGCTTGGTGCAGGTGATCCGCGTCAGCGATAGCGCGGTACTGGGAAGCCGCGGCGTCAGCGCCAACGCGCCGACGATCAGCAGTGTAGCGCTTCAAGGCGCGCCAAATCCAGTCAGCGGCGACGTCACCGTCGTGTGGACCGCCGCCGACGCCGATGGCGACAGCCTGACGTTCGACATCTTCTACAGTCGCGACAACGGCGCCAGCTGGCAACCGGCCAAGATGGGCGTCACCGGCAACAGCACCGTTCTTGACACGTCGCGCCTGGGCGGCAGCGGCACGGCTCTGCTGCGCGTGGCGGTGAGCGACGGCGTCAATACCGCCGAAGCCACAAGCGCGCCATTTGTGATGGCGAACAAAGCGCCCGAGGCGTTTGTGCTGCTGCCCAGCTCGGGCACGCATGTGCATTATGGGCAACTGGTCAATTTCAGCGGCGTGGCGTTGGACGTGCAAGACGGGTTGGTGGCGCAGAATGGGTTGTCATGGGGCACCGACCGAGGCGTCAATCTCGGCACGGGCGGCCTGGCATCGACCGACGTGCTGTCGGTTGGCGTCAACACCATCTACTTCACCGCAACCAACAGCCTGGGCCTGAGCGGCGTAACCAGCATCACCGTCATCGTCGACGACGATCTCGGCACGCCCGGCCCTGTGCTTTCGGCCGGGCCGACACAGATCGGCTGGCAGGTGGCGGTGGGCAGCAGCACGCCGCAGCAAGCGCAAGTGTCATTGACCAATGCCGGCGCTGGCAGCGCCAGCTTCTCGATCACATCGAATACGCCCTGGTTGACCGCAAGCCCGATCAGCGGCACGATCGACGCCAGCACCGAAGCGGTGACGCTGACGTTGACCGGCGCGCCGAGCGGATTGGCCAGCGGCCAGACGCACCACGCGATACTGACCATCGTGCGGCCGCCAAGCGGATCGGGTGATGTGACGCAAACGCTGAACATTCCGGTCACACTTGGCATCGGCTATACCCGTCTGCCGCCGACCTACAGGATGTATCTGCCCCTCATGCACCGCAATTAGGCATCCGATTCGGGCAACTTAAACGGCAACGGCTTGGACGGCGCTTTCGGCAGATGCAACTCTGTTCGAAGGCGCGGTCCAAGCCGTTTTGTTTTTTCGCCGAGCGCAAACATTTCCGCCCGCTGCTGCGTAGTACTGTCAAGACATGAACGCAGCGCTGCCGACCCCGACCAGGACGGCATTTAGGTGCGTGCGAGATTCCCCCCACCGATCTGATGATGCTTTCGATCAGTGACGCGAGGTTTGGAACGCGACATGAAGCAGGCGACGCGCCGGGTATACTTCGGTTCCACAATTGAAAAGCATCGAGGCGACCCAATCGCTGCAGCGCGCCAGTGCGCATGGCAGTGTGAAAGGCACGCATGCCAGGGCGTAAATGGTGGAAGCCGGTGGGGCCGCAAGGCCGAGTCCGGCACTGTGCCGCAACTGTAAGCGCGTCAAAACCGCGCGAGTCAGGTCGCCAGCCTCGATCAGCCCACGCAACAACCCTTCTCGGGATCAAGAAGGCGGCTGCTCGACTCGTGCCCACCAACGCACGTCGTCCAAACATCCGCCCCTGATTTCCTCGAAGGAGATCGGGGCTTTTTGTTTCTGAAACGGCAGCCGCACACAATGACTATGACCGCATTCCCCCGCCTGGACCTGCGCAAACCGGTGCTGCTCGCGCTTTTCCTGTTGCTGGCTGCGGCGTTCGTCGCCTCGCTCGCCGCTGGCTCGGTCAGCATCCCGATTGACAACGTAGTGCGGGTGCTCACCGGCGGACACGCCGACAAAGACACGTGGCGCACAATTGTGCTGACGTTTCGCCTGCCCAAAGCGCTCACTGCCCTGCTGGCCGGCGCGGCGCTGGGCATCGCCGGCCTTCAGATGCAAACGCTTTTTCGCAACCCGCTGGCCGATCCCTTTGTGCTTGGCATCAGCAGCGGAGCCAGCCTGGGCGTGGCGCTGATGGTGCTCGGCACGGCTGCGGCAAGCGCCGCGGTGTTTGGGCGCATTGCGCGCTTTGGCGATGTGGGGCTGGTCACCGCCGCCTCGCTCGGCGCCGCTGCAGTGTTTGCCCTGATCATGATGATCGCGCGGCGCGTGCACTCCGTGGTTACGCTGCTGGTGCTCGGACTAATGATCGGCTACGCCACCAGCGCGGCCGTCAGTCTGCTGATCTATTTCAGCGCGCCGGAACAAATCGCGGCGTTCACAGCATGGTCCTTTGGCAGTTTTGGCGGCGTCACCTGGCAGCAGATGCGCGTGTTTTTTCCGGTATGCGTTGTGGCGCTCGCTGGATCGCTGGCCTTCAGCAAATCGTTGAATGCGTTGATGCTGGGCGAAAATTACGCGCGCAGCATGGGCCTGAACGTGCGCGTTGCGCGCTGGTGGGTGACTGCCAGTGCCTCGGTGCTGGCCGGTGCCGTCACTGCATTCTGCGGCCCGATCGGATTCATCGGCGTGGCTGTGCCGCACTTGTGCCGGGCGCTCTTTCGCACCAGCGACCATCGCATTTTGATGCCGGCAGTGATGTTGACCGGCGCGATCCTGGCCATTGTGTTCGATTTGATTGCGCAGATGCCGGGCGCCGGCTTTACGCTGCCGCTCAATGTGGTGGCGTCGTTTGTCGGCGCGCCGCTGATCGTTTGGATCATCGTGCGCCGCGGGAGCTTTGGCCTTGTCTAGCGCACCTGCCTTGACCACGCATGATCTGGCCATCGGATATGGCCCATTGCGGCAACGCCGCGAGCTGTCGCGCGGACTCAATCTGACGCTTGCGCAGGGTCAACTGGTGTGCCTGCTGGGTCCAAATGGCGCCGGCAAGAGCACGCTGCTGCGCACGTTGGCCGGTGCGCACGCGCCGCTAAGCGGCGAGATCCGCATCAACGGCGTCGACATGCGCAGCTTGTCGGTGCAGGCGCTGGCGCGCCATTTGGCACTGGTGCTCACAGACCGCGTCGATGCGGGCCATCTAAACGCCTATGGCTTGGCCGCGCTCGGACGTTTCCCATACACTGACTGGTCGGGCAAGTTGAGTGGGCAGGATGAGCAGATTACGCAGGCGGCCATGCGCGCGGCGCACTGCGATGGGCTTGCACATCAGATCGTTAGCCAGCTCAGCGACGGCGAACGCCAGCGCGTGATGATCGCCCGAGCGCTGGCTCAGCAAACGCCCCTCATTCTGCTCGACGAGCCAACCGCGTTTTTGGATCTGCCGCGCCGCATCGAAATCATGCAATTGCTGCGCGCGCTGGCGCACGAGCAGGGCAAAGCGATTCTGCTCTCCACTCACGATCTGGAGCTGGCGCTGCGCTACGCCGACCGATTGTGGCTCATGCCCAACGACGGCGTGCTTGCCGAAGGCGCGCCTGTGCAGCTGCGCACCAGCGGGCAACTCCTGCACACCTTTGCCGGCGAAGGCGCCGCAGTGACAACCTATCTATCTGAACTGCTGAGTTAGCACATGAGCGACAACCTCGAGTTAACCTCCACCGACGAAGCCAAAGCCGCGCGCACCGCGGCCCGTGAAAATCCCAAAAAGAAGGGGCTGGTCATGGTCAACACCGGCAACGGGAAAGGCAAGACCACCGCCGCGCTGGGCGTGCTGCTGCGCGCCTGGGGCCGCAATATGCGCGTCGGCGGCATCCAGTTCTTCAAGCACGAGGGCGCCAGTTTTGGCGAGATCAAGGCGCTGCAAAAGATGGGTGTGGTCTTGCGTCCGATGGGCGATGGCTTCACATGGACCAGCAAGGACATGGATGAAACCCAGGCCAAGGCGCTGGCTGGCTGGGAAGCGGGCAAGCAGCTGATCACCGGCGGCGAGCATGACATCGTGCTGCTGGATGAATTTACGTATGTACTGTCGTTTGGCTGGCTGGATGTAAACGATGTGGTCGCCTGGCTGCGCGATAACAAGCCGCCGATGCTGCACCTGATTATTACTGGCCGTCAGGCGCCGCAGTCGTTGATCGACTTTGCTGATCTGGTGACCGAGATGACATTGATCAAGCACCCTTTTGAAGAGCAGGGCATCATCGCACAGCCTGGCATCGAGTTTTGAGTATGCCCCGGACACTTACCTTCGTCACCGGCGGCGCGCGCAGCGGCAAGAGCGCGTTTGCGCAGCGGCTGGCGCACACCCGCGCCGGCGATGCGGTTCTTTTTGTGGCCACGCTGCGCGAATCCGAGGCTGTGTTGCAAGACGCTGAAATGCGCCAGCGCATCGCCCGGCATCGATCCAGCCGGCCGGAAAGTTGGGGAACGCTCGTGCTCGGCGACGATTTGAGCGCCATTGCCCATGCAGTTCATGAACAACACGCGCGCTGCGTTCTGCTCGATTGTCTGTCGCTCTACATCAGTGGCGTGCTGTTTATGGATTCGGCATTGCCGTCACAGCCGGAGGACGCCGCGAACGACGCGGCCCAACGGCTGCTGAACGAGCTGCGCGCCATCGGCGCGGACGCGATTGTAGTCAGCAACGAAGTCGGCATGGGCGTGGTGCCGGATAACGCCTGGGCGCGCACCTATCGCGACGCACTGGGGCGCGCAAATCAGCTGCTGGCAGCGGCCGCCGACGAAGCCTGTATGCTTGTATCGGGCTTGCCGCTCAAGCTAAAGTAGCTCTCTGGAAAACGAAGCCGGCGAGGCATTTCTGCCTCGCCGACGCGCTTCTTCAATCGCGGCATCCGCTCTTACTTGGTCGCCAGCCGCCGCTGTGTCTTCTCCGCCGCCACGGTTTCGCGCCGCGCGAACAGGTTGGAAAACGACTTGGCCATGCGCTCGAGCAGACCGGGCGCAATTGCGCCAACGCGCACGAAATGCGCTTCTCGCTGCGCTTCGTTAATCAGTTCTTGATGCCGCATCCTGCCCTGCACCATGAGAAGGTAGTCCATTTGAGTTGCTCCTTTGCCCGCGCCCGTGAGTCACGCGCTCAGGCATTTTGCTGAGATCAGGCTATAGCGGAGCTGCTTGTCATTTCCGGTCTTTCTCGACAAACGCCTTGCCAGAGGCCTGGCAATTTTGACAAGTCGGTGTGATTGCACTTGACTTTGACGCGACGTCAAACGCTATTGTGATGACATTCCTGCGCGAGCTACACATTTATGGCAGGTTGTTCAACTTCAGGAGAGAAACATGAAAAACGCAATCGACTTCCTTAGCGCAGAGTTAAAGGGCGCGCATGAGCTGTTCGCGGCAACGGCGTCCGGCTTGACTGCCGAACAGGCGCACTTCAACGCAGGCGGCAATACCGTGCCGATCGTTGGACATATAGGCCATGTGCTCGTGTTTGAGGACATGGTCATCAATGGCATGCTCAAGGGCGGCGCGCCGTTGATGGCCGGCGGCAAAACGGGCTTCAGCGAACTGCCTCCGCAGCAGCCACCCTGGGATGCCTGGGCGCGCAAGATCAAAGTCGACCTCGCCCAAGCCATGGACTACGGCATGAAGGTCGGCGCATCTGCGGAGGCATATGTAGCGTCGCTTGACGACTCGGCCTTGGGCAAGCCTCTGGACTTGAGCGCGCTAGGGCTGGGCCAGCAGACGGTTGGCTTTATGCTAGGCGCTCTCGTGCTCAATCTTCACTTGCACACGGGCGAAATTTCGTGTCTCAAAGGCTTGCAGAAGCTGAAGGGTTATCCGATCTAGACGGCAAGCTGAGTAGGCAGCAAGCGGTATACACCTGCCGCTTGCTGCAAGCTTAATTCCAACATGTTCAGAATTGGCGAGTTCTCCAAAGTGGCTC
>JANMNW010000246.1:0-3022 GCA_031368515.1 Chloroflexota bacterium
GCCGCTGCGCTCATCGGCTTCGACGACGACCGTGCCCAAGCTCAGCCCGCTGATGATGCGGTTGCGCGGCGGAAAGTTGCCCGGCTCCGGCGGCGACCCAACCGGATAATCGCTGACGACCGCGCCATTCTCGGCGATGCGCTCAGCCAGGATGTGATGTTCGGGCGGATACACTTGATCGGCGCCGCAAGCGATCACGGCGATGGTGCGGCCGCCAATGGACAACGCGGCCTGGTGCGCGGCCGCGTCGATGCCGCGCGCCAGGCCGCTGACCACCGTCACGCTGTTGCGCGCCATTTCACCAGCCAGCGCGGCAGCGACCTCGCGGCCATAGAGCGTGGGTTTGCGCGTGCCGACGATGGCCAGCGCAAGTTGATCCAGATCCAGCAATTCGCCGCGCACGAACAGCACCGGTGGCGGATCGTTCAGCGTCTTGAGCAATACCGGGTAACCGGGATCGTCCCAGCACAAGGCGGTGAGGCGCGCGCGCAGCACCGCCTCCAATTCGCGCTCTGGCTGCAGCTCGCGCTGCGCGGCCATCAGCGCGCCGACCGACTTGTCGTCCAGCCCGGCGCGTGACAAATCAAATGGCGCGGCCTGCCAGGCGCGCTCAAGCGTGCCGAAGTGCGCAATCAGCTTGCGCAGACGGGCTGGGCCAATGCCGCGCACGCGCGCAAACGCCAGGTAGTATGGCAACGCATTCACGCCATCATCGTAATGACAAGCGGCGGCCGTGGGGCGCATTTTTGGAAAATGTCAGAAAGTGTCAGGCAGCATATTAAACTTGCTCCATGGTCATCATCCTGATGGGTTCAAAAGGCGATCTCGAACATGGTCAGAAAATTGCGGCGACGCTGGCTGAATTTGGCTTGGAAAGCATCATCCGCGTGGGCAGCGCCCATCGGACACCCGAACATGCGCTGGCGATTTTGCGCCAGTATGAAGCCGACCCGCGACCCAAGGTGTATATCACCATTGCCGGGCGCTCGAATGCGCTGAGCGGCTTTGCCGATCCGCAAGTGTCTGCGCCGGTGATCGCCTGCCCGCCGCCCAGCGACAGCTATGGCGGGGCGGATGTGTGGTCGTCGCTGCGCATGCCTGCGGGCGTGGCGCCGCTGGTCTCCTTGGATCCGGTGAACGCTGCCATCGCGGCCGCGAAGATTCTGGGGCTGGCCGACGCGGCGGTGCGCGCCAAGGTCACGGCCTATCAACGCCGGGCGGCGGACAAGATTTTGAGCGACGACGCATCGCTGCGGGCGTGATGGCGATTGCGGCGGAAAGGTCATTACCTTTCCGCATTGTCATAACTCTCGCGCAAACCAAACTTCGCCATCCACCCGATGCGTGATGACAAAATCGTTGGCCAGATAGAACGCGATCACATCACCCCAGTTTTCTGTCGTCTCAAGGACCGCGCGTGTGTTTGCCGCATTCCGCGCGCGTTCGAGCAATGCCGCCAGCATCGCGCGTCCCAGACCTGAGCGCCGGCAATCCGCGCGCACCGACATGCGCACAATTTGCACCACGCCTGGACCGGCTGGCAAGAAGGCGCCGGTAGCGACGAGCCGCGACTCACGCTCAGCGACGAGAAAAACCCCGTCCTGATAGCTGGCAGCGATGTCGTTCAGATCCGGGTTGAGCGTGTGATCGATCCAGCCCCAGTGCTCGCCCAAGCCAGCTTGCACCAGCGCTTTGGCCGCGCTCTGGTCCGATGCCGCAAACGGCCGAATGAGGGTCATTGCAGCAGGCTACACAATCACGTGCGCTGCCAAGCGGCTTGCATTCAGCGCCCGGCCAACCACTGCCCTACTGCGCGCACGATCAGCCGGTGTTCGGCCGCGTGCATGCGCGCGGCGAATTCGTCCAGCGCCTCGCCCGGTGCAACCGGCACGCGCTCGGTGGCAATTACCTCGCCGGCATCGACCTCAGGCACGACGTAATGCACCATGCAGCCCGTCGCCACAGGCTCACCGCGTCGCGCGGCTTCATATGTCTCGCGCAAGCTGTCCTTGCCCGCCAGCACGCCAGGCAACGCCGGGTGTAGGTTAATTACCCGGCGCGGGAACTGGCCTAAAAACGAAGCGCCGAAGATGTGCATCCAGCCGGCCAATACCAGCAGATCGGGTGAATGTGGCGTGATCGCATCCAGCAGATCAGCCTCGTACTCAGCGCGGCTGCGCCCGGCATCGGAATACGGCTTTAGCGGGAAATACAGCGCCGGAATCGACGCGAGCCGCGCGCGCTCGAGGCCATACGCCGCTTTGCGGTTCGACACGACCAGCACAACTTTGGCTGCCAACACGCCGGCGCCGCAAGCGTCGATCAACGCCTGCAAATTGCTGCCGGACCCGGATACAAACACCGCCAGTCGCTTCATGTGCGCGGCGAATGCTACACTCGTTTGCATGCAGCTTGACGCCGCCTTTCGCCTGCGCATCCCCACAGTGTTTGGCAGCGCAGGCGCCGCCTGGCTTGATGCGCTGCCCGCGCTGTTGGCCGAATTTGCCAAGCGTTGGTCGCTATCGCTTGGCGCGCCATTTGCATTGAGCTACAACTTCGTCATCGCAGCCACACGCAATGGCGAAGCGGTCGTGCTTAAAGCGGGCGTGCCCAATCCTGAACTGCGCAGCGAAATCGCCGCCATGCGCCTGTTCAAAGGCGCCGGGGCCGCGCGCGTGCTCGAAGCCGACGTCGAGCGCGGCGTGATGTTGCTCGAACGCGTCGATCCAGGCGCGGTGCTCGCCGATTTCTGGCCGGCGCGCGACGATGAGGCCACGCGCATCGCGGCCGAGGTCATGCGCACGCTTTGGCGGCCATTGCACGCCGACCATCCCTTCCCCACGCTGGAGCGATGGTCGCACGCACTGGAGCATATGGCGCAAGATTGTGCACGCGCTCAGCCGCTCGATACGCGCCTGGTGCAGCGCGCTGCCGATATCCGGCGCAAGTTGCTGGACAGTGCGCCAGAAATAGTGCTGTTGCATGGCGATTTGCATCACTTAAACATTCTGTCGTCGAAGCG
>JANMNW010000266.1:0-3679 GCA_031368515.1 Chloroflexota bacterium
TCGAGTGTTTGATCTGGTTCACGATGCGGTTTGGGACGATGAAGGCGAACTGTGGGCGTTTGTATCAGATGTTGCGAACTACAACGACTACTACGATTTCGCTCCAGGCTCCGCACAGGTAATCAGCGGCCACTTCATCAAGGTGCCGAAGCTTATCGCCACCGGCATCAAGCCAGACGGCTCCGAAGTCAAAGCCGCCGACCTGGGCTATCCGTTGCCACCGACAAATGGCAGCTGGCAGCGCGACCTGCGATCCGTCGCCCCGCTCGGTATCGATGGTCCGCAGTGGGTGCTCGAATACTGGAGCGATCTTAATAACGTCTTCCAGTTCGTTCGCATCGAGGACATGGCCTACGATAAGCGCCCAGGCATGCAGAACGTGGTGTATGTGGTTGATTCCGGTCGTGGGACTGCGGGTGCGTCGCAAGCCGGCCGCTCGACCAACGGCCGCGTTTGGAAGATGGTGCTTGATCCGGCCGATCCGACCAAGGTGACATCATTATCCATCCTGGTCGAAGGCGATGACGCGCCTGTGAAGACGTTGGGGGAAGTGCATCAGCCCGACAACATCGAAACGACGCAGACCGGCATTTTGCTCGCCGAGGACCCTGGATCCAGCCAGCAGTTCCCGGCCGGTTCGACACTTCCCGACGCCACCACCGGACGGTTGTGGTACGTGCCGTTTGCCGGGACGCCTCAGGTGGTCGTCAAAATTGATCAAAGCGCCGATGGAGGCCAAACGGATGTTGACGGCCGGCCAGCCGGCAACTGGGGTGCATGGGAGTCAACCGGCATCGTCGATGCTGGCGAAGCATTCGGCCCGGGCGCGTTCTTGATCAACGTGCAAGCCCACACGCTTTGGGTGGAAAAAGCACCCGGCGAAGATAACAACGGCGACAGTCAGCCTGATTTCACCTACAAGCGCGAGGGCGGACAGCTTCTGCTGATCCGCATACCCGGAATCTAGCAACTGAAGCAACCATCAGCACAAACTGCGACAACGGCTTTGTCCTCGAGTGATGTAGCATTCATTAATGACGATGCCGTTGTCGCAGCGCTGTCGCTGCAAGCGCTGCCTGTGACATCTCGGCTTCACAACACCAAAACTCGGCGATGCGACCGTCGACAAATCGAAAGTGAATAATGAGCGCAATGCGACGCCGTCGGTGTCTGCATTGGCCGACTATGGTGGTGCTTTTTCGTCTTGGATGATGTGATGTTTTGTCACGATGCTACCTCTCATCACCTTGAACAAGCCGTCGCTGCAAATCACTGCCAGTGGATGATCTGTAAAGCACGGAACCAAGGCATTGGCAAAGCACTCGCACATGCCTGATTTCAGCGCCGCGTGACCTATCTGTTCACTCGGCGAAGGATAATGCTATGAATGCCGCAGTCTGTTATGCGTTCGGCCAACCATTAGTTGTCGAAGACATCGAAATCAGTCCGCCGCAGCTGGGCGAAGTCAAGGTGCGCATGGCTGCCACGGCCATCTGCCACAGCGATATTCACCTTCTCAGGGGCGAATGGGGCGGCGACGTTCCAGTCGTCGCGGGACATGAAGGCGCGGGAGTCGTTGAGCAGGTTGGGCCAGGAGTAAGCCTCGTGCGTGAAGGTGATCACGTGGTTGTTTCGCTGCTGCGAGCATGCGGCCGCTGCCGGTTTTGCACGACCGGGGCGCCGCATCTATGCGAAGGGTCATTTGCCCTCAAAACCGAAAGTCGCTTGAGAAGCAGGTCGGGTCAAGCAATTCGACACGGATTGAACACTGCCGCTTTTGCAGAGCATGTCATCGTTGATCAGTCGCAACTGATTACGGTACCGAAAGACATGCCGCTGGATGTTGCCGCACTACTGGCTTGCGGTGTCATTACAGGCATCGGTGCAGTTGTCAATAGAGCACAGGTCGTGCCGGGCAAGAGTGTCGTTGTGATTGGGGCGGGCGGCGTTGGATTGAACGCCATACAGGGAGCGCGTCTCTCGGGCGCAAACCCAATCATTGCGGTGGACATGGTCGACTCAAAGCTGGAAGCGGCACTGGAATTTGGCGCCACTCACACGGTGAATGCCCGCAGCGCGGATGCGGCAGCGAGAATATCCGACATTACGAATGGCCAGCTTGCCGATTACGTCTTTGTGACCGTCGGTAGCGTTGCGGCAGCCGAGCAAGCCTATCACCTTGCAGGCACGCGCGGCGTCATAGTATTTGTAGGCATTCCGGATTGGGCCTCCAAAGCGTCGATTCCCGTGGGTCAGACCATCACAAGTGAGAAGACAATAACGGGAAGCCTGATGGGCAGCACACGCCTTAGCGTCGACGTCCCAAGGTTGATTGCGCTGTACCAAGCCAGGCGCCTGAAGCTTGATGAGCTCATCACTGCACGGTATTCTCTGCACCAGATCAACGAAGCCATTGCATCAACCGAGTCAGGTGCGGCACTCCGCAATGTCATCATGTTCGAATGAGATGGACATTTTTCAGGCAGTGGCGCAGGCGTTTCCAGTCTGGCGCCATTCACACAGGAGGCAACAGTATGACGACAACACTTAGGTCATTAATCTCACCGCGACTCTACTTCGCCCAAGAATGATGCAACCGCAGCCATCACCGCATCCGTCTGTTCCACGTGGCAAAGATGGCTGCTGTCTTCCCAAATAATCAGTCGACAACCAGGAATTCCAGACGCAACGGTGTTCGCGATGAGGGGCGTGCATTCGTCATATCGACCAGACATGAACAGCGTTGCCTTTTGGGCCGTGATCTCGCCCAGCCGGGGTGTGATGTCCCAATCCTTCAAACTGCCGATGACGTGAAACTCGCTCGGGCCGTTCATCACGAAGTAAGGCTGGCCAATATTGTCAAACGAGCGTTGCACATAGTCTGGCAACGGCTTCACACGACACACATGCCGATCATAAAACATCGACACGGCTTCCATGTATTCCGGGTGAGTCGTGGTTCCAGTCTCCTCATGAGCAAGCAGTGCGGCGTTGACCTCGCGCGGAAGTTGTTCGCGCAGACGATTGGCTTCGGTGACCCACAGAGGAATTGATGACGGCGAACTCTCGATAATCAGCCCCGCCACCCCCTTTGGCTGCGTGAGCATGTACTCCATCGCCAGCATCCCACCCCACGACTGGCCAAGCAGGTGTGTTTGCGTCAGACCCAGTGCCTCACGCAAAACGCCGAGCTCCTCGACAAACAGCGAAACCGTCCACAGATCGGGGTTGTCGGGCTTGTCGCTATTGCCGCATCCAAGTTGGTCATACAAAATCACTCGCCGTCCAGTCTCGGCAATGGCTTGGAACGGCAGCAAATAGTTGTGCGGCGCACCGGGACCGCCATGCACGCATACGAGCGGTAGTTTGCCGGGTAATTCAATGTCTCCAAAAATGCAATACCACGTCTTGAAACCTCTGAATGGGATTGTGCCTTCGAGCGTTTTCATTATGGGGTTTTCCCGGCCACACTCGCCTCCGGCGAACTTATGGCACATGCATACCTGGCCATCACTGCTGACAATATCGTGACTTCCTCCATTGTCAACATTGTGAAATCGCGCACAGAGAATGGACATGCCCAGGCTGGAGGCAAGATGTGTCGATTCAGCCTAGAACTCATCCTAAGCCGGACAAGCCGGAACCAAACAAGGACAAGCCAAAACGTGTAAGGTTCGGG
>JANMNW010000283.1:0-10387 GCA_031368515.1 Chloroflexota bacterium
AGCCCACGCTGATTGCGATTCATATCTGGGCGCAGGGCAGCGCAATCGTGATATTCCTGGCCGCGCTTCAAGACGTGCCACGCATGCTGTACGAGGCGGCCACCGTTGACGGGGCCAACCCCTGGCAGCGCTTCTGGAACATCACGTTGCCCTTGTGCACGCCGGCGATTCTGTACAACACAGTCATCGCATTTATTGTCGGGTTTCAAAACTTCACGTTGCCCTTTTTGCTCTTCCCGACAGGCGGGCCGAGCAAGGCGGCCGAGATGTACACCATGCTGCTCTATCGCAACGCGTTTACCTATCTGCGCATGGGCAAAGCGTCGGCGCTGGCATGGCTTCTCTTTGTGGTGATTGTCATCTTCACCATCGTTTTGTTTCGCTCATCCAGACGGCTGGTTCATTACGGAGGTGAAAAGTGACCACAAGCACCGCAAGCAGTTCGCGCGTTGCCGCACGCCCAGCCGCCCGAATCGGAGTAACCGCAGGCGGCGTTGCGACCGAAATCGCCAAGTATGCGGCGTTGCTGATCCTGGCATTTACGTTCTTTCTGCCCTTTCTGTGGATGTTGTCCTCGGCCGTAAAAGACGATCCGCAGGTCTACACCGTCCCTCCCATTTGGTTGCCCAGCCCGCTCCATCTCGAAAATTTTGGCAATGCCTGGACGAAGTTTGACTTTACGCTATTCACCTCAAACTCGATCTTTCGCTATGCCATTCCGTCGACCATCCTGGTAACCATCTCGTCATCGATTGTGGCCTACGGTTTCTCACGCTTGCACTGGCCAGGCCGTGAGCTGATGTTTGCACTGTGTCTGGGCACGATCATGATCCCGTTTCAGGTGATCATGGTGCCGCTGTTCATCACATTCAAAAACCTGGGCTGGTTGAATTCGTATCTGCCGCTGGTGATCCCTGGCATTTTCGGCAGCCCATGGTTCATCTTCATGTTGCGGCAGTTCTTTATGACGATTCCAGAGGAACTGTCCGATGCGGCGCGTATCGACGGTGCGAGCGAATTTGGAATTCTGTTTCGCATCATCCTGCCGCTCGCCCGGCCGGCGTTAATCGTGGTTGCTCTGTTTCAGTTTCTAAACGCCTGGAACGACTATCTGGGCCCGCTGATTTACATCAACAAACAGAATCTCTTCCCAATCTCGCTGGGCATCGGCATTCTGCGGCGCATGGTCGGAGAGACTGGAACCACCGCGCTGGTATATCCATATCTGATGGCGGTGAGCACGCTCATCACCGTGCCGATCATCATCGCCTACTTCTTGGCACAACGGCGCTTCATCGAAGGCATTACAACGACCGGCTTGAAATAGCCGCTGGGTGCTGCATGCCTGGTGACTGGCGAAACAACTGCGGGCGACGCACCTGGGACGGCTGCGTTCTGGGTGTGTCGTGCGCCGTCTTATTTTTGTCCGCCTGCGCGGGTGGCGCGGCCGTGGTTACGCCCGGCGCCGCACCTGGGCCGCTTGTGTCCACTAGGGTTGCAGCGCGAACGCTGGCGTCGGCAACGGCATGCGCCGACGGGTTTGTGGAGCACACGCTGCCGTTTTCCACCGGTGTTCGTTCACGCCAGCTGCGCACCTATCTCAGCAACGGCGCAGGCGCCGCAGCCAACGATCTGGATGGCGACGCCGACATTGATCTGGTCTTCGCCAGTGTCGACAACAAGGCAAAAATCCTGTGGAACGAGGGAGCGCTGAATTTTGTCGATGTGGAAATCGACGACCTCAACACCCGCGCGGCATCGATTGTTGATTTTGACGGTGATGGAAAACTGGACATCGTCTTTACGCATCGCACCAGCGGCGTGACGTTCTGGCGCAACCTTGGCGGGCGGCGCTTTGAAAAACAGGCGCCGCTGCAGCCGGATGTGTTTGCATACACGCTGGGGTGGGCGGACTTGAACGGCGATGGCGCGCTCGACCTGGTGACGGGCTCATATCTGGCGGAACTGGAGCGCGAAGGCTTCACACCAGCTGAAATGCGCGGCAAGACTGGCGTGTATGTGTTTGAGCGCGACGGCGCGGGCTACAAGTCGCGGCGTCTTTCGGGCGATGCGCAAGCGCTGGCGATTGGCTTGCTCGACCTCGACGCCGACGGAAAAACCGACATTTGGGTGGGCAACGATTTCGATCTGCAGGATCAAATCTGGTCGAACCTGAACGGCGAGTGGCGGCAGATTGAGCCGTTTGCGACCACCGCGCACAGCACCATGAGTATCGACTGGGGCGATGTCGGCAACCGCGGCGATGTGACGCTTTTCAGCACGGACATGAATCCGTATGACACGTCCACGCGGACGCTGGCACGCTGGCTGCCGATGATGGCCGTCACCGAACAGAAGCGTGTGCGCAACGATCCTCAGCTGTCGGCAAATGTGATGCAGGCGCGATCGAGCACAACCGGCGCCTGGCGCAACGAAGCGGCGCGGCGCGGCATCGACGCCACCGGCTGGAGCTGGGCAGGGCGCTTTGGCGATCTGGACAACGACGGCTTGCTCGATTTGTATGTCGTGAACGGGATGATCGCCGACGATCTGTTTGGCCATCTCGAACAGCAAGAGCTGGTTGAACGCAACCGCGCCTTTCGCGGCGGTGCCGACGGCGGCTTTGATCTGGCGGAGCAATGGGGGCTGGACGCAGACGAGAGCGGCCGCGGCATGCTGATGGCGGACATGGACGGCGATGGCGATCTGGACATCGTGGTCAACAACTTGCGCGCATCGGCGCGGCTGTTTGAAAATCGGGTTTGCGGCGGGCGCGGCGTGCTGGTCGATCTTCGATCGCCCGGCAGCCCCAACGCTTTCGCCATTGGCGCGTGGATCGAGCTGCATACCTCGGCGGGCGTGCTGCGCCGGGATGTGCGCGCGATGAGCGGCTATCTGGGCGGCGATCCGGCCCAGGCGCACTTCGGCGTGCCTGCGGGCGCAACGATTGACCATATGGTCGTTATCTGGCCCGATGGCGCGCGGGCGCGCATCGATAACATCCAAGCCGGCACACGGGTGAGCGTGATTCGAGAGTGACTGCTCTTTCATGATCGAGATATTCAGGCGCTTGAAGCACTTTCAGGTCTTCAACGAAAACGTATGACAACGATTCCGATGAAACTGACCGCCGCCCAGGAAGGCGGCTTGCGGCGCGGTCTAATGCATGGCTTCTCGGCACTTTGGGCGGTGCTTCATCCTCGGCAATATGCGCGCCCGGTGCTGGGTGCGCTGATTGCCGGCGTGCTGGCTGCCGCGCTGGGCGTGCGCATGGGGTGGTTTCCGTTGTGGGCGGGCACGCTGCTGGTGTTGGCCGGCTTGCTGCCGGTCGGGGTGGTGAAATGGCGCGATGACGCGCGCCGCTTTGGCCCGGTCGCCATGCTGCTGGGCGCACTGATCGCCGTGCAAGGCCTGCACTCGATCGAGCATGTCATTCAGTGGGTGCAATACCATGTGCTGTTCTGGACGATGCGCCAATCCAGCGGGCTGATTTCGCCCGCCAATGCCGAAGTGGTGCACTTCGTGTGGAACTGGTCGGTGTTCATCACCGTGGCTGTCCTGGTGCGCAAAGGCGTGCGCAACCCGCTGGCCTGGCTGCTGCTGGCGGTTACGGCGTTGCACGCCGTCGAGCACAGCTACACGTTTGTGCGGCACCTGCAGGTGCTGGCCGAACTGCGCGAGTTGGGCGTCACCCGGGTTACCGCGCAGGGGCTGCCGGGCATTCTTGGCCGCGACGGCTGGCTGGCTCGCAGCGAACTTACCCAGGGCACGTTTCTGTGCAGCCTGCCGGTGTTGACCACCGCCATCCGCCTTGACATTCACTTCTACTGGAACACGCTCGAGGTGATGCTGCTTGTGCCGGCGGCGGTTTTGTTTCTCGGACGCAAGCGGTGAGCGGTAGTATGGTCCGGAGAACAGCATGTAATGAGCAAGGGGTGCGTCGAAAAGCGGCGACGGCACGTAAACCGCTCACAGTCCTACCGCTTGCAGACCAGCCGCTCACCGTATCAGCGTGGTCGAGCCTGCATCGACGCTGAAGATCATGCCGGTTACTTGTGACGACTCATCCGATGCGAGAAAGACCACGGCGTGGCCCGAGTCGTCGGGCGTTTGAAACCGACCCAGGCGCAGGCCGCGCCCGATTTCCTGGATTTGTTCCGGCGTGCGGCCTTCTTTTCGTTGCGTCTCTTTTTCGGTGTCGGTGAGCACCCAGCCCGGGCTGAGCAGATTGAAGCGGATGCGATCTTTGGCGTAAGCGGCGGCCATCGTGCGGGTCAAGTTGATCAAAGCGCCTTTGGCTGCGCCGTACGGGATCAGCGTCGGAATGGCTTGAAGGCTGTTGGGTGATCCTACATTGATGACGCTGCCCCCGCCGCCGCGCTGCATGATCGGGATGGCATGCTTGCAGAAAAAGAATGGCCCGCGCAGGTTAATGTTGAGCACCTTGTTCCAGAACTCGGGTGTGACATCGGCCAGTTCGCAACGCGGAAACCAGCCGGCGTTGTTCAACAATACGTTTAGGCCGCCATACTTCTCGACCGCCGTTTGCAGCAGCGCCGCGCAATCACTTTCTGCTTCCACATCGCAGTGCTGATAAACTGCTTCGCCGCCTGACGAGCGAATGTCCGCGGCAGCGCGCTCGCCGAAGTCGTCGACTATGTCGCCGATGACGATCTTTGCGCCTTCGGCGGCCATCATCTCCGCGCAACGGCGTCCGATTCCCTGCGCGCCGCCCGTTACAACCGCCACCTTGCCCGTAAGTCTTCCCATGGTTGTCAAAATCTTGCTGTCCGAATTTTTACTTGCTTTTGCTCGCCGTCCCCTGTTTGGCCGTCCACTGACTACCGGTCACCGCAGCCCGGCCAGCTTCTTGTTCACCTCGGCGGCTTTGGCCTGTTCGCCCAGCCACCACTCTGGATCGAGCTGCGCGTTCAGTTCGTCGACTGTCTTGCCTTGCTGTTCGACCCAGGTGTAGTACTTCAGGTTGTGCCAGCGCTTGCGATTCTCCGGTGTGCCATCCAGGAACCAATCTGTCTTTTGATGGCGCAATATGCCGCCGATGCGGGTGTGCACGCCTGCCTCGTTCAGGCCATGGCCGGCGTCCCAATGCTGCATCACCGACTCGTAGCGCTCGTTGTTGTCGGTGGCGGGGATCACGATAACGTCGCTTGGCCCGAATCCCAAATGCTTGGCGGTCTTGATGGCGCCCAGCAAGTTGCATACGCCGCTGATGCCGAAGATGCCGGCGATGTCGCAGGCGTCTTCCGGACTGACGCCATAGTCCTTGATCATTACCTGGCCGCCGACCTGACGTGTAAACACGTGCGTGATGCGCAGGCACTCAATGTCGTCGACGCATGCCAGGCCGTCCATGTTGGTCACATGATGAATCCAGGTGACGTGCTTGTCGCCGATGCCTTGAATTTCATGGCTGCCATAGCCGTTGTTGAACAGCGTTGGGCACTGCACCGGTTCGATGCCCACAATTTTGCAGCCGGGAAACGCCTGCTTGATACGATCTCCCGCGGCAATCGTTCCGGCGCTGCCCATCGCGCTGCAGAATGCGCTGATGCCGCGCGTGCCCAATTTCTGCGACAGCTCGGCTTCCAGCTCTACGGCGGTATTGCCGGTGACGTGATAGTGAAAGCGGTAGTTGCCCATCTCGCTAAATTGATTCATGATGCGGATGGTGTCGGGATGCTCGCGCGTCAGCCGGTTGCACTCGTCGTAGATCTCTTTGACGTTGCTTTCGCTGCCATGGGTCTTGGTGTATGTGGCGCCATAGCCCTCGATTTTTTCGAAGCGCTCGCGGCTCATGCCTTCCGGCAGAATCACCATGCTTGTGAAGCCGGCGCGCGGGCCCACCCATGAGCCGCCGATGCCATAGTTGCCTGTGCTTGGAAAAACAAGCGTGTGTTTGCCCGGCTCGATGTCGCCTGCGACAAGCTTCTCAGCCATGAGCGAATAGGCCGGGCCGACCTTGTGGCTGCCGGTTGGAAAGTCCTTGGCCACTATGACCACGATCTTGCAGCGCACGCCGGTCAGGCTCTCCGGCATCACGAAATAGTTCGTTCCGCTGCCGTCGGGCTTTTGCCAGTTGATGTTGAAATAATTGATTGGATCGAGGGGGGCGCTGCTGCGTGCGGCTTTGGCCCGGGCACGGATTGTTGGATCGACCTTGGCGGGATGCAGCATTTCGTCAAAGGTGGGAAGGAGTACGTTGGCCATGGTCGGCGCATTGTAGCGCGCACCGGTTTTTGCACAGTGGCAGAATAGGGGCCGCGTGAGCTACGACTACATCACAACCCACACCGCACTCGAAATGACGTGCGCCGAATTTCGCACCCTCCTGCTGCACGATCCGCGCCTGGCTGTTGACACTGAATTTGTCACCGAGCGCACCTATGCGCCGGTGCTGGAATTGGTCCAAATCGCTTCAGCCGGCGGCCGTGTGGCGCTGATCGACGTGCAGGCGCTTGACGGCAGGCTCGACGCGCTCGCGCCCATCCTGCTGGATTCGGGCGTGCTAAAGATCGTTCACGCCGGCAATCAAGATTTGAGCATTTTGCGCGCCTATCTGGGCGCCGCGCCCGGCAACGTGTTTGACACTCAGATTGCTGCCTCGTACTTGGGCCATCCGCTGCAGCTGGGCTATGGCCAAATGGTTCGAACGCTGCTGCGTGTGGCGCTGGAGAAGGGCGAAAGCTATTCGGATTGGACGCGCCGGCCGCTGACGCAGTCGATGCTCGATTACGCCGCCGACGATGTGCGGCATTTGCACGCGATTCACACGAAGCTGGAGAAGCAGCTTGAAAAACTTGGCCGGGCGGATTGGGTGTCCGAAGCTTGCGCCAGCATGGTTTATTCGGCGGACAATGCCATCCCTGTGCGCGAACTGTGGCGGCAATTTTCGGGCCGCACGTCGCTCGACCGGCGCGGGCTGGCCGTGCTGCGCGAATTGTGCGTCTGGCGCGATGAAGAGGCGCAGCGCCGCAACAAGCCGCGCCGCAGTGTTGTGAAAGATGATTTGCTGCTGGAAGTGGCGCGCCGCCAGCCGTTGGATCCAAAGTCAATTCTGCAGTTGCGCAGCGCCCCGCCCAGCCTGGGTGAACGCGCTGCCCGCGACATGGTCGAACGCGTCAAAATTGGCCGCGCAGTTCCGCCTGCCGAGCAGCCTGAAACAGAATTGTCGGTGGTGCTGGATGACCAAGCCAGCGCATTGCATGAGCTGCTCTCCGCCGTTGTGCGCGTGCGGGCGATCGAAGCTGAAATCGCGCCGAGCCTGCTTGCGCCATCCGAGGCGCTGCGCCAGATCGCCGCTGCGCGAACGGAAGTTCCGGGCATGGCCGTGTTTCAGGGCTGGCGCGACCGCATCGTCGGTGATGCGCTGCGCGGCGCGCTGGCGGGTACAGTGTCCGTGGCGTGGGACACTGCCGCCGGCCGCCTTATCCTAAAGTAGCCCGCGGCCGCTGTCCCGCGCATCTCACGCGCACATTTCTGCCGCCACGGCGGCATAAATCTCACAGCACTGTTCGACCGACTTCAAGTCGACCCACTCGACATCCGCGTGCGCGCCTTCGCCGTGCGGACCAAAGAGCAGGGTGGGGATGCCTGCGCTGCTAAACAATGCGGAATCGGCCCAAAAGCCCACCCCGCCTCGCCGAGGGGATTTGCCAATCATGCGTTCCGCGTGGCGGTTGACCAGTTGGACGAATGGCGCGTCGTCGGCGATGCCAAAGGGTTCGCGCGTCAAACCTATGGCCAGGGTTGCTTCGAACGCGCCGTCGCGTAGCGCCAGGCTGTCCAGAATACTTTGCGTCTCGACTGCGACAAAGGCCGCATCTTCGCCCGGAATTGTGCGGCGTTCTATGCTCAGCTTGCACTCTGCGGGATACGACGACATTTCCTGCCCGCCGCTAATCAGCGACGCGTGCACCGAGCCGCTTCCGAGATATGGATGTGTGGGGTTGGCGCGCAGCCGCAAATCGAGGCGCTCCAATTCCGTCAGCAGCGCGCCCATTTTGACGATGGCGTCCACGCCGAGCCGCGGGCGCGACCCATGCGCTGCTTTGCCGCGCGTGGCCACATCCAGCCAGACAAATCCTTTGTGCGCCAAGATCAGATCAAGCTCGGTCGGCTCCATCACAATCACCGCATCCGCGCGCCAGCGTGGCTGCGCGCCCTGCAGCTCATCGACGATCGCCTGCGAGCCAAAGCTGGCCACTTCTTCGTCCGCCACGCAACTAACTGAGACATCGCCGCGCATACCCAGCGCATGGGCGCGCTTGACTGCCATGAGCCCGGCTGCGACGCCGCTTTTCATGTCGTATGAACCACGCCCATACATTCGCCCGTTTTCAATGCGCGGTTCAAATGGATTGCGCATGCCGCCCACGCCCACCACATCGGTGTGGCCGTTCAACATGAGCGACGAGCCGCCGCCGCTGCCCCGCGCGATCACCACCACATTTGGCCGGCCGGGCCGAACCTCCTGCACGATCGCCTCCAACCCGTTGTCGATTGCCCAGTGTTCGATAAATCGCGCGGCATGTGCTTCACCCGCGCCGCCCGGCACAAGATCGGGATTCACTGAATCGATTGCGAGCAGGGAAGCTAGAAGTGACGATAGTTCTCGCATCATTTTTCAAAATGCGGAAGGAAGTGAAGGTGCTGGAAGTCCATCACATTCAGCACTTTATCACTTTCAGCACGTTCACACTTGATACACAATCCCCGCCTGCGGCGCGCTCACGCGGCCCGGGTATTCAGCGCGGGCTTCAGCCAGTAGCTGCTCTTCCTGATCTTCATACTTGGCGTCAATATGCACCAGCGCCAGGTGCTGGGCATTTGCCGCCAGCGCATTGCGTCCGGCGATCTGCGCTGTTGAGTGGCCAAACGCGCCCGCGGCGAATTGGGGATCCAAAGTGGCGCAAAAGTTGGCTTCATGCACCAATAAGTTCGCGTCGCGCGCCAGCACGGCGATGTCGTCGTTTGGCCCGGTGTCGCCTGTAAAGGCCAGCACGCGCTCGCCCAGCCGCTCGCCGCGAGTTTCAATGCGCACGCCCAGCACCGGGGCAAAGTCGCTGTGCGTCATCGGCAGCGTTTTCAGCATGATATTGGGATGAATGCGGGCCCGACCGGGCGCATCGACAGGCAGTGCCATTTTGGGCGCGCTGGATACGATTTCGGACAGATCGGGGCCATAGGCATGCAGCATGAGCGCTTCCAGTGCCTGGAGCGTGTAGTCGCTGCCAATCAGCACCGGCGTTTGTATGCTCGCGGTGGGATTCAGGTGGTACCACAGCATCAGCATCGGAAAACCAAGCGCATGGTCGCCATGGCGATGCGTGAAAAACACATGGCTGATCTCGCGCGGCGAGATGCCGGCGGCGTCGAGCTGCTGCAGAATCGACGGCCCGCAGTCGATTAGCAGATTTTCGCTGCCCAGCCGAACGAAGTAGGCGGCGTTGCCGCCGCCTTTCATCGGAATCGCGGCGTGCGTGCCGAGAAAGATTACTTCAATCATGCACGGTTCCAACACGTCAGCGTTTCTTGACGCCGGATTTGCGCGCCGCGGGCTTCTTCGCCGCGGTTGCGCGTTTGGCCGGTTTCTTCGGAGCTGCCTTGCGCGGCGTCGCCTTTGCTTTGACTGGAGCGTCGTTGTAACCTTGCGGGTGAGAAAGATGCCAGTCCCACGCGCTCTGCACGATGTCATCGAGGTTGCTGAATTTTGGCGTCCAGCCCAGGTCTTCATTGGCCGCTTCTGCCGAGGCGATCAATGTGGCCGGATCTCCAGGGCGGCGCGGCCCCGCGACGGTGGGGATTGCGTGACCGGTGATCTTGCGCGCGCTCTCGACCACCTGCTTGATCGTAAAGCCGCGCCCGTTGCCCAGGTTGTATTGCGTCTGCACGGTGCTCGCTGGATCTGCCAGCTTGCCCATGGCCAGAATGTGAGCCTGCGCAAGATCGACCACATGGATGTAATCTCGCACACAAGTACCGTCGGGCGTGGGGTAATCGTTGCCAAAGATGGTCAGCTTCTCACGCTGGCCCAGCGCCACTTGCAGCACGATCGGGATGATGTGCGTCTCGGGTGTGTGATCTTCGCCGATCTCTGCGGTGTCGCCGCAGGCGTTGAAATAGCGCAGGCAAATGTAGCGCAGCCCGTAAATTCTCTTGAACCAGAAGAGCAGCCGCTCGATAAAGAACTTGGACTCGCCGTAGGGCGATCCGGGCACAATGCGCTCGGTGGGTTCGATCGGGATGCGTTCGGGATCGTCGAACAGATTTGCGGTGCTGGACAGGATAAAGCGGCGCACGCCGGCTTCGACAGCAACTTCGAGTAGGTTGGCAGCGTTGACTAGATTGTCGCGCAAATACATTAAGG
>JANMNW010000403.1:0-2198 GCA_031368515.1 Chloroflexota bacterium
GCCATCTGGCGCAGTGTCTGACGTTGGTTATGATCAAGTGGCATACGGGGTTTTTGGTTTTCCGCTGAAGTTAGAGATCAGCAGTTTAACCATCACTCCGTATGCACCGTGTTACGTCATTTCTTTTGCGAACCTACTTAGTCGTGTTGCTGATGAAGCGGCTGTCGGACACGTAGAGCACCCCGTCATTCGCAATCGCCCCGCCGTGAACGTCTGACAGGTTATTGGTAAACAACACGTTGGTGACAGTTAGGGCACCCAGCGTTATTAATGGCGCCGCCGTCGCCAAAGGCGGCCGATCGGCCATCTGCAATCGTCAGTCCATCCACTCTCAGCGCTACGCCGGTTTCAACGGTCAGCACGGTAAGGCTGTTGTTGCCGCTGAGCGTGATCGCGTTGCCGCCGCTGATCGCCAGCGTGCCGGTGATGGCGGGAAGCGCCGAGCCAAGTGTGATCGTGCCGCTGATTTCAAAAGCGATCGTGTCGAACTCGGCCGCCTGGCCGACGGCACAGTCGCCATCCGTGCTGTCCAGATTGGTGTTGGCGTTTTCGATGGCTTCGCGCAACGTGCCTTCGCCGTCGTTGGCGGAAGCATTGTCGGCCAGGCTGTCGACCACAATTGGCACGCCGCCTTGCGTTTGTGCGCGCGCAGCCGGCCCCAGGCCGTCTCTAGCAGAAGCGCTGCGCGCAAAGCCGAAAACCATAAGCGGCAGCGCGCTCAGCACAAGGAGGTAGGCCGACAGCCTGGATGTCTTTTGCATGGCAGTCACACATCGTCGAAGACTGTGCCGCGGTCACACTTTTGCGACGCATGTTGACGCCTTGATATAGCCGCAAAGGAGCGTGGCTTAATCGGCCTCGCGTGCGAGGCGCGATCTTATTTAGCCCGAACTTGGCGCGTGCGCCGGACGTAGACCAAAAGTGGGGACCGGTAGCCGGGACGGTTCTAGCCAGGCCGTTGCTGATACGTTCTCGCGATGGCGGCGTTCATGCCGTCGCCGATCACATTCCAGTCATAGGCGCGTTCGACGGTGGCGCGCCCGTTAGCGCTCAGTCGCTGCCTGAGTTCCGGATCGCCCAGCACGCGCAGCACCGCGTCGGCGAATTCGCGCGGCGTGTCTGCGATCAACACGTCATGCTCGTGCCGCAGGTCGAGACCCAAGGCGCTGTTTCGGTTGGAGACCACCGGTGTGCCCAGCGCCAGTGATTCAAGTATTTTGATGCGTGTGCCGCCACCCAGTCGCTCAGGCACCACGGTGACTGTGGCGCGTTGCACAAAGGGTCGAATATCGTGCTGGTGACCGGCATGACCGGCATTTGGGTGTTTTGGCAGCGACGCCATGTCCACGCCGTCGGTGCGGCCGGACATGTATAGCTTGGCGCTCGGGCGTTCCGCCGCGATTAAGGGCAGGATCTCGCCGATGAAGTAACACATGGCGTCAAAATTGACGTGATAGGTCAGCGCGCCGGCGAAAGTCATGCGGTCGGCCTCAGGTTCGGCAAAGCGCCCGGTCAAGCGTTTCAAATCGGCGCCGTTTGGCACCAGGGTCAGCCCGCGATAACCAGGCGCGAATTTGCTTACGGCGTCGAATTCCGGCTGTGAGACGACAGTGCAAAGCTGGTAGTGCTGCAGCGTTCGCCGCACGTAGCCCTGCAATTTGCGCCACATGAGCCATTTGCGCACACGCGGCAGCGGCCGCGTTTCCTCGCGATACTGGCGGCTGTATGCCCCTGTTTCCATCTCCTCAAACATGCGCGGAATGCGGGGCAGGGCCAGCGGATACTCGGTGGTGTCGAGATTGGACGCCACGATCAAGTCGGGCGCATGCCGCTCAGCCATGCGTTTGACCATGTTCATGAATTCCTGACTATAAGCATCGTGCAGCCAGCGCGGTTTTGCCGACAACAGTGCAGAGAGCGGCGAGCGCCGATGCGGGTCAAAGCTGCGATAGGGCACGTGCTCGATGTTGGCGCAAAGCTTGCCCATTTCACGCAGGTCGTCCGGGCTGATGGGGTCCTCGGCAAACGAGGCCATGCTTACCGTGTGCGCGCGCGCCAGTTGCGTGATGATGTTGTAGGCGCGCACTTTTGCGCCATGATTGGCGGGATAGGGAAACCAGCGTGCAAGGAAAAGTATGTGCATGATGTTTGCTTCGATGCGCTGAGCCACATGTTTTACCACAGGCTGCGCGTCATCG
>JANMNW010000414.1:0-2703 GCA_031368515.1 Chloroflexota bacterium
GCATGCCCAGGCACCGGCGGCAGGCGCGCTTGGCGCACAGGCCCAGCGCGCGCAAGCCGCCACCCACTTTGTCGTAAGCGACGCCGCGCTGACGGATCTGCTGGCCATCCGCCGGCAACAACACGCGTGCTTTGGCCCCGACGCATATGATCTGTTTACGCTGTTGGGTTTGGCGCTGACGCTTCAAGCTGTTCGGCTGAAAGCGGTGGTGGATGGCAAGCTGGTGGCCTATCTTGCCGCAGAGGTCAATCGCTTTGAGAACCGCGGCTGGATCGTCACCGTGGGCACATTGCCGGAGTATGCCGGGCGCGGCATCGCCAGCGCGCTGTTGCTGGCCGCCGAGTCAAAGCTCGACACGCCCACCATTCGCCTGACCGTGCGCAGCCACAACCAGCGAGCCATCGACGTGTATGAACGCCTGGGCTATCGCTGGTGTGGCACGCACCGCCGCTACTACCGCGACGGCGAAGACGGCTTGATCATGGAAAAGCAACGGCGCTAGCGCGACGCGCGTTTGCCACGCGGCCGAGATAAACGCGGGCGCTCACTGCCGTCAGCGTTGAACATCAGCTTGGTTGTGGCCGGCGTGGGCGCAATCGTCGACGCGCGCGCTTTTCGCACCACAACCTGACCCGCCCCGCGCGCCGATTGCGATTCACGCGGCGCAGGCAATTTGCGCAATTGCATTCCGGTCACGCGCACCGCCGTCTCCTGCAAGTCTTTCAGCGCCGCAATTTGAATCGCTTCGTTCACATCCGGGCGGTTGGCCGCCTCGCGCATGTGAATGGCCATGGCATCGACCGACGCCGCCTGCGCAGCCGCGCGCGCGTCGTGAATTTTCTTGGACGGGTCCAGCAGAAACATGAACGAGACGCCCAGCCCGATCAAGATAGGCGTGGCCGGCAGAATAAACGTGGCATACATCACCAGCCACTCCGGCACATTCTGCGTGCGGTTGGTGATCGCGTCCAGGATGGTGTTCAGGATCACAATCGCAAAGTTTGTGCCATACAGCACATAGCCCACCATGCGCTGCGAGCCCGGCGCCAGCCAGAAGTGAATGGCGATCGGCAAAAAGATCGACGCGCCTTCCAGGCACAGCAGCGCGGTGATCGCAAAGAGCTGCTGATCGGCCGGGACGGTGCGCGACATCAGGTTGTAGTTGTGCACGCCGGTGTAGATCAGAACGGCGGCATACAAAAGCACCGCCATAAACATCGATGCCGCGCGCAGCGCATCGCGCCGTTGCGAGCGCATCAGCTCTCCGAGCGTGGCGAAGGCGGGTTGTAAAGGTGTGTCGCTCATGGGTCTCTCCTAGGTAATCGCACAACGTCCGCACAGGCACTGTGATCGTTCTGTTGTGCCAAATCAGTGGGTGGAAAGATAGAACATTTGTTCTATTGAGTCAAGCCCTTTTTGCGAAGGATTTGAAAGTCGACGCCATAATCCCAGCCACATGCCCAACACCCATCGCCCCTACCCGGCGCCCACATCGCCCTATGTGATGCACCAACGCTGGCACGATCTGTTGTTCATGCATTGGCGTGTGCCGGTCGATGTGTTGCGCGCGCGGATTCCACGCGAGCTTGACATCGATGCGTTTGACGGCGAGGCCTGGCTGGCCGTGGTGCCCTTTCGCATGAGCGGCATCCGTCCGCGCTATCTGCCGGGCGTGCCGTGGCTCTCGGCATTTGCGGAGTTAAACGTGCGCACCTATGTCACGGCCAACGGCAAGCCAGGGGTGTGGTTCTTCTCGCTCGACGCAGCCAACCCGCTCGCGGTGTTGATCGCGCGCAGTGTTTTTAAGCTGCCCTATTTCAACGCGCGCATGCGCTGCGACGCCGCGCCCAACCAGGGCATCGACTATGCCAGCACGCGCACGCACCGCAACGCGCCGGCGGCCGAGCTCTTGGCGCACTATCGTCCAACCGGTCCGGTCTTCGAAGCACGCCCGGGCTCGCTCGAGTATTTTCTGACGGCGCGCTATTGCCTGTACACGGCGGACGCGAACGGCCGCGTCTATCGCGGTGAAATCGAACACCTGAGCTGGCCCTTGCAGTCGGCCACGGCCGAAGTCGAGCGCAACAGCATGGCCGCTGCGCATGGTTTCACACTGCCTGATGAAGTGCCGCATCTGCTGTTTGCGCGCGATCTCACAGTTCAGATCTGGCCGCTGGCGCCGATCGGCTAAACAGCATCGCCCGGCCGCGCTTCCCTTCCAACTGGATCACGCCCATCTTGCGCAAACAGTAGGTCATGCGCTGGGTCAGGCGCGGCGATAGCTTGGCTGCGGTCGCCAGCTCGCGATTGGTGAATTGCACGGGCAACGCAGCGGGAAGCAGCGCTGCAAAATCTGCGGGCTGAACGAACACACGCTCGCCGATAACGTCCAGCAAGCGCCGCGCCACCGGCGTCCAGCCGCGGTCAAAGCGTTTGCGCTTCTCGGCTGGCTTGCGCACCGCTTCTTCGCGCGTGAGCACCACTTCAAGCGTCAAGTTTGGATGGCCTATGAGTTCTGGAAATGCCACCAACTGCATAAATACATCTTCGACGCGCCCGCGCGCTGGCGATTTTCTGCGGCGCTCTTCTCTGCCCTGGGCGTCCAGCCAGATCAACGTTTTCTCGGCCACCACCGGATGCACCAGCACAACTTCGTGCTCGCTCAACAATTTGGCCAGCTTTGGGCGCATGCCTGAAAAATTC
>JANMNW010000417.1:0-6975 GCA_031368515.1 Chloroflexota bacterium
AGCGATTGACACCGATGTCAAGCCACGGCATAGCTTTTCTCGGGACTTGGGACTCGGGACTCGCCTCTTACCTCGCCACTCCCGCAAGATAGGCGACTGCGCGCGATTGAATGAACGTGGCCCAGAAATCGCTCAGTGCGCTGAGCTTGTCATCGGCTGTACCTTCGCGGCCCAAGCGACCTGACTCGTATCCGATGGCGAACATGCTCACATCCTCGCCGTTTTGACCCAGCGCATTGACGCTATAGCGCGTCTGCTCATCGGCCAGATCGAGCATGTTTAGCAGCGCTTTCTCGTTGGTGAATCCGGTCACACCCAGGTTTTCATTGAGCTGCGCCCCCAGCGAGTAGTATTTGGCCACCATGCTGGTCGACACCGCATACGCTTGCATCGCCGCGCCAAGCTTTGCG
Organism: Chloroflexota bacterium; assembly: GCA_031368515.1. Taxonomy (GTDB): domain Bacteria; phylum Chloroflexota; class Anaerolineae; order J036; family Brachytrichaceae; genus CANJQH01. The sequence continues at coordinate 411 of JANMNW010000417.1, forward strand.
TATTGATACGCCTCCGGATCTTTGAAATAGGTGTCGAGCAAATTGATCGCTTCCAAGGCGCCCAGACCCAGACCGTAGCTGAAGTCGCGCGAGCGGAGCACACTTTTGGCCGAATCCATGCTCATGCCGCGCGGCTGCGCGATCTGAGGTCCAATCACCGTGCTCTCAAACAGCGCAAAGTTGGCTTCGGCCGCGCGCCGGAAGAAATCGGCGGTGTCTTCCAGCGGCAGGTTTTTCGCCAATGGGCTGCCCGGCTGTCCGGCGCCGACGGCGATCGAGTCTTTGGCCGTTTCGACAAATACGTCAGCGGCCTCATAGTAAAGCGCTGTATACAACAGCACTTCCAATTCCTCAACAGCAGTCTTTGGGCCTTCGCCATTTTTGCGCAACTGCACCGAGCGGGCCAGAATATTCTGCCCGGTCAGCCACGAGGCCAGACCCTGGGACAGATTGCTGTAGGCCAAAATCAAGGCGTTTGCATCGCTCAGCGTTTTTGGCTTTTCTGCCTTGAGCAGATCTGCCGCCGCCGAGACCTTGCCGCCAATGGCCTCGGACTGGAGCACCGCCGCAGCTTGTTCAAACCCATCTTCGAGCTCAACAGCAATCAGACGCGCCATCTTTTCGTAAACCGACGCATACAACGACGCCAGACGCGCGCTGCCATACGCCGCAGCAGGCAGCCCTTGCGTCAGATAGTTCTCTGACTTCTTGAGATGCTCCTCGGCTGCGGTCAGCGGGAAGGACTGATCCAGGATCTCTTTGATTTTGGAGTTCAGCGTGGCGGTGCGGCCAACCGTGTCGCTATAGCGGGCCTGCCACTCGCGTGTTTTGGCCTGCATGCGGTTGAACACCTGCGACGACACTTCCGGGCGGGTGTTGTTCTTGGCCAGCTTGGGCAGCTCGTCGCCGGTCAGCAGGTTGTATGCCTGATAGATGTCGGCCACTTCCTTGACTTGCACATCCAGCGTGCGGCCGAGCTCGACCAAATCGACCTGCTCTTTCTTGTTGGTGTCATAGTCATAGCGCTGGCCACTCGGCACCAGGATCAGCTTTTTGCCCTTTTTTGCCGCGCCTTCGATCTTGTGCGGAATGCCGCCAACCGGGCCGATCGTGCCATCCGGGTTGATCGTGCCGGTCATGGTGGCGTCTTCGCGCACTTTGGCGTTGCGCAACGCCGCAAGTACCGCGGTAGTCATCAAGCCGCCGGCGCTGGGTCCATCAATGCGCCCTGCCACATCCCACGAAATCTGCAGCTTGCTCATGTCAGTGTTGGTGAGCAATGCCGCGACGATTGTGGCTGTCCAGGCGGTGGCGCGCCACATGTCGCCAGTGCCGCCCACTTCGTTCTCAAAGATGCCCAGGCGAAAGCCACCTTCGCTGTTGGGCTCAATGCGCACTTTGGTCAAGCTTGTGCCGCCGATGGCCCGGCCGGTATCGTCGGTCGAGTACCACATCGCGTCCACTTGCATGTTGCGCTTGGTCACTTCCGCCGTGGCTGTCGGACCAGCAGTGGCGGTGGGCGCCCGCGCGGCTTCGGGAGTCGCGTTTGCGGGCAAGGCCGTCGCCACAGCTTCGGTCGGCTTGGGTTGTTCAGCCGCTGCGGTCGGCGCGGCAGGCGTGCTTGCGCCGCTGCAGGCGCTCAGAAGCAGAATGGCCGTCATGCCATACGCCAGCGTTCGTGATATCGCTTGCTGGAACTGGGTATAGATTGATTTCATGTTTTTTCTCTTTGCGGCCGCCAGACGAATGACAGCTTCTCGCGCGCCATAAATCTATCAGATTACTCCGCCCTGCGCAGCCAACTTTCAGGCGATGCTGCCAATTTCGGGCTGCTGTTGCGCATGCAACGATTCTTTCGAACGGCGCGGCAGCCCATGGTACCGCGATCTTCACTGCGCACCTTGCGTCGCGCATCACTTTATGACATCCACGCATCATTTATTCACATGGCATTGACATTCAGGAGGGCGGCGCCTCATGCCTGATAGCATGCCACCGACCGGTTCGAGAGACAAGGCTCCGCGCGACCGGCTGAATTCCTTTCGCAAGTAGGGAGCGTTTGACAGGCGATGTCTCCTGCTCCAGCGTCTCCCTCTCCTTCTCCGCCTCCGAATTCGACCTCGGCAACGAAGGCGGAGACGGAGACGCTGGCGATGCCAAACGGGAGGCTCGGCGCAAGTCGAGGGGAATGCGCGCGGGGATCGCACCCCTTCTGTATGAGGGTCTCATGCCCGACCTGCGCGGCTCAGTTCTCAGCGTAACCCGCCCCCAATGCCGCTGCGCATCGTGGCCGCGCAGATCGACGCCGAATTCGACCGCCGCCTTGAGCGCCATCAACACCGACACCCAGCCGGCAATCACCTCTGCTCGATCCTGGTCGGGCACACCCGCATCAGTCAGCACCAGCTCCGTGCCGCCGGCGCTGTCATCGGCCAAATCGAAGGTGGTGATGCTGCCGCCATAGTAGCGCACGCTGTAGTGTTCCGGGGCGCGCGATTCCAGCACGTTTGCGCTCCAGGTCAGCTGGCCGGGGAAGACAAAATGGATGACGCTGTCGCGTTCGACTGCCGACTCGGCCCAAAAGCTGGCGCGCCCGGCATCGGTGCTGAGCGCTTGAAAGACGCGCTCGCGCGCAGCGCGCACATGCATGCGCCAGCGGATCGGTTCGGTCGGTGGTTGAAAACTCATGGGATGCCAACTCAGACCCAATACGCTGTGGGCATGGGCGAGCGATTCACGGCTTGGCGGTGCGGTACCCTGATGCGGCCGCATGAGCCAGCAGCCCTTCGGCCAGCGCCTTGGCGCGCGCTGCGGCTTTGGCGACGTCGGCTTTTTCTCCGGCTGTCTTTTGATCCCGCGCAAGCGTCGCAAGATCCACCGCCAGCAATTGGCGCACGAGCGCGTCGAACGACTCCTTGTTGAAGTATTCGACGTTGTCCCACAGATTGACATTCACATGCTGCCGCACGTCGGTGTCGCTCAGCAGCGCTTTGAACTCCCGGTCGACTGTGTCACTCGCGTCGGCGGCTTTCACGGCCGATCTCTTCTTTATCACACGCTTGCCTTTGGTCGCCGCTGGCGTCTTTTTCACTTCCGGCTCAGTTGACGCCTCCGCCGCTTCCGTCGCTACCAGCGCTTTGCGCGGCGTGATCAACACCAGTGTTGTGGACAGCGCGTACTGCGCGGCGCCCGCATCCATGCCCAGCCCGGCAAATGCCTCAAGCAAGGCTTTGTCCAGCGTCCATTCGCGCAACATGGCGGCGGTCGTCGTCAACTCCGGCGCAGGCGCTTCGGCCCTGGCCACCTCTTTCAACCGATGAATCAGCGACCAGGTCAGCAATGGCGCCCATGCCATGATGTCTTCCGGCAGCGCGTCACCCGTGTTCGCGCCTTTGAAACGCGCATCGAAGCAAGGCAAGCGCAACACGCTGGACACGTCATCGCGCACGGTTTTGGCAAGCGCCGCCGCGTCGCCCGGGCCGCCCGAGAGCCGCGCGGCTTCGCTAAAAAACGCCAGCGCGCGAGCTTCGATGGTTTCGAGCAATATGGCGTCGACAGGCGGCACCCTGCCGCGCTTCACCGACTCCGGCAGCACGCGCGAGCCATGCAGCAGTCGCAGCACATCAGCGTTCACAAGCGCGCGAAATGGCGTGAGGATCGGTTCAGACGCATATTCGTGCAGGGCTGCGTCGATGCTGGCGATGCCGCGCCCGGCCAGCTCGTCGTTCAACTCGGTCAGGCGGCCGTCGGCGTCATGAACTTCGCGCACGTCCAGAAAAATGTGGCTCTTGTATTCGCCAAGCTCGACATACAGGCCGCGCTCGTGAATCTCGCGGCTGCTGCGAAGGAATTCCAAGCCGCTGACATGGTCACGAAAACGCAGGAAATATGCCTCGTCGTTGCGCAGGCCAAACGCTTCAGCCAGCGTGGTTGTGCGCAGCCCGGCGCCTTTGGCGGCAAATGCGGCCGAGCTACGCACATAACCGCGCGTCTGGCCATGGCGGTTGTTATACAGCACCAGCGCCTTTTCATCGCCGAATTGGTTGGAGTAGGCGAACACGTTTTCATCCACGCTGCCTGTCGGCGTGTAGAAGTCGTACAAAAAGAAACGCTCGACTTCGGCAAACAGATAGCGCTTGTGCAGAATGGGAAAGACCATGCGGCCGTGATGGTCGATCAAGCCCTGATCCGGCGACTCGCTGAGCTTGGGCCGGCGGAACTCCATGCCATACTTCTCCGCGTAGCCCTCGATCTGTCCGTGGCCAAACATCGGCAGGCCCGGCAGCGTGCTCAAGAGCAGCGTCACGCCAAAGTATTTGTCTCCTTTGCCAAACTGCTCAACCGCGGTTTTTTCGTCCGGGTTGTTCATGAAATTGACATAGCGCTTGAGGATCTGCGGGTCGAACTCCAGCGTCTCTTTGATCAGATAGCGGTATTTGGCGTTGTCCTCGTCGCGCATCATGTGCATGAACGCGCTGTTGTAAACGCGGTGCATGCCCAGCGTGCGCACAAAGTAACCTTCGAGCATCCAGAAGGCTTCGGCCAACAGCAGCGTGTCGGGCGCTTCAACGGCTGCTCGATCAACCACTTCGCGCCAAAATTCCTGGGGCACCCATCGGTCAAAATCTTCCTTGGTCAAGCCCAGGCCGGCGCGCGATGGAATGCCGTCGCCGCTGCCGGGGATCGGAAACCACAGGCGTTGCACGTGCCGTTTGGCTAGGGTCATTGCGGCGTCGAAGCGCACGATGGGAAACTGTCGGCACACATGCAAAATCGTCTGAATGACCGCTTCGCGCACATCGGCTTTGAGATAGTTGAGCTGCGCGGTGTCATTCCACGGCATGGCGGTGCCGTCGTTGCCGTGATAGATGTATTTGGCTTCGCCGGTCCAGCGGTCGAGGCGCTTAAAGACAACCGCGGCGTCGGTGCGGTTGTAGTAATGGTCTTCGATGAAAATACCGACGCGATCGTTCTCGCTCAAATCCGGGCCGTTAAAGCTGTAGCTCGGATAAGGCGGATGATCGAGGGCGAGAAAGCGATCGGGGTGGTTCATCACCCAGGTCGAATCAATGCCAAAGTGATTGGGCACCATGTCGCTGCCCGTGCGAATGCCGCGCTGCCAGGCGCGCTCGCGCAGGTTGTTCATGGCGCCCTCACCGCCCAGATCGTCGGCGATGCGGTAGTCCATCAACGAGTAGGCGGACGCGACGGCGTCATCGGCGCCCATCATCTGCTTGATGCGCTTGGACGCCCGGCTGCGTTCCCACAGGCCAATCAGCCACAGCCCGGTGATGCCCCAGCGCTGCAGTTTGTCGAGCTCGTCATCGGGCACCTGATCCAGCCGCGATATATCAAGGCCGTATTGCCTTGACAGATGATCGAGCCACACATAAGCGTTTTTGGCCATCAACACCAGGCGCGGCATCCAGGCGCGATCGGGCGTGTAGCCTTCGTATTCGACATCGCCGGCGCTATAGTCGGCCAGGCTCACTCGGCCAGCGGCGCCGGCTGCGGCGCCCTGCCCGCCTGCGCGCACCGCCTCGCGAATATCCGCCTCTGAAAATTGCGGCGCGTCCATGCCCTGAAAGCCTGCGCTAAAAAATGCAGCCAGCGAACGCTGCTCTTCCTTGATGAAGTCGCGGCTGTTCAGCGCGCGCACACCGTAGTTGCGCAATGCGGGCACGCCGCTCAGCCAGCGTTCTTCGATGAACTGCAACTGCGCGTCGAGTGAATCCGGATGTGTCAGCGCCGGCGCGCGCAAAAGCGCAATCAAGGGCAGGTCGTCTTTGAAGGGGGGCTGCGCGTCAAAAAACACGACAAGCCGGTCGATGATGTCCTGATACGCGCTGCCTTGTTTGAGCGTGTCGTGCGCGAAGAGATCGTCATAGCGTGCAAAGGCGGGGTTCATGTTGGCCAGCCAAAGCATGATCAGCTCTTCAAGCAACACTTCGCGATTGCTCACGCCGTCGGAAAGGTCGTCGAGATAATCTGCGGCCTGTTTGCGGCCGCGATACACCTCAACTGTTGGGAATTCCTGCGCGAACTGCAACAAGGCCGCATCGACACTGGCGGCGCCCAGCCCGGTTGTGACAAAGGCCAGCGCATCGGCGATGGCGCGCGGGTTGACTTGATTGCGATACTCGGCGACAAGCATGTGGCTGATTTCATCGATCAGCCCCATGGCGTTGATCTCGCTGGCCGACGCGGGACGGCCGGTGTCGGCCATGCGCTGGGCAAATTGGCGCGCAGCGCGGAAGTCGGCGATGACGGCGTTGCCTGTGAGCGAAAACAGCGCGTCATCGAACTGGTATCTGTCTCGCGAGGCGCGGGAGACGTGAAATTCCATTGGCATGGATTGTAGCGTTCGGCCGGGTTGCGAGCGGCATGGCCATAGCCCCGGAGAAAACTTTAAGAGTTTTCATCTCTTAGAGCATCCGTCTCAAGTTAAGGGGTGGTCGAGCGAGTCAAGGGTAAAAGAAGCACAATAGCGGGCGTGAAAGCAACAGAAACCGGCAAGAAACGCAAGAAGAGCAGTGTTAAGCATACGCGAGCGGTGCAGCACGAC
>JANMNW010000588.1:0-20206 GCA_031368515.1 Chloroflexota bacterium
GCGCATCGACATTCGAGTGTTCAAAAACGTGCACGTCGCACAGTGTCCGGACGTCAATGGTCATGCGATCAAGGTCAATGTCTACGACACACAAGGCCGCAAACGCTTCAAGCGTCCATTGTGGTTGTTTTGGACTGGCCCGGCCGATCTGGATTGGCGCAGCTTCTGGCGCACGTATCTTTTTCGCTTCATGATTGAGTGCGTCCATCAGTTTTCCAAAAACGATCTGTCGTGGACCGCTGCACGGCTCGGCTACACTGAACGTGAAGAGCGCTGGAGCATGCTCGTCATGCTGGCCTACTGGCAACTCTTGTTAGCGTTACCCATGGCCCGTGACGCTTTCATGCCCTGGCAGAAACCGCAGCCGCTCGGACGGCCACTCACACCAAAACGGGTGCAACGCGACTACTGGCGCATTTGGCAAGAGATTGGCACCCCGGCTGCACCGCCAAAGCCGCGTGGTTACTCGCCCGGACGGCCGCGCGGCTTCAAACCTGCGCCGCGTCCCCGTTATCGGGTCGTTTACAAATCCTGAACCCGCGTTTTCCGCAAAATTCCTATCTGCTTTCTCGCGCGGCCGGCCCCGCGTCGGGGCACTTTTGTCTAAAGTCGAGCTCTTGTGCATCGGGAATCACCTTCAAGATAAACGTTCTCGCCACCCTTGCCAGGTTCTGTATCTTTGCAGGATAAAGTTCCAAGAGGCTGTCCAAGGTCCGTGTCGACATAATAACCTCGCTTCACGTGCTTCTCGTCTGCACCGCCCCACCGTCATATCAAGACGAAGTTGTCCGCATGACGGAAATGCGATTACGAATCAACATTCCCAGAACCGCTCCGAGAAAAGCAACGACGAGTGATAGGATTGCGGCGAAATTCTGCGCACGAATAATCGCCAACAGAGGAATCCAAATTCCGACGGCGATTGCCCACAGCCACCATCGATATGGCGATAAAAATGAGATCACTCCACTGGTCACGAGTATGGCGATCGCCGTGATGCCGGTGTCGTCCCAGTTGGGCCGGGAATCAACATAGGTGATGGCTGCACCGCAGCACACTGCGATCACGGTGAGAAATAGCTTTTTCATGGCGGATATTCCTGGACCGGACACGAACTCTAGCGTCGTAATATATAGACAGCCTTTGCCCAGTGAGTGATTGCCCAATCTCGCCAACAACTCGGCCCGGTATTCCCAGCCGCCCAGCCTGTGCATGCTTTGCAGCTGGGCCCAGGCGGCAGAGGTCACGCGTTCTCGATACGCTCGACAATTTTGCCGCTTTTTTCCTGCATGATGAGTTTGACCCGTCCATCGGGCAGAAGTTCGCGCTTGATGACGGTTTCCTTACGTTTCGACGCGCGCTTGGCCGCAGCTTTTTTCGGTCCGCGCCAGTCTTCGATCTCGATCGGCTCCCAGCGGCGTGTCTTTGCGCTGCGATAGCACGCATCGAGAATGCAATTGACCACATAGCCGTCGTAAAACGTCTCCATCGGCGCGCGTTTCTGATCGATCGCGTCGAGCATGTCGGTGAACATGTGCTTGTAGCCAAGCGAGATCGTGTCGTCGTCGGAAGGAAACAACCAGCCGCTGGTTGATTCGAGTTTCTCGGCCACGTAGTCGCCACCCTTGCCCGTGCTAAACCACTCCAGACCCGTGCGCAGTTAATTGTTCGACCAAATCGTGCCTTCAGTGCCCATCACTTCATCGCGCAAGTCCATGCCGCCGCGAAAGCACCAGCTCACCTCGAATTGGCCGATTGCGCCGCTGGCATATTTCACCAGCGCGATGGCATGATCCTCGGCGCTGATGGGATGCACTTGCGTGTCCAACCAGCACATCACCTCGACCGGTCTGTCGCTCTTGCCGATGTAGTTGCGCGCAATCTCGACGCAATGGCACCCCAAGTCGATGATCGCGCCGCCGCCGGCTTGCTTTGGATCCCAGAACCACGAGCTGTGCGGGCCGCCATGGGTCTCGCGGCTGCGCACCCACAGCACACGGCCGACGCCGCCGTTGCGCACAAACACCAGCGACTTGAGCATCTTGGGCGTGTAGACCAGATCTTCGAGATAGCCGCCAAAGATGCCGGATTGCTCCACCAGCTCCAGCATGGCTTTGGCCTCTTTGCGGGTGCGCCCCAGCGGTTTGGTGCACAGCACATTCTTCTTGTGCTTCGCGCACAGCGCCACCGCCTGCTTGTGCATGTCGTTGGGCAGGCCGATCACCACCGTGGACACATCCGGGTCGGCGATGGCCGCCTGCATGCTTGTCGTGGACTTGGGCACGCCATATTCGGCCTGAAATTTCTCGCCGCGTTCGACGCTGCGCGAATACACCACGCACACCCGGTCGGGCGCGCGCAGGCTGTGCAGGGTCATGGTGTAGAAACCGCCGATCAGGCCGGTGCCGAGCATTGCGATGTTTCCCATAGAGTTACTCCGTCTCGCCGGGCATGATCGCATTAATCCCGCAGGCGCGCAACTTCGGCGGTTGCGCACAAGGCGCATACCGCAGGGTTGTGCTCGCATTGAGCCGCTAGTAGAATTTCTGTCGTTGTGCCAATAAGCACTTTGGCCTCAGATCGGCCGCCAGGTGCGGCCGGTCGTCTCAATGGAGGATATGGAATATGGACCGTCGAACTCGTCTACCGGTGGCAGCGGGGCTTCTGTCGTTTGCCCTGGCGGCCGGCGCCTGTGCAGCACCCGGAAGCACGGCAAAGAAGCAGAGCGGTTTCGTCATCGGTGTGAGCAACACTTTGGTGGGCAACGGCTGGCGTGAACAGATGATCTGCTCCATCAAAGCCCAGGCCAAAGCCAGCGGCCTGGTGAGCAAGGTTGTTGTTGTGAATCGCAACGGCGGCCCAACCGAGCAGATCGCCGATCTCGAAGGATTAATCTCACAAAACGTTGACGCCATCATCATCAACCCGACCGATCGCGAGGGGTTGAACGCCGTGATCGAAGCGGCCATCGCCAAAGGCATCGTCGTAGTGGCCGTCGATCAAGCCGTAACGGCCAAGGGCGCTTACGTGGTGACCAATGACCAGACAGCCTATGCCCGCCTCGGCGCAGAGTGGCTGTTCCAGAAGCTGGGCGGCAAAGGTAATGTCGCCGAGATGCGCGGCATCGACGGCGTGCCCGCCGACACCGATCGACACAACGGCTTCAAAGAAGCCATGACGAAGTTTCCCGACATCAAAGTCGCCGCTGAAACGTTTACGGGTTGGGACCCCTCCAAAGGCGCCCAACAAACCCTGGATCTGATCACCACCAAACAGATCGACGGCATCTGGACGTCCGGCATCGACTATCCCGCCGTTGAACAGTTCCAGACGGCCAACATGAAGTTCGTCCCCATCGTCGGCGCCGACAACAACGGCTTCATCAAGCAGCTGATCGAGTTGAGCGACAAGGGCCTGAGCGGCGCGGCCGTCACCAACCCGCCCGCCATTGGCGCAGTCGGAACGGCCATCGCGCTCAACGCGTTGACCGGCAAAAACCCGGAGCGCACGACGCTGTTGACGCCCAAAGTCTTCTCAACCGACGATGTCGCCGGCTTGAAGACGCTCTACGCCGCCGACCAGCAGCCGGGTTGGAGCACCTTTGTCAACATCGAGCCTTATACCAGTTACAAGGGCAGCGCCGATGTTTCCGCCTGCAAAGGCCCGGGCGAATAAGCTGCGGTAGACCGTTCTGAATGGGTCGCGTTGCGGGGCTTCGCCGGCGTTCGTCCGCATCTGCCGGAACTACCGGCGGCAGCGAAGCCACGCAACAGACTGTTTGACTGGATGGGCCGCTCATGATCGATTCCGCCCCTGTGCTTTCCGCCACCGGCATTGCCAAATCTTACGGGCCGGTGGTCGCGTTGAGCGGCGCGGACCTGAGCGTTAATGGCGGCTCGATCCATGCGTTGCTCGGCGCCAACGGGGCGGGAAAAAGCACGCTGGTAAAAATACTGGCGGGCGTGCAAGCCGCCGATGCCGGCGTCGTCCAGGTGAACGGCCGGCAGGTGCGATTTCGCGCCCCTGCGGACGCCATCGCCGCCAGCATTGCCACAGTCTTTCAAGACCCGGCGCTGATTCCCGATCTGACAGTCGCCCAAAACCTGCAACTCAGCAAGATAGACACTGATCGGCTGCGCCCGTGGCTGGCATGGTTTGATCTCGAACGCCTGGATTTGACCCGCGTGGTGCGCGCGCTGCCGCTGGAGACGCTGCGCCTTGTGGATCTGGCGCGCGCGGCGGCGCGCGACCCGCACGTGTTGTTGCTGGACGAGATCACGGCCGCGCTGACCGCCGACCAGTCCGAACGCGTCTTTGCGCTCCTAAAGCGCTGGAAGGAAGGCGGGAAGGCGGTGGTGCTCATCACTCATCGACTTGCGGACATCATGCGCGTTTGCGATCAGGCAACGGTTCTCCGGGATGGCCGCAGCGCGGCGGAACTCGGCACGGGGAATATCGATGAGCGCAGGCTGGTCGAGGCCATGCTCGGCGAAAGGCCGCCGACGGGGCATGCCGCGCCAGGCGCGCGCACGGGCGGTGACGTCTCGGGCGATGCGCCTGGGCACGCCGCCATTGAAGCGCGTGAACTCTCATCGCGGTCGATTGTGCGAGATGTATCGTTCTCGCTGCGCTCCGGCGAGATTGTGGGGCTGGTTGCTCTGGAAGGACAGGGGCAGGATCGCCTGTTCGATTTGCTGTCCGGCAAACGCAAGCCGACTGCCGGGGGGATTGCGCTGCATGGACGGCCTGTGCGTTTCAATTCGCCGCACGACGCCGTGCGACAGGGCGTTGTGCTTGTGCCAGGCGATCGCCTGTTGGGGTTGTTGCCCAACCAATCAGTGCGCCACAACCTCTCGTTGCCGCTATTCACCCGACTTACGCGCTGGGGTCGCATTCCGGCGGACGAACAGTCGCGCGTCGACGACGCCATTGCGACGCTCGCCATCGACACCCGCGCCGCGTCGCAGGTGCGCCGGCTTTCGGGCGGCAATCAACAGAAAGTCGTGATCGGACACTGGCTGGTCAGCGGTTTTCAGACGTTGCTTTGCTTTGACCCCACCCGCGGGATCGACATCCAAACCAAACGCGATATCTACCAATTGCTGCGAAAGCTGGCGGCCGACGGCGCATCCATCCTGCTCTACACCAGCGAGTTGGCCGAGGTTTCGCTGGTGTGCGACCGCATACTGGTGATGCATGGAGGACGCATCGTGGACGAACTGGACGCGGCGAACGCGACCGAATCGGCGCTGCTCGCCGCCGCCCATGGACTAAAAACGCCCGCATGAGGAACATTGCTGTAACACAACCCTCACGACGGCGCATGCACATTCGCAGCGACTGGGCGCTCGGCGTCTGGCTGTTGTTAGGCGTGCTGCTGGTGTGGTACGCGACGCTGATCCCGGCCTTCGGGTCTTTTCAGATCACCTCGATCAGCAAGAACAGTTTGCCCCTGATCTACCTGGCGGTCGGCCAGGCGATCATTGTGATCGCAGGCGGCATCGATCTGTCATTGGGAGCGCTGTTGCTGTTGGGCAACGCGCTGGCCGCCCGTTTTATGGCGGGCCAGCCGGTTGGCACTGTGGCGCTGATCGCCATCGCGTTGATTGCCGGTCTCGCGCTGCTCAATGCGTTTACCGGCTATCTGATCACGCTTTCCGGCGTGCCGGACATCGTCGTGACGCTGGCCACGAGCTACATCTGGTCGGGGCTGGCGTTGTGGATACTGCCCTCGCCCGGCGGCGGCACCGCACCGGAGATGCGCTGGCTGTTTACCGGGTCCACATCTGGCATTGGCGATGTTTTTTGGCCGCCCATTTTGATGATGGTGATTCCCAGCGTCATCGTCGCGCTGTGGGCCAAGCGCAGCCGCCAGGGGTTGACCCTCTACGCGATCGGCAGCAGCAAGACGGCGGCGTTGCTGTCCGGATTGGATGTGCGCCGCGCAAAAATCGTCTCGTATGGCTTGGGCGGCGCAATGGCGGCGCTGGCCGGGCTGGCCACCGTCGCCATCACCGGCACGGGCGACCCGCGCTTTAGCGTCGGCGCCAACGCCACATTGAACAGCGTGGCGGCTATCGTGCTCGGCGGCATTGCGCTGACGGGCGGTGTCGGTCAAATATTTGGCGTGGTTGCGACATCGATCATCCTGATCATGCTGAACCCAATATTGAGCGCGATGGGAGTCAACTCCAACAACGCGCAGGTGATCCAGGGAGTCTTGATCGCCGGCGTGATGATGGTGGGCGGACTGGTCGCGCTGCAACGGGAGCGCGCGTCATGAGACAAAACTCGGGAGCAAGGGGAGCGCGCGGCATGGGTGACCGAAGCGCGTCGATTCCGGCATGGTTGGCCGGAAACCCGTTGGTATCGCTGGTGGGCGTGCTCGTCATCCTCTTCCTGGTGACCGGCGCCATCCAGCCTAGCTTTTTGTCCTATAGCGGCGTGCGAAACACATTGCTGCAGGCTGCGCCGTTGGGGATTCTTGCGGCAGCGCAGACGGTGCTGATGCTGACCGGCGGCATCGACCTCTCGGTGACCATGATCGCCACCGCCGCGGGCTATGTGGCGGCCAGCCAATCGCCCAACGGCGCGGGTGCCGCTATTCTGCTCGGGTTGCTTGTCGGGCTGATCGTGGGCGGCATGAATGGCACAGGCGTGGCCGTCTTCCGCGTCAACCCGCTGATCATGACGCTCGCGATGTCCGGGATCGTATTGGGTCAATTCACGGCGTGGACGCAGACCGTGCTGGCCGGGGCGACACAGGTTGCGCCGTTCATCAAACTGCTTGGCGGCGGCGCGCTTCCAGGCGGCATCCCATACAGCGTGTTGGTCTGGGGCGCCGTCGCGCTCTTGACCATCGTGCTGCTGCGCCGCACCGGCTGGGGGCGATTGATCTACGCGATTGGCGACAACGAAACCGCCGTGCAGCTGGCAGGCGTGCGTGTCTGGCAGGTGCGGCTCAGCGCCTACATGTTGTCGGGGCTGCTGGGTGCGATCAGCGGCATCCTATTGGCCGGGCGAACGGGCGCGGTCGATCTGCAACTGGCCGGCGCTTTTCTGCTGCCTTCGGTGGCGGCGACGGTGATCGGCGGCACATCTATCTTCGGCGGCGTCGGCGGCTACGCAGGCACCATCCTCGGCGCATTGATTCTGAGTGTGCTCAACTCACTGCTCACGTTTTTGAATGTCGGCCAGGCCATCCAGCAGGTGGTCTACGGTGTCATTGTTCTGGCGCTTGCTTGGGGATATGCCAGCCTGACAAAGCGGAATTCGACGTGATGAACTGCTCGCGCGTGATGGACGTGACGCAGCGATTTGCGCACAGGCGCATCGTAGATTGAAAGGAGAAATATGAAACTCGGACTTTTGACGGCCCCGTTCGGAGAGCTGGACCTCGATGAGGCGAGCACTTGGGCCGCTCAGAATGGTTTTCAAGCCATCGAGATCGCCGTCTGGCCAAAAGCGGAAGGGGCCGTGCGCCGCTATGCCGGGACTGCGCACATTGACGTGAAGACGCTGGATCGACGCCGCGCCGCCGACATCAAGTCGATGCTTGCGCACAAGGCCCTCACCGTGTCCTCGCTGGCCTACTATCCAAACGTGCTCGATCCGAATGCCGCCGCCGCCGAAGCTGCCCGCGCGCACCTTAAGCGTGTCATCAAGGCCGCCAGCCTGCTCGGCGTGGAGACGGTCGGCACCTTCGTCGGCCGCGACAAATCCCGATCGATAGACGACAGCTTTGCGACATTCAAGAAGGTGTGGCCCGGCCTGGTGCGTTTCGCCGGCGATCATGGCGTCAAGATCGCCATCGAGAATTGCCCGATGATCTTCTCCGGCGATGAATGGCCCGGCGGCAACAACCTGGCCTACAACCCCGCCAACTGGCGGCGCATGTTCGACATCATCCCGGACGACAATTTTGGGTTGAACTTCGATCCGTCACACCTGATCTGGCAGTTTATCGACATCCCGCGCGCCATCCGCGAATTTGGAAGAAAGATTTTTCATGTCCATGCCAAGGATCTGGAAATCAGGCGCGACGGCCTCTTTGAACACGGCGTGATGAGCGCCGGCGTGGGCTGGCAGGTGCCGCGCCTGTGCGGGCTGGGCGAAGTCGACTGGGGCGCCTTTTTTGGCGCGCTCTACGCCGTCGGCTATGACAATGTCGTTTCAATCGAGCATGAAGACCGCGGCTTCGAGGGCTCGATCGACAAAGTCAAGCGCGGCTTTTTGATCGCGCGCGACAACCTGCTGCCTTTTATTCACTGACATCTAGACGCCGAAGCGCGCATCCACCCACGCGCCGTTTTGTTGCGCGGACGCAACCGCGGCCTCGACAAATTTGATGCCGCGCGCGCCATCGACGACATCGGGCACAAAGGCGGCGATGGCCGGATCGATCGCGGCGCCTGCACGGCGCGCCTGGATCAGGCTGGCAGCAGCGCGATAGTAGTTCGCGAAGCCTTCGACATAGCCTTCGGGATGCAGTGCTGGCATGCGCGAGACGCGCTGCGCATCGGCGATGTTGTCATGTCCGCCGCGCACGATGATGCGCGTCGATTCGCCAAAAACCGAATAGCGCAGCAGCTCGGGTTCTTCTCCACGCCATTCGAGTCCGGCTTTTGTGCCAAACACGCGGATCGAAAGATTGTTGTAGTTGCCCGGCGACACCTGGCTGGCCACCAGCGTGCCACGCGCGCCGCCCTTGTAGCGCAAGAGCACGTGCGCGTTGTCGTCCAGACGCCGTCCCGCAACAAAGGTGGTCAGATCGGCTGACACGGATTCCAGCTCGAGCCCGGTGACAAAGGCCGCGAGATTGTGCGCATGCACGCCAATATCAGCAAGACAGGCCGATTTGCCGGCGCGCGCCGGATCGGTTCGCCACTCGGCCTGTTTCTGGCCCTCGTCATCGATGGGGTTGGTAAGCCAATCCTGTATGTATTCGGCGCGCACAATGCGCAGCTCGCCAAGAGCGCCGTCGCGAATCATCTGTCTGGCCTGCCGCACCATCGCATAGCCGGTGTTGTTCAATGTGACCGCAAAGACCAATTGAGACTTGCGCGCCAGCGCCACCAGTTCCTCCGCTTCCGATAGCGACGTGGTCAAAGGCTTGTCGCAGATGACATCGATGCCCGCCTGCAGAAACGCCTTGGCGACTGGCGCGTGCAGGTGATTGGGCGTCACGATCACGACAGCTTCGATGCCGTCGGGCCGGGCGGATTCGGCGACGGCCATGTGCTGATAGTCCGTGTAGCCACGCTCCGGCGCGATGCCCAGCTCCAGCGCAGAAGCAACGGCATTGCCAGGATCGGCGGACAGCGCGCCGGCAACAAAATCAAACATGTCGTCAAGCCGCATCGCCATGCGGTGCACTGCGCCGATGAAGGCGCCCTTGCCACCGCCGACCATGCCCACACGAAGCTTGCGTCTGCCAGGCGCGTCCGATGTTGCGTAGACCATGTAATGTCCTACCTTTTCAAAGCCTCAAAAATGGGAAGCTGCATACAGAAATTGATTGTGCCAGCGCCCTCCAATTTGTCAATATTTTCGCGGTCGGCATACCGATGACTCGCGCCGACAGTGTCGTCACCACCAAGCAGCATTAGTGGAAGCGTCATGACCGCTGAACGCTCCAGTCTCACTGGCTTAGCGCATCGACGTTGGGCGACTCGGCCGGCGCGGCCTGATAGACGGCTGAAAATGGCGAGAAGCGGTCGCCGGGTCGCCGCGCATCCGCGCGATTTCACTCACATCGCGACTGGCGCACTTTGACAGACCGCCGCAAGAAGTCACGAACGCAGCAAGCCCTGCCCTTGCAGCCAGTCGGCGAAGCGCTCGATCCACGTGTCGGCTGGCAGATTGTGCGGCGTCATGCCGAAGCCGTGATCGCCTATGGAATAAATGTGCATTTCAACCGGTCGCCTGGCCGCCTTCCATGCCGAATAAAGCAGCAGGCTGGCGCGCGACGCCATCTCGTCGGCGGCGGTGCACAGCAGAAAAAGCGGCGGCGCGTCAGCCGGCGCGATCACTTCCTCAAACACCGCGGCGTAAATGGGCGCGGCAAAATCGGGGCGGCAATCATCCGCGTGGTTCAGCGCCACTTGCGTCGTCACGCCGCCGCCGGCCGAGAACCCCATGATACCGACTTTGCGTTGATCGACGCCCCACTCGGCAGCGCGCTGCCGAACAATGCGCACAGCCTGTTGCGCGTCGGCTTCCGTCATCTGCAGCAGCGTCGCCATCTCGGCCTGCCGTGACACACGGTTGCTGATGAACTCGGCAATTTCCTTCTGCACATCCGCGCCGGTTCGCAGCAGGCGATATTTCAAAATGAATGTGGTGACGCCGCGCGCGGCCAGCCACGCCGCAACCTGCCGGCCTTCATGCTCTATCGCAAGAAAATGCCACGCCCCGCCCGGCGCGACTATCACCGCAGTACCGTTTGGCCGCTCCGCCGGGTAGACCGTCAGGCTCGGCTGTGTGACGTTGCGCACCACGCGCAGGCCATCGGGCAGGCTCATTTCCTCTTCAACTTGATCCCACCCCGTCGTGCCGGGCGCGCCGCCCGGCCAGAGCGGGATAACGGCGTTTGCCTGAGTCGCGCTGTGTTGGTTCATGCCCTTCGTATATACCAAGCGCGCTTTTTTGCCAACGCCGGGCATAGCGCCTCAAGCTGTGGCGGTTATAGTGTGTAGCCGCGCGCCAAACGCGGCAGTAAAATTTATGCGCAAGCTCATTGTCAGCAACTTTGTCACGGTAGACGGCTACTACGAGTCGAAGGACAAAACCTTCGACAAGTTTTTTGACTACTATCATCCCGATTACCACGGCGACGACCATTTTGATTTCTACAACGCCGAGTTGTTGCGCGCGGCGGACACGCTCATCCTGAGCGGCAAAACGTCTTACTTGGGGAACAAGAGCTACTGGACCAGCGTGCCAAACGACCCCAAAGCCACGCCAATCCGGCGCGAATTCGCCGATCTGATTCAGCGCGTCGACAAGATCGTGGTGTCGGACAAAATCACCCGCGAAGAGCTGGCGCCATGGGACAACACGCGCATTGTCAAAGTCGCGGACGCGCCCACCGAAATCGCCGCGCTGAAGCGGCAACCGGGCCGCGACATAGTGATTCTGATGAGCCGCATCCTGTGGAACAGCCTGCTGCCGCATGATCTGATCGACGAGCTACATCTGACGACGTTTCCGATCATCGCCGGCGAAGGCGTTCCGATTTTCACCAGCCGGCCATCAGTGTCGCTCAAGCTCATTCACACGCGCACCTGGCAAGGCTCGGGCAACATGCTGGCGTGCTATCAACTCAGCCGCAAGAAAGCGTAACGCGCCGGCACAAAAGCGCCGAGGCGCTATGCAACGGCCGCCGCCGCAAATTCGCTCTCGCGAAACTGCATCGCATAGAGCCGCGCATACAGGCCGTTGGCGGCCATCAGTTCGGCGTGCGTGCCAAGCTCGGCCAACCGGCCGTCGTCCATCACCGCGATGCGATGCGCGACCTTGATCGTGCTCAGGCGGTGGGCGATGATGACTGTGGTGCGATTTTGCATCAGCCGGTTCAACGCCTCTTGCACCAGCCCTTCGGATTCGTTGTCGAGCGCGCTGGTGGCTTCGTCCAGCAGCAGGATGCGCGGGTCCTTCAGAATCGCGCGCGCGATGGCCACACGCTGGCGCTGTCCTCCGCTCAGCTTGGCGCCGCGCTCGCCCACAATCGTGTCATATTGCCCCGGAAACGCCATGATGAAATCGTGCGCATTGGCAGCCTTGGCAGCCGCGACAAGCTCGCCCTCGCTCGCCTCCAGACGGCCATACAGAATGTTCTCGCGAATGGTGCCGCCAAACAGCATCGTCTCTTGCGGCACGATGGCCAGCTGCGCCCGAATGCTGTCTTGCGTGAGTTCGCGCAAATCGCGTCCATCCAGCAGCACGCGGCCGGCGGCCGGATCGTAGAAGCGGGGAATCAGATTGAGTATCGTGCTCTTGCCTGCACCGCTTGGTCCGACCAGCGCCAGAATCTCGCCTGCGCGAATATCGAGATTGATGTTCTTCAGCACCGGCGCGTTGTCTTCATAATGAAAAGACACATGCTCAAATGTGATGCGGCCAGCGCTTCCCTGGAGTGGCGCAGCGCCGGGTGCATCCTGCACGCTGGGTGGCGTGTCGAGCAGCTCAAACACACGCTGCACGCCACCGATCGCCGCCCGCAGCTGGCCATATTGGCCGCCAAGCCCGCCCAAGTTGGCCGCGATGGTGATGCCGTAGATCAGAAACCCGGAAATCATTGCCAGCGTCATGCGGCCGGCCATCACTTCGTGGCCGCCATACCAGACGATGGCGGCCACGGCCGAAAATCCGAGAAACGACATCACCGCCATAAACGCCGAGTTAAACAGCGCCATGCGCAGCGCAGCGCGAAATGTGTTTTGCATGGCGCCGTTGTAGCGCCGCGTCTCGTACCTTTCGCGGCCAAAGCTCTTGACGATGCGAATTCCTTGCAGGCTCTCCTCAGCCACCACCGTAGATGCGGCCAGCTGATCCTGCACATCGGTGCTTACCTTTTGAATGCGGTGGCCAAACACAAACGCCACGCCAAGCAGCACAGGCACCAGCGCCAGAATAAACAGCGTCAGGCGGGCGTTAAGCGTGACGACGATGACGATCGAGCCAATGAGCGACACCACCTGGCTGAGCGCCTGCGTGATAGTGGTTGTCAACATGGCGCGCATCTGCATGACATCGCTTGAGAGCCGCGACACGATTTCACCCACGCGCCGGTTGGCATAGAAGCTCATCGACAGCTGTTGCAGATGGCTGTAGAGCGTCGTGCGCAGGTCGAACACAATGCGCTCGCCAATGTAGTTCAGAAGATACGACTGCACAAAGGTAAATGCCGCTTGCAGCATAAACAGGCCAACCAGCGTCAGTGCCAGCGTGTTGAGCGGCGCCGTCGCGCTGGCGCGTGTGACAGTGTCCAGCAATTGAACAATCACCATGGGAAACGCCAGCCCCAACCCGCTCGATACAAGCAGCGCCACGATCGCCATCGCCATTCGCCCGGCATACGGGCGCAAGTAGGCAAATAAGCGGCGCCAGTTCAGCGCACTCAAAGGCACTTTATCGGGGTTTGGGTTGTCGGGGTTGCCATTGGGCCGATTGCGGCCGCGGCCGGAGCGTATGCGCATGCGCATGCGCATGCGAAAAATCCTGATGCGCGATCCTACTGTGCAATCATGAACTGAGTATGCAGGGGCGAGTGCAATCGCCGGTCAACATGCGGAAAAATGCGGCGAAATCGCATCTCCGCGCTTCGCGCAGGGATGCGATTTCGCCAATACTTCCTGGCTTATGCAGCTTGAATCGCAGACGGTTTGCGCACCAACTTGCGCGCCACCAAGCCCTGGCCGAAGAGAAGTGCGATCACCAAAGGCACAGCCAACACGAGGCTGCCACCCACCAGCGCCGCCGTCCCAAGCCCTGCGGCCAGAAATGCGCCATCGCACAGCAAGTTGTTGAGCTCCCAAACGCCCGTCTGCGCCCAGCTCAGCCCGCATGCCAACACCATCACCTGCCCCACCAGCATGTGATTGACGACCAGATACACCAGCGCCGCCGCAACGCCCACCACGGGCAATGCCACTGCATTGCGTGTGGCGGCAAAGGCGCCCCAGGCCGCAAGGCTGCAGAGCAGATGCGTCGCCAGGTTAAACGGCTGGATATACCACTTGCTCAGGAAGGGTGTCTTGCGCGCCCGCTCGATCAGCCATTCGACCAGATGCGGGGCGACGACCACCACCGCAATCGACTGAGGCGACAAAATTAGCGCGCCGGCAAACATGATGCTGAGCAACGGGGTGTACCACGAGGTGCCCGCGCTCGCATCGCGGCCGCTCATGTAGACCGCCTTGCCCAGAATGCTAATGATCGCCAGACCGGTCATCGCCAGCATGGTCAAGGATTCGCCTGGCTGTCCGGCCGATCCGGCCATAAGCAGGGGGGCGGCGCATGCGACAACGCCCATGAGGATCACCAATGCAATGTATGTAGCAGCTTTTTTCGAAAGCATAAATCCGCCTAAAGAGGGCTGTCTGCCGCGCAGAATCCCAAAGCGTTCATCCGTCCGGCTAGAGTGTTAGTTTCCATCCACTGTGTTGCGATCAACCTTAGGGTTCGATGTAGGTGCTGCTCCAGCTCACGCTGCTCCAGCTGACACTGCTCCAGCTGACGCTGCTCCAGCTCACACTCGTCCACGCTGTTGTCGAGCCGCCGGTCAAGAGCCTGCTCATGGGCGAGCCAACGTTGGCCGATGCCGATGTGTTCGTGTAGAGCGCGTTATAGACATCCAGCAAGCCGGACCCGGCCACCGATGGCGTCAGAAACGGCGTGGCGGATTGCTTCAACCTGAACTTCACCTGATCGGGTGTCAGCCAGGGTTCCTTGCCCAGCAGGATCGCCACTGCCCCCGCCACGACCGGCGCCGCCATCGACGTGCCTGACATCGAGTAAATGTCTTGGGAGACAAACTGGGCGCGGCCATCGCGCACAAGGGTGCTGTCGGGCATCGGCGCTTTGATGAAGCGGCCGGGCGCCACAAGATCGGGCTTCGACACGCCATCGGCCACGCCATAGGCAGAGAACGACGCAAGCGTGTCATCCGTGCGGGTCGCGGTGCCTTTGTCATCGGTGGCACCAACGGTGATGACAAATGGATCGTTGGCCGGCGGGAACAGATTGCCGCCGCCCCGGTTGCCGGCAGAAACCACCACCACAATGCCGTTGAACCACAACACTTCAGACGCCGCGCATAGCGGGTTGGTGTGATACGACTCATACTCCGCCGAGTTCAGGGATATGTTGACCACGCGGATGTTGTAGCGAGCTTTGTTCTGCAAAATCCATTGCATGCCCGCCACCACGTTCGACGCGCGGGTCGAGCCGTCTTCCTTGATCACGCGCACGTTGATCAGATCGGCGTTGGGCGCGGTGCCGGCATAGGCTTTGTTGTTGCTGCGGCGGCCGGAACCGGCCGCGATGCCGGCCACATGCGTGCCGTGGCCAAACGGGTCGTTCAAGGCCAGATCGCCGAAAGAGACGGTCGCGTTGCCGGTCGCTTTGTGCGTCTTCATCACAGCATTGGTTTCCGCATCGCGCACCACCCACATGTTGCCGGCAAACGTCGCCTGCGAGATCACTGCATTCGGCGCAATCGCGCCATAGCCGACCTCTGCGCAGGTGTAATCACGCCAGAACAAATTTGCGCGGCGCGACGAATTGTTGGCAAAGGTCAGCCCAACGCTGGAAGCTGCCCCGGTTGAGCAGCCCATGTCGGCGTTGTTGTCAACATCAAAATTTGCCGTGGCCAGCACGCGCGTCTTTGCGTATGTGTCGTTGAAGTCCTCAAAGCCGACCGCCATTCCGCTATCGAGCACCGCCACGCCCATGCCGCTCCCCGAGTATCCGTTGTTCCAGGCATTGGTGGCGCGCACCGTGCTTTGATACACGTTTTGCAGTGCCACCGTGTCAACCCAGTGCGTGCTGAATCCGTTCGCGAAACGCTTTTGATCCTGGCCGACCTCGATCGCGGTTGCGGGCTCATCTTTAAGCGGCTGCGTGGGAATGATCTCGCCGTCGGCGCTCATTCGGCCGGCTTCGACAGGCAACACCGGCACCACCACGCTCGCGCCGTTCAGCCCCACTTGCACAATGGGCTGCGTCTGCAGCGGCATGGTCGTCAGTCCATCCTTGACCGGAGCCGATTCGGTGCCGGTAATCGCAACCTGATATCCGGATTGCCCGGGCTGAGAGCTGTCGCCGTTCCAGCTCGAATGAACCATCTGTCCATCCGATGACACCCAGCGCACCGAACCACTCTGCGCCAGCGCGAGCACCGCTTTGGCGGGCAGCTCCGCAGCAAACGCGTTGATGATGTCCAGCGACATCGTCACGCGGCCGCCCAGGCGTTTCACCAGCGCCGCCGCCGCATCGGTCTTGTTTGCTTTCTGCACAATAACCGCCACCAAGCGGTCGGGATGCGCGCGCGCCACCTCAAGCAACTGGGGTTGCGCTTTGATGTTCGCCGTGTTCGGCGCCGCAAATGCCGGTGACGCGAGTGATGCGGCCACAAGCGCCGCTAGCAACGGCAATCGCCATGTGTGTGCTGGATGTGGAGTGGTGGTGTTGTGCATGATTTCTTTGCGATAGGCCTTTTGTATGACAGCGAGAAATATGAGTGCCGCATGAACTGCGTAGGTCCTAGATACGCCATTGGCACGCATTAGTGATGGGCCTAAAGACTGATACCGTCTCAGCCTTTGGGTTGATGCGTGCGCAGATCAGTGGAGGCGCATGCATAGCGACAAGATATTGCCTGCATGGCGAGGCAAATGACGCGATTGCATATGCCGCCGTTTTTCTGTCGCAAGTGTTTTGATGTGCCGCAGGCGTACGGCGACGGCAGTGACCGTCACAGCACGTTAGCCGGCGGCATGACGTAGGTGTTCAGCAAGCGATACTCTGCGACAACGAGCCAATTGGTGTCGTCCATAAATGCGTCCGGTTCAAACGCTGGATCGGGCACACGTTTGCCGCAGCACCTGTTAGCGCTGCCCAGCAACAGATGATCGCGGGGCTTTTGATGCCAGTCCCTGCGCGGACGCCAGAGCAAGCTATGGGTTCGCGACGGGCGCGAGCCGCCAGGTCACTTGTGCAGCGCGTAAAGGTGCGCCCTCTCGCCACGCCCTGATCTGGGTTCGGGAAGCCATGAGCGTGAGCATGGGCGGCGCAGGCTGGAACGGCGAACCCAGCGGCCCAGAAGCAGGCGCCACCATCGCCTGGCCGGTTAGCATGCCATCCGGTGGCAAACCAATTTGGCGAAGATATAAAGTGCCCGTGGCGTTTGGTTGGCTGGTATAGACGCTGCCGTCGATGGTGATGGTCAACTCAACCTGACCCGGAGTAATGTCCAGATTGAGCTTGCATGCGTCGCCAAATACGGTGACTTTTGCGATGCCCACTGCGCTCGCACTGTCAACAAACGATCCATTGGATGCGTAATGGTAGCGCACGGTTCTGGCGGCGCTGCCGGCGCCATCCGGCGGCGTGTAGATCGACTCATCCGCCGCAAAGGTATTGGTTCCCGTGACCGCGCCATGTTGAAATCCGCCATTGACCAGCGGGTGCTTGAACACACGGCCTACAACGGCATTTGTCACCGGATCGAAAACCTGCTCGTCGCTGAGCGGCACCTCGCTGACCGCGTGCAGCGTCTGCTGCGCGGTTGCATTGAACGTTTGAGGGTAGCCATTGGGCGAACGCACCGTCGGACCCTCGGCGTCGCTCCACGCAACATCAAAGGTCACCTGCCACGCTTTCACGGTCTCCAGGTGCTTGCATGCGCCGGGCGGCGGCGCGGGCCGATTGACAAGCGGCATGTAAACGCTCCCACCAGCGCCCTGCCCAGCGCGCGCGGGAGTCTGATTGAGAGCAAATCCGAGCGCCAGCATGTGCGCAGCAGCGCCGATCATGATCGCCCGCAAAACGTAACGATTGGTCATACCCACACCTCCCGTCGCAAAACACTCGCGCGCGTGGATCATCTTCTGTGTCCGCGCGCTCAGCAAGAAAACTCTACGTTGCTAGAACTCATCCTAAATATGTGGGCCCCACCTTTTCCGCCAACGTTTTCGGCTGACGGGCAAGGTGAAGTCCACATACTGGGATGAGTTCTAGCGCGCGGGCGCCTGCCAAGTTTTCCAGTAATGTGCCAACTCTACCGGCGTCACCGCCGTGACAATAACACAGCGCTTTGTGCTTGTGGGATATTGCACCTACAGGCAAACTGACGCACAATGCCAAGGGTAGGCAGGGCATGTATGCAGCGACGATCCAGGAACGCTGCCATCGCCCGGCCACTCAAACTTCGATCCATGAACATTCCGGAGGCGACCAGACGACTATGTGTGCCCAACTTCTCTCTTCAGCCGACGTAGACGCATTTCAACGCGACGGCTTCATCATCGTGCGCCAGCTGTTCGACCCGGCGGAGATGGCCTATCTGCGGCGCGTGGCCAAGGCCGACGAAAACCTGCAAGCCAAGGCCTGGAACCTGACCGACAGCGCCGGCAATTCCGCCAAAATCACGCTTTGGAACAAGGCCACCAACGACGTCTACGGCTTGATCGCGCGCTCGCCGCGCCTGGTCGACCGCATGGAGCAACTGCTGGGCGGCGCGATCTATCACTACCACTCCAAGATGACCATGAAACAGCCCAACAGCCCGGGCGCGTGGGAATGGCATCAGGACTATGGCTACTGGTATCAGAACGGCTTCCTCTTCCCGCACATGGCCTCGTGCTTCATCGCCGTGGACAAGAACACGATCGAAAACGGCTGCCTCGAAGTGCTCAAAGGCTCAAACTTGATGGGCCGCGTCGAGCATGGGCGCTATGGCGATCAGGTCTGCGCCGATCCCGAGCGCATCGCCCAAGCCGAGCGCGTGTGCGAACGGGTGGCGTGCGCGCTTGAACCGGGCGACGCGGTGTTCTTTCATTCGAACACCCTCCACGGCTCCGGCCAGAACAGATCGCAAGATCCGCGCTGGTCGTTGATCTGCTGCTACACCCTGGCGACCAACCTGCCTTACAAAGAGAAAAACTTAAGCTGCGAGCCGATCGAGCGCGTTAGCGACAACGCACTGCGCGCGCTTGCGGCGCAACCGTGACAGCGGCGCCGCACGCGCGCCGTCATGCCAGCGCTTGATATACGGCTGTCTGAAAGGTGCGGTCGGGCATGTGCGGCGAACTCATGTACTGCGCCATCATCACGCCAATCAGGTCTTCCTCCGGATCGACCCAGTAGTACGTCGTCGCCGCCCCGCCCCACCCGTATTCGCCGTTCGAGCCGGGCACCGGGGTCAGCCCCACGTCCATGCATACACGCGAGCCCAGGCCAAAGCCATAGCCCGGCGTGGTCTCGCCACCGATGCCAAACGGCAACAGCGCCACCGGCAGATGATTGATATGCATGTACTCGACCGTTTTGCGGCCCAGCACCCGGGCGCTGTCCAGCGAGCCGCCGTTCAGCAGCATTTGCGCAAAACGCAGGTAATCGCCGGCAGTCGAAAATAGCCCATGGCCGCCACGCGCAAAGCGTTCATCGTCGGCTGGATATGAGGCCGACACGTCCGCGCGCTGGTTATAGCCCTCAAGACCGGCGGCTGCCATTTTGCTGACTGTCGTGCCGGGCAAGGCGACATCTGGCCCACCATACATCGCAGCGATTCGATCGCGTTTTTCGACGGGCACAAAAAAGTCGGTGTCGCGCATGCCGAGCGGCGCGAACATGCGCTCGCGCAAAAAGTCGCGCAGCGGCTTGTTCGCGAGCACTTCAACCAAATGACCGATCACATCGATCGACACGCTGTAGTGCCAGCGCGAGCCTGGCTGGTAGGCCAGCGGCAGCCGCGCCAGTGCTTGAACGGCCTCCTCCAGCGAAACTTTTGCATCCGATAGCAAGGGCAGATGCCGGTACATCTCGCACACCGGCGAATCTTCGAGAAAGCTATAGGTCAGGCCCGCAGTGTGCGTAAACAGGTCATGAATCTGAATCGGGCGTAGCGGATCGACCAGCTTGTCGCCATCGGCACGTGTTTCAAGCACCTTGACGGCGCCAAATGCCGGGATGAACTTGCTCAGCGGATCGGCCATGCGAAAGCGCCCCTCTTCAAACAGCAGCATTAGGGCCGTGCAGACCACGGGCTTGGTCATCGAGTAAATGCGAAAAAGCGTGTCGACGCTCATCGGCGCGCCCGCTTCAATATCGCGATAGCCCATGCTCTCATTGACGACCACTCGCCCGCGCCGCGCCACAAGCAGATTGAAACCGGAGAATCCGTCGCGATCGATATGTGGCTGCATGGCCGCGCGGATGCGCCCAAACCGCTGTGTGTTGAAGCCGACGCTAAACGGGGAATCGAGTTTCATGCTCATTTGGGGAAGTTGCGCAGCGAGAGTATACGGCTGTGCTTCGCTTTCGGCTCCGTCTCGGTCTGTGTATCCTAAGCCGGACAAGCCGGAACCAAACAAGGACAAGCCAAAACGTGTAAGGTTCGGGGATGGCGGAAGAAACCTTGGCAGAACGCTACAGCGAACAGATCAGGGGCGTGCTGAATTGCTACGATCGGATTGTGATCTCG
>JANMNW010000484.1:0-28336 GCA_031368515.1 Chloroflexota bacterium
GAAGGGCGTGTGCCGTTTTCCGATGTCGATGTCGTGCGTGCGTTAATCCCCGCTCAACAGGTTGCCGATGATACCGCCGCTGACGCTGCCGCCGGAGCTGCCGCCTGAAGTCGTCGCCATGTACGGCGCGAGCGCGGTGGCTAGCTTGGTCATGGGCATGGTCTGCAGCCACACGCGGCCGGGGCCGGTTAGGCGCGCAAGAAACAGCCCTTCGCCGCCGAAGAAGATGTTTTTGATGCCCTTGACCATTTCGATGTCGAACGAGACCGTGGGTTCGAACATCGCCACGTGTCCCGTGTCGACCTTGAGCACCTGTCCAGGCTGCAGGGTGTATTCCACGATTTCGCCGTCGAAAGCGGCAAAGAATGTGCCCGGCCCGCTGAATTTCTGCAAGATCAAGCCTTCGCCGCCAAAGATCGAACCGGATATCTTGCGGTTGAAATGGATGCTCAGGTTGACCGATTTTTCAGCCACCAAAAACGAGTCGCGCTGCGCAACCATCTCCTGACCCTGCGCCAGGTTCACCGGGATGATCTTGCCCGGGAACTCCGAGCTGAAGGCGATTTCTGTGCCTTCTTTTTGCGCTTCGTAGTCGACGATAAACAGCGACTCGCCGGTGAACGCGCGCTTGAACAGCCCGCCCAGACCGCCGCCCATGTTGGTGTTCATACTAACGCCGTCGGTCATCCATGACATGGCGCCGCGCTCGGTGTAAATCTTGTTGCCGCGCTCAAGCTGGAAGATCAATACTTGAAGCGTGGTGCCGACGATGCGGAAGGGCGAATTGCCCATGGTTTTGCCGCTCAGCGCCACGGTCGGATCCGGGACGTCTAGCCGTTGACCTGGAATGTTTGTGTATGCCTCTGCCATGTTGTGTCTCCTTGCTCACGTGAGCGAATCCGGCGCAGCCGCAGTCGCCGCCGCGCGCGCCTTCGAACCAGTGGATTGAACGCGCCTGTATCGGCCCGTCAATCATATTGCGATACACTATACGACAAGCCCCTCACTTGGTTGCATTTTTCGTTCAGGAGTGACGATGACCACGCTGAGCCGGGCTGCGCCCTTTGTCTTGATCGCCGCCGCGTTTGCGGCCGGCATTGCCGTTGACGCAGCCTGGCCGGCGCACCCGTGGTTGCTGGCCTGTGTGCTGGCAGCCGCCGCTCTGACCACAGTGCAGGCGGTTTATCTGCGGCAGCGCGGGCGTGTCTGGTGCGCCGGGCTGCTCCTGCTGGCCGGGCTGGGCGCGTTGCGCCATGCCGTTGCCGCGCCCGGCGCCACGCATGCGGCATCCCACTTGATCGGACAGCGCCTGGTCATCGACGCCGTTGTCGATGACGAGCCGCTGGAACGGCCATCGATCATCGTGCTGCGTTTGCGAGCGCGCCGCGTGGCCACCGAAGGCGGCGCGCTTCAAGAAGCCGATTTCGAAATGCTCGCGCGACTGCCGCCGGATCTCGAGGGCGCGGCGCACTGGCGCTATGGCGACCGTGTGCGCATTGAAGGCGTGCTGGTTCGCCCGCCGCGCATCGAGGGCTTTGACTATCGGCTGCATCTGGCCCGTCAGGGCGTGTTTGTGTGGATGCCGCGTGTGGATCGCGCGCAATGGCTGGCTTACGATCCGCCCTATCCGGCTTGGGCGAGCCTACTGGCGCTGAAAGATGCGCTGCGCCAGGCGGTGCGTGCCACGCTGCCATCGCCAGAGTCGGCGCTGCTCAACGGCATTCTGATCGGCGACGACAACGCGCTGCCTGAATCGGTGCAGGAGGCCTTTCGGCGCACAGGCACCTCGCACATCATCAGCATCTCCGGCTTCAACGTGAGCGTGATCGTCGGCATGGTGCTGCTGGCGCTTGGACGGGTGGCGCATCCGCGGCGCGCCGCGCCCATGCTGATCGTGCTGTTGTGGATCTACGCGCTGTTTGTAGGCGCGTCGGCGTCTGTGGTGCGCGCGGTGGCCATGACCAGCATCGCGCTGGTTGGTCAACTGCTGTGGCGGCGCGGCTTCACGCTAAACACGTTATGCGCCGCCGCGTTTTTTTTGCTGCTGGCCAGCCCGTTCTATCTGTTCGACATCGGCTTTCAGCTGAGCTTTGCCGCCACGCTCGGCCTGGTGCTGTTCGCCGATCGGCTGTCGCAGCCGTTTGCCGCGCGTCTGGATGCCACTGGCGCTCATCCGCGCATCAACAAAGCCGTGCGGCTGGTGGTCGATGGCGTGCTGCTGACGAGCGCTGCCCAACTCACCACGTTGCCGTTGATCGCCGTGCACTACGGCCAGCTCTCGCTGATCACGCTGCTGACAAACGCCGCAATCCTGCCGCTGCAACCGCCGATCATGGCGTTGGGCATGCTGGCTGCGGGAGCGGGCGCGCTGTCGCGCGATCTTGGCGCGCTGCTGGCGTGGCCGGTGTTTGCGCTTCTGCGGGCCAGCATCTGGGTGGTTGAAGCGACCGCTCAGGCGGAATGGGCGGCGGTGCCGTTGCCGGGAATCGCCATGCCCGCTACCGCAGCGTATTACGCCGTGCTGGGGGCGGGCGGTCTGTACTGGGCACAGCCGCCGTTGGTGCGTCGCGCGTGCGTGAGCTGGCTGCGCGCTCGCGCGGTGGCCGGCGCCGGTTTGCTGAGCGTGGTGCTGGTGCTAGGCACGTCAGTCGCCAGCACTTACTTTGCCCGAGACGGGCGGCTGCGCATCGGGTTGAACGGATCGAGCGCGGCGCTGTGGCTGCCCGACGGCCGCACAGTGGTGCTGCTTGGCGATGGCGATCTCGACGCATTGTTGACGCCGCGGCTGCCGCCATGGCGGCGCACAATCGATGTCATGGTGGTTGCCAAACTGGATGCGCGCACCCTTGAGCGGGGCACGCTGATTCTGCAAACCATGGGGGTCGAAAACATCGTGCTGCCTGCGCCGGCGGTGCAAACCGACACGGTTTATGGCGCGTGGGTGGCGCTTGGCGGCCAAGCCGCCGACCCAACTTTTGAGTTGTCGGATGACGGGGGCCTTTGGGTCGAACGCATGCGGCCGGATGATTTGGGCAACGGTCAGCTAAGCTTGCGCGCGCGCTGCGAGCGCCTGGGCATCGACATCGTGGGCCGCGCCGACGTGCCAGACTCTTATGTTTTACAACAAGCTGCGGTCATTCGGCCCAGCAAACACAACATTTCGGCTCTGAAACGCAGTCGGCTCGACTGGCTGATTTGGGTGCAAGCACCGCGCGCTTTTGATAGATTACCCGAGCACCGCCCTAAACACACGCTTAACTTGGAAGAAAACGCAATGCTGGAATTGGTTTGCGAAAACGGCCGTCTGCAGCTTGCGGCTGGTTACTAATTCAGCCGCGTGTCTGCTTGATCGGATCATTCGCGGTGGTGGCACGCGAAGGCGCTGAGAAATCCGAATGGTCCCACCTCCGCGTGCCACCACTGCGCCAGACGCCCCCCGCAGCTCCCTCCGTTCTTATGCTTGCTATAATCCGCCCGGCTGCTCACACATAACAGTAGAGCGCCAGAGGAAACGGCATGGATTGGCAAACTGGCATACAGAATTTTTTAGCCCATCTTCGAAACGATCGCAAGGCGTCTGCCAATACCGTATTGGCCTATCGCAACGATCTCAACCAGTTTGCCGAGTTTTTGCATAAGAATGCGCCACAGCATGCGGCGTGGTCGGATATTCGCGCGGATGACATTTCTCTCTACGCAGAATCACTTGCGGCGGGACCCTATACGCCGTCCACGATTGCGCGCAAGATGGCCGCATTGAAGACCCTGCTCAACTGGATGCGTCAAAACGGGCAGGTGCGCGACGATCTAATCGACAAGCTGAAGTCGCCCAAAGTAGAAAAGCGCGCGCCGCATATTTTGAGCGAAGATGAAGTGCGCCGGCTTTTTGAAGCGACCGCGCGCATGGCTGCGCCAAGATCGCTGCGCGACCGAGCCCTGCTTGAGCTGATCTATTCAACAGGCATGCGCGTCACCGAAGCCATAGGGCTGCGGCTGAGCGATCTCGATCTGGACATGGCGGTGGCCAACACCGAGGGCCGCGGCACGCGCCAGCGCAGCGCGCCGCTGTCGCAAAATGCGGTGGACGCGCTCCGCAAATATGTTGATGAGGCGCGCCGCGACATGCTCGGAACCGCTCAAACCGACCATGTGTTTCTGAATCCGCTTGGCACAAAGTTGACGCGCCAGGCGGTTTGGCAGCTGACCCGGCAGTATGCGCGCCTGTCCGGCATTCAAGGCGATATCACGCCGCACACGCTGCGCCATTCGCGCGCAGCGCACATGCTGAATGCCGGCGTCGACATCCGGCGGGTGCAGGAATGGCTGGGCCACGCCAATTTGGCCACTACGCAAATGTATCAATCACGGCCTGAAAGCGAGACCGCGCCAGCCGAGGCTGCGCCGGATGTCGTCAACAGTTGAGCTCCCGTTACTGATCTCCAAGTCGCCTCGCTCCCTCAGCAATATCCCCTGGAGTGATGGCGCGCGGATGCGCATTGACAGCGCGAAAGCCAGAGGCTGCGCGCCTCCGCGTGCCAACACCGCGCCAGGCGCCGATACAAAATCCTGAGTCGCGCGCCGCTCAAGCTGTGGCCAGACCGGGCTACAATGCACGGCGTCATGGCATATATTGACACGCTTCTGGGCAAAAACGAACGCATTCTTGCACGCCACCATCAGCATTGGATGACGTGGCTGCCGGCTTTGATCACCAGCCTTTTTCTGATGGCGGTCATCAGCGCGGCCAGCGTCGCTGCCAACCTATTTCTGGCTCCGGGCATCGGCATTTTTGGCCTTGTGCTCAACATACTGCCGCTGGTCACCTTTCTGCAAAAGCTTGCCGCGTGGACGAACGAAGAATACATTGTGACCAGCCGGCGCATTCTTCAGACCAAAGGCGTGCTGACCAAGCAGGTGTCCGATTCCTCGCTTGAAAAAATCAACGACGTGATGCTGTCCCAGTCGGTGCTGGGGCGCATGTTCAACTTTGGCGATCTGGAGATCCTGACGGGCAGCGACCTGGGCATCAACAAACTGGACCGAATTTACAACCCGGTGGGGTTCAAAGTAGCCATGATGAACGCCAAGGAGAGCATGCGCGATGACGACTGACACCGGCGCCAGCCAGCAATTGGCCGCCATAGAAGAAGCCGTGGCGTATGTAAAGTCACGCAGCCGCCGCGAATGGCGCGTGTTGATCGTGCTGGGCAGCGGACTTGGCTCGCTGGCCGACGAAATTGCCGACCCCGTCCATATCCCCTACGCCGATATCCCCAATTTTGCGCAATCAACCGTGGTGGGGCATAGCGGCCGATTTGTGATTGGCGACTTGCTCGGCGTGCCAGTGGCGGCGATGCAGGGCCGCGTCCATTTCTACGAGGGCCATGCGATGTGGCAGGTGGCGCTGCCAGTGCGCGTGGCGCGCAAGATGGGCGCGCAGACGCTGATCGTCACCAACGCCGCCGGCGGCATCAATCGCGGATTTCAAGTTGCCGATCTGATGCTGATTCGTGATCACATCAACTTTCTAGGCATGGCGGGCGTGAACCCGTTGATCGGCCCCAATTTGGACGAGTTTGGCACGCGCTTCCCGGAGATGACGACGGCCTACGACGCCGAGCTGTGCGCCCTGGCGCGGTGCGTGGCGGCTGAGCGCAACGTGCCCATGCAGGAAGGCGTCTACATCGGCTTGTCCGGCCCGTTTTTTGAATCGCCTGCGGAGATACGCTTTTTGCGCGTCGTCGGCGCGGACGCCGTCGGCATGTCGACCGTGAACGAAGTTTTGGTGGCTCGCCACAGCGGCATGAAAGTGCTCGGATTTAGCGGCATCACCAATGTCGCCCGTCTGAGCGCCGACGAAGGCGAGCCGCCCAGCCACGAAGAGGTCAACGAATCCGCCAAGATCATCGCGCCGAAGCTGCTCAGCGTGTTGCGCGGCGTCGTGCAGGCGTTGAGGTAAGCGGTGGAAGTGATTGTTCAAAGCGCGACGCAGATTCGCTGGATTCTGCTGGCCGCCTGTGGCGTGGGCTGCGTGCTGTTTCTTTTGACAGGCATGTTTGCCATGCGCGATCTTGGGCGCGCGTCGTTTCGGCTGGAGCGCAGCACCGTGGTCAACCGCGCCGTGGGGTCGTTTTTGCGCGCATTGCTGTGCGTGCTGGCGGGCGGGGCGATCTATTACGTCACTGGCATGGTCAGCCGCCCGTCGCAACAGGCCAGCGCGGTCATTCGCCCGCGGGCCGCCACGGTGACGCCGTTTACCATCGTCATTACGCCGATCGCCACCGCCGATGTGGCTGAGGCGGTCAAAGTGGCCGCGGCAGTGGCGCAGGCCACGCCGGTGACCGATGTGCTTAGCCTGCCCACACCCAGCCTGGTCGATAGCAACCTCGTGACCGTAACCGCCACGCCTTTTGCCACCGTCGAGTCGCTGCCGACCTTGGCGGTGATTGGCACCACAAGCGCGCCCGCAACGCCCACGCCGTTGACGATTCCGACCGCCACGCGCTCGGCTCTGGCGACTGCGGCGGCTACCGCGACGCCGATGGTCGCAGCGGCGTCCGACACTCTGGCAAGCCTGCCCACCTTGCCGCCGCTGCCCACCTCGGCTCAGGCGGCCAATGCCGCGCAAAACGCCGCCACGCCCACGCTTGCGCCGACGGAAACCAGCCTGCCGGCGGCTGTGGCGCAATCGCCGGCCATCGAGTCCAATTGCGGCACGCCCGATCTGCGGCTGTACAAGCCGGCGGCGGGTGAAACGATCAGCGGGCTTTACACCATAGTGGGCGACGCCATTCTCGGGTCAGGACGCTACAAACTGGAAGTGCTGCCGGCGGGTGAAACGGCATGGCGGTTTATCTGGGAAGGTTTCAAGAAAGTGCAGGGCGAGTCGCTGATGCCGCCCGGCTTCCCGACGGCCAACTTCGCCAACGGCGCCTACTTCATGAAGATCACCCTGGTCAATCCTGGCGGTGATGAAATCATCCGGTGTGTGGTGCCGTTTTCCATTCAGAACTAGCAAAAAAAGACCGCGCACCTCCTGCGCGCAATTCCAATCAACATGAAAGTCCGCCCTGCGCAATTGGCCGATATGGACCTGATCTATGGACTGGATCATGGCTTTCAGACCGATCATGTCTGGCAGCTCAGCAGCAAGGCGGCCAACGATGAGTACTCAGCAGTGCTGCGGCTTGCCAAGCTGCCGCGCGCCATCAGCGTGCCATTTGCGCATGACGCCACCGCTTTGCGCCGGCTGATCCACCGCGCGGACTTTGTGTGGGTGATGGAAGGCGAGACGACCGGCACGGCCGGCCTGGGCAGCCGCGACATCGTGGCGTATTTGTCGATGACCCTGCTGCCCTGGCAAAACACCGGCTGGGTCACATCGCTGGCGGTGCGCCCGGCCACCAGGCGCAAAGGCGTGGCCACCCAATTGTTGCAGGCCGCGCAGGCGCAGGCGCGCCAGGAAGGCGTGCACAGCATCACGGCCGATATCTCCACAAAGAACTATCCGGCCACCCGGCTGTTTCAAGCTCGCGGATACAAGTTCGTTGGCTATTCAGAAAACTTCTACAGCGCCCACGACATCGCGTTGATGTTTGCCGCTAGAATCCGCTAGCGCCATCATGACCGGCATCGCTGCGGACGTTCTATCAGTAATCACGCTGCTTAATCGCATCGTGGTGACCGGCATCCTCGTCACCGCTTTTGCGCTGGCAATTTACATCGGCCTGTACAACCGCCACAGCCAGATTGCGCGCGGGTTCACGCTGGTGCTGGTGTGCGTCATGGGCACGTTTTTGGGCGATCTGCTGACGCAGGTGTCCGTGTCGCGCACAGATTTGTGGCTGCGCCTGCAGTGGATCGGCATCGCCTTCATCCCGGCGGCGTCCCTGTCGTTGTCTGACACGCTGCTGCGCGCGACGGGCGATACGCAGCCCTTGCGGCGCCTGGCCCCGCGCATTGGCTATCTGGTCGGCCTGGCGGTGTTTGCGCTCGTGTTGTTCACGCCCTGGGTGGCCACGCCAACGCTCTCTGCGGAGCGCCTGGCGCACTTGACGCCCGGACCGCTGTTCTATCCGTTTACGCTGTTTTACTTTGCCAGCGTTGCCTGGGCGACCTATAACGTGATCGAGGCGCGCCGCCGCTCGCTGACCGCCACCAGCAAGCGCCGCATGACCTATTTCGCTGTGGCGTTTGCCGCGCCGGCGCTG
Source organism: Chloroflexota bacterium (assembly GCA_031368515.1). GTDB lineage: Bacteria > Chloroflexota > Anaerolineae > J036 > Brachytrichaceae > CANJQH01. The sequence continues at coordinate 8,211 of JANMNW010000484.1, forward strand.
AGCATGTTTCCATATCTATTGCCGATCGGCTGGCCGCAGATGTTTCCGCTGTTGATTCCCTGGCTGGCGGTGCTGCTGGTCAACATGGGCGTCGGCGCGGCGATTACGTTCATGGGCTACACCGTGGCCTACTTTGGGGCCAGCGCGCCCGACCGCGTCATCAAGCGTCGCATGGTGAAATATCTGATTCGTGGACCGCTGCTGGCCGCGATTGTCATCACCGCGCTGGTGTTGAGCAGCCGGGTGGAGCGCTGGCTGGAGCTGCCCGGCTTCTTTCTCGGGCTGATCGCCACCGCCACGATCATCCTGTGCGCACAGCTGTTCATCGTGACGCTGCAGCCCGCCATCGACCGCCTAATCGCTGGCGATGACAGCTCCGAAGTGCGCCGGTTGCAGCGCTTCAGCGAGCGGCTGATGACGACGTCGGATCAGACGCAGTATCTTGAAAACATTCTGGCCGCGCTGTGCGACCTGATCCGCGCGCGCACTGCGTTTGTGGCCACATCGCCGGTCCAGATTCCGGACACAGCCGTCGAACCGATCAATGTGATGATCGGCACAGCCGATTCCGGCGAGCAGACCAGTCTGCCCATCTCGGAAGACGCGTTGCGCGCCGCCATTGCGCTCAAACCGGCCGATCACGCTTCGACAAATGGCAATGGCGACGCCAGGCATGTCGGGTTTGAGCTTGAGCACGAGTTCATTCCGTGGGAGGATTTTTGGCTGATTCCATTGCGTTCCTCTGAAACGGGCGATGTGCTCGGGGTGATGGGCCTGGCCGCGCGCGCCACGCAGCTGGAGTTGACCGACGACGAGCGCCAGGGCGTGGCCACGCTCATCTCACAGGCGGCGCGCGCGCTGGACGATGCGCGCCAGCAGCAACGCGCATTTGAAGCGCTCGAAAAACTGGTTCCCGACGCGGACGAAATGCAGCGGCACATGGCGCAGACGGCCAACCCGGCCGCGCCGCGCATCACCGACTTCGACAAGGTTCCCGTCGACAACTATGACGACATGACCTCGTATGTGCAGGAAGCGTTCAAGGATTTCTGGGGCGGCCCGCGGTTTACCGAATCGCCGCTGATGGAGCTGCACGTGGTGTCGGAAGCCATGAAAGCGGAGAATGGCAACGCCACCAAGGCGCTGCGTCGCGTTCTATCCGACGCCATTGAGCGCTTGAAACCCGACGGCCAGCGCAGCTTCACGGCCATCGAGTGGATGCTTTACAACATTCTGGAGCAAAAAATCTTGCAGGGCCAGAAAGTGCGCGATGTGGCGCGCAAATTGGTCATGAGCGAGAGCGACTTGTATCGCAAGCAAAAGGCGGCGTTTGCCGAGATCGCGCGCATCGTCGCCGACATGGAACGCGAAGCCCGCAATCGCGGCGACGTGTGAGACCTGCGGAGGCGCACTCCCGCCCATGCAGGCATGCCGTAGTCGTACTACAATGCCCCCATATGAAATCTGCATTGATCGTTCAAGGCGGTTGGGAGGGTCATCAACCGAAGGAAGTTTCGCAATTGCTGGCCGACGCGCTCTAAGGCGACGGGTTTGAGGTTGAAGTGTCCGACACGCTTGACGCCTTTCTCGACGGCGAAAAGCTGAAGGCGCTCAGCCTGATCGTTCCGATCTGGACGATGGGCACGATCAAGCGCGAACAATTGCTGCCGCTGCTGGCGGCGGTCAAAAGCGGTGTGGGCCTGGCAGGCTGCCACGGCGGCATGTGCGACGCGTTTCGCAACGAGACCGAATGGCAGTTTATGACCGGCGGACAGTGGGTGGCGCATCCGGGCAACGACGGTCGTCACTATGTTGTCAACATCGTCGACGACAACGCGATCACCACCGGCATTGCCGATTTTGAAGTGCGCACCGAAAAATACTACATGCATGTCGACCCGGCCATGCGCGTGTTGGCGACCACGGCGTTTGAAGACTATGGCGACGCCGTGATGCCGGTGGTGTGGACCAAGACCTACGGCGCGGGCCGCGTGTTTTACAACTCGCTGGGACATCAGGCCAACATCGTCGCGCTGCCGCAAGTGCTTACGATGATGGCCCGGGGCATGCGCTGGGCGGCCGGCGAGGGGCCGCTCGAGATGGGCGTGCCGTTCGCACAGGCGTACGCCCGCTAGCGCGGCGCGTTACGCGCCCGCCGCGGCTGCAAAGTCCTGCGTCAGCGCCGGATACAACTGTTTGAAACGCGCGTAGGCTTCGGCGTAGGCCGAGCGCGCTTTGCGGTTGGGTTTGGTGCGAGATTCGGGTTTGAGCGTGGCGTCACACGCCTGCGCGATGTCTTTCCAGTGTTTGCTGGCCACACCGGCCAGCAAGGCCACGCCGTAGGCGCCGCCTTCCGTGATGTTCAACACCGTGATATCGGCATCAAAGACGTCGGCCAGCGTCTGGCGCCAGAACGCGCTCTTTGCCGCGCCGCCGGTCATGCGCACTTCATTGATACTGAGCCCTGCGCCGCGCATGAGTTCAAGCCCGTCTTTCAAGCCGAACGCCACGCCTTCCACCACCGCGCGCGTCAGGTGCGCTTGTGTGTGCGTCAGGGTCAGGCCGACAAACGCGCCGCGCGCCAGCGGGTTTTGATGGGGCGTGCGCTCGCCAGACAGGTAGGGCAAAAAGATCAGACCCTGGCTGCCGGGCGGCACTTTGGCCGCGCCATCAAGCATCACATCGTAAGGGTCGAGCGCGAGGCCTGGCGCGGGTTGGACCAGGTTGGGATCGCCTTTGGCGAGCGTGTCGCGCACCCAGCGCAGGCTGCCGCCGGCCGAGAGCATCACGCCCATGAAGTGCCACTTGTCTGGCACCGCGTGGCAAAACGTTTCCAAACCGCCTTTGACGGCTTTGAACGAATTCGTGCAAGCGAACATGACGCCGCTGGTGCCGAGGATGGTCATCACAATGCCCTCGCGCACCGCACCCGCGCCCAAACCCGCCGCGGCAACATCGCCGCCTCCGCCGACAATTGGCGTGCCCGCGCGCAAACCCGTCAGCATGGCTGCGCTGGTGCTGACCGAAGCGGTGACCACATGCGACTCGGATACGCTCGGAAGCATGGAGCGCGGGATGTCCAGCACATCGAGCAGCTTTTGCGACCAGTCGCGTTTTTTGATGTCGAGCAGCGCCATGCCGGTGGCGTCGGTCACTTCGCTGGCAAATTCGCCGCTCAGTTTGTAGCGGATGAAGTCTTTCGGCACCAGCGCCATTTTAGCTTTGGCGTAAATCCTGGGCTCATGTTCGCGGACCCACAACATTTTGGGCGCGGTGTAGCTGGGGTTGGGGCGGTTGGTCATCCATCGTTGCACGCCCGCCTGGCCGCCGATGGCGTCGACCATCTCCTGCACCTGCCGGGCCGTGCGCTGGTCGTTCCACAAGATGGCTGGGCGCAGCACAGCGCCGGATTTGTCCAGCAAGGTCAGCCCATGCATCTGACCGCTCAAGCCGATGCTGCGCACATCATCGCCGTTCAACCCGGCTTTGGCGAGCACGGCGCAGATGGCTTGAACGGTGGCCGCCCACCAGTCCTCTGCGTTTTGTTCGCTCCACAGCGGGCGAGGGGTGTATAGAGGATATTCAACCGTGGCGCTGGCGAGGATGCGACCCCCTTTGTCGACCAGCAACGCCTTTACAGCCGTGGTGCCGAGATCCATGCCTAGAAATGCCATGTGCCGGAGTCTACGGTAAGTGCGTGGAAAGGTGTAGCGGCCAGCCGACCTGACAGGTAAGGAAATTCTAAGTGTGCGGTTGCGCTCGCCGCCGAATTTATCGACCTCATCCGCTACACTCGCCGCAGTGGCAGACGACGGCAGGGTCAATTCGCGCGATGTGCGCGATTATTACGAGCGCAACGACGGCTTGTTTCGCCGTTTTGGCAGCACGACGCAGGCGGGCAGCATTCACCGCGCACTGTGGGCGCCGGGCGTCGGCACATTGGATGCCGCGCTCAACCACGCCCACGCCCTGGTGCTGGCGCAGCTGCGCGCGCTTGCGCCGGAGCCGGTCCGCCCCGTCGTGGCCGATCTGGGCTGCGGCCGCGGCGGCGCGCTGCGTTATCTGGCCGCACATAGCGCTCGGCCGCTGCGCGCGTTTGGCGTGACGCTCAGCCCGGCCCAGGCGCGCCATGCGAAGCGCATTGCGCCTCAGGCGTGCGTTGTCGAAGGCGACTACTTGCATCTGCCGTTTGCGCCCGCATTGGAATTTGCCTGCGCCATCGAATCGTTCATCCATGCGCCCGGCCCGCAGGCGTGCTTTGCCGCGCTCCGCCGGGCCATGCGCCCGGGCGCGCGGCTGGTGCTGATCGACGACATGCTGGAGGGTGAGCCCGCGCCCGGCGCCGACGCGCGCTGCGTCGAGGCGTTTCGGCGCGGCTGGCACGCGCCTGGTTTGCACACGCAGGATGCCTGGCGCGCACAGGCTGCCGCGCACGGCTTCAGCGTGACGCACGCGCTCGATCTGACGCCCTGGCTCAAGCTGCGCGCCTTGCCGCGGACACTGGGCGATCTCGCATTGCGGCTGGCACGCCCGCTGCTGGGGCGCAGCGACGTGCTCGATGCCTCGATCGGCAGCATCGCGCTGCAGCAGATGCTAGCCGGCGGACTTTCGCGCTATCGCATGCTGGTTTTTGACCATGACCGCTGACGCGCCCGTGGTATTTGTCGCCAGCGGCACACGTGGCGATGTGCAGCCCTATCTCGCTGTCGCTCGCGCGCTGCAGGCGAGCGGCGTGCCCGTGCGAGTCGCGTCACATGAGCAGTTTCGGCCCTGGGTCGAAGCGCAAGGCTTGCCATATGCGGCGCTCTCGGATAATCCGAGCGAATGGCTGGCGCGCACGCCCACGCTGTTTAGCGCGCCGCCTTCGCCGCGCGTGCTGCGCAATTCGCTGGCCTATCTTTCGACCGCCCGCGACATGACGGCGCAATTGATGACAAGCGCCGCGCGCGCCTGCGCGGGGGCGTCGGCGATTGTGGCCGGGCTCTCGTCGTTGTGGGCAGGTTCGGTTGCGGAAGCCGCCAACGTGCCGGTGATCTGGGCTTTTCTGCAGCCGCTGACCCCGACGCGCGCCTTCGCCAGCAGTGTCTGGCCGCTGCGGCACGCAAACGCATTCGCCCGGCGCGCCAGCTATGCCGCAGTCGATGCCGCCAGCTGGTGGCCGTGGCGCGGCGTGGTCGACCGCTGGCGGCGCGGGCAGTCGCTGCCCGCTCTGGGCTCTCGCGGCATGCTGCATTGGCTGCACGAACGCGGCGACACGATTCTGAACGGCTTCAGCCGTCATCTCGTCGCGGCGCCGGACGACTGGCCGGCCGGGACGCGACCGGCCGGATTTTGGTTTGCCGAAACGCCGTTGGGGCTGGATGATGCGACGGAGAGATTTCTGGCTGCGGCCGATGACGTGGTGTATTTTGGCACCGGCGCCGGCAGCGCCATGGACCCGCCCGCGCTGCTGACTCTGGCGCATGACGCGCTGTTGCGGCTGAATGCGCGCGCGGTGGTCAATGTGCATGGCGCAGAGCGCGTGCCGGAGGCGTTTCGCCCGCGCATGCATGCGGTGCGAGATGTGCCGCATGCGGCGCTCTTTCCACGGTTGCGCGCGGTGGCGCATCACGGCGGCGCCGGCACCACCGCAGAAGCCGCGCGCGCCGGTGTGCCGGCCGTGGTGCTGCCGGTGTTTGCCGATCAGTTCTTTTGGGCGGAGCGCGTGCACGCGGCAGGCATTGCGCCCGCTCCAATTCCGCAACGACGCCTCAGCCGCAGCGGCCTGGCCGCTGCGCTGCGGATTGCGCTTGAAGATGCGCCGATGCGTTCACGCGCGCGCGCGCTGGCGGAGCGCGTGCGCGGCGAAGACGGCATTGCCACCGCCATCGTCACGATTAGCGCTGTGATTGCTCGGACGGCGCGTGAGCGTCGCGATGGACGGCGATAGCGGCCAGCATCGCGAGAGCGGCGCCGATCCAATAGGGCGCCGATGCGTCGATCCAGCGGAAGGCGGCGCCCGCGATCAGCGGCGCGCCTATGCTGGCCAGGCTGAACAATATTTGCGTGCCTCCCATGTAGGCACCCATTTGCTGATGGCCAACGCGCGATGATGCGCGAGCGCTGAGCAGTGGCAGCGCGATGCCGCTGCCGGCAGCCGCCAGAGCCGTAACCGGGTAAAGCTGCCAGGCTTGCCGAGCTGCGGCGATGCCGGCGAGGCCAAAGGCCAAGGCCGCGCACCCCAGCATTGCGGGCGTGTGACTGCCCCAGCGCGTTTGCACCAGCCGCACCAGTACCCCTTGGCTGATCAGCGCACAAGCGCCAACGAACGCAAAAAAGGCCCCGGTGTCCAGCGGCGTCCACGCAAAGCGCAACTGGCTGAACAGCGGGAAGTTCGATTGCAAACCGTTAAAGCCCAGATTGGCCGCAAAAATGGCCAGCAGCAGCCAACCCAGCCCGTGTTGCCGCCGCAGCAATTGGGCGAAGTCAACGCCGGAGAATGCGCCCCAAGTGACTTGGCGCGTGCGCGACCCGGCAGGCAGCGACTCGGGCAGCAGCCACGTGGAAGCGGCCAGATTGCAAAGCGCAAGCGCAAATGCGCTCCAGGCAGGGGCGTTAAATCCAAGGCTGCTCACGAGGCCGCCGACAGCCGGCCCGAGGGTTAACCCGACGCCAAATGCCGCGCCGGTCAAACCCAGCGCGTGCGCTCGCTTTTCGGGTGGTGAGGTGTCGGCTACAAACGCATGCGCGATGCTCAAGTTGCCGCCGGTGAGGCCATCCAGCATGACGGCGGCAAACAGCATGTTCAGCGACTGGGCAGTCGCAAGCAGGACAAAGCTGAGCGCCGTCCCCGCGATGCAAATAAGCAGCAACGGCTTGCGGCCATAACGGTCGGACAACGCCCCCAGCGCCGGCCCGCTGATGAGCTGCATGCCTGCATAGGCGGCGGCAAGCGCGCCCGCATATGCCGCCGCATCCATTTGAGCGCCCGCAGCGGCCAGCCGCTGAGCATACAACGGCAACAGCGGCATCACCATGCCATAGCCCAGTAGATCGAGAAAGACCGTGAAAAAGATAAAGGCAAATTTTGGACGGCCAAACGGATTCACACGAACTATGATAGCGGCATGCCGAAAACCATCTCTCGAACACCCATTGTGCTGCTGGCGCTGGCAACTGCCGCCATTCACGCATATTTGAACGTGCGGCTGGGCCGCCTCGACGTGGTTTTTACCCTGAATGCGCTGGGCTATGTGGCGTTGCTGGTTGCGCTGTTTTTGCCCGCCCTAGCTGCGCGCCGAAAAACCATTTTGCTGGTGTTTTTCGTTTATACCTTGGTGACCATCGCCGGGTGGGTGGCAATGGGCGACAAGAGCTTTTCAGCGGAAGCGCTGGTGGGCTGGGTCGACAAAGCGATTGAAGTTGCGCTGGCTGCCCTGTTGTTTCGCGAGTACCGTCGGGCGTGAGCCCCGCTTTTTTCAACAGACATCATGCCAACACGCAAAGCGCTGAAACTGCGGCGCGCGGCTTGTGCCCGGATTCCCACCGAATTCGGCGATTTCCTGCTTTGCGCGTATCAAAACAATCGCGACGACAAGGAACATCTGGCGCTGGTGCTTGGCGCGGTTGAAGGCAAAGCGGGCGTGCTTGCGCGCGTGCATTCCGAATGCTTTACCGGTGATGTGCTTGGGTCGCTGCGGTGCGATTGCGGGCCGCAGCTGGATGCGGCGTTGCGCGGCATTGCGCAAGCGGGGGCGGGCATCTTGGTGTATCTGCGCCAGGAAGGGCGCGGCATTGGGCTGATCGAGAAGCTAAAAGCCTACAACCTGCAGGATGAGGGCTACGATACCGTCGACGCCAATCTGATGCTGGGGCATGATGCCGATCTGCGCGACTACGAGATCGCCGCGGCAATCTTGAGCGATTGGCGCGTGCGGTCAATTCGGCTGTTAACCAACAACCCGGCCAAAATTGAAAGCCTGCGCGCATGGGGCACGCAAATTGAGGAGCGCGTGCCGATTGAAATTGCCGCGAATGCGCACAATGCCGGCTATCTGAATGTCAAGGCCCGCAAAATGCGGCATTGGCTTGGGGCACTCAAGCAAACAGGCGAATGAGCATGCCGCGAGTGACCCTGAGTTTTGCGCAAAGCCTGGATGGCAGCATTGCCGCGCAACCCGAAAGGCGCACGGTCTTGAGCGGGCCGGAGTCAATGGCCTACACGCATCGCCTGCGCGCGTCGCACGATGCGATCCTGGTCGGCGTTGGCACCGTTATCGCGGACAACCCAAAACTCACCGTGCGCCTCGCGCCCGGTGCGCATCCGCAGCCGATCGTGCTCGACAGTGCGCTGCGCATTCCACTTGGGTGCGCGCTGATCGCGAATCCGGTCATGCCGCTATGGGTGATGTGCGCACATGACGCCCCGGCCGAAAGACAGCGCGCGCTCGAGCGCGAGGGTGCGCACGTGTTGCGCGTGGATGCGCCGGGCGCCTATCACATGCGCTGGCCGTCGCTGCTTGATGCGTTGGCTGCGCGATCGGTTGGCACGTTGATGGTCGAAGGCGGCGCGCGCGTGATCGCTTCGATGCTGGCGGGCTGCGCCGCGCATCGGTTGTCGGTGACGATTGCTCCGCGCATGCTCGGCGGCTTGCGCGCGCTGGATGCGCTGATCGACCCGGCATTGCTGCAGCGGCTGGTCAATGTGCGCTATGAACAACTAGGCGAGGACATGATTCTGGAGGCCGATCTGGTAAATCCGCCATGAGCGCGCGCTCGCTGTTTTTTGTTGGGCCGCGCCAATTGGTCATTCGAGACACCTTGCCCGGTCAACCCGGCTCCGGGCAAGTGCGGGTGCGCACCACGCTGTCCGCGGTGAGCCCAGGCACGGAGCTGCTGATCTATCGCGGAGAAGCTCCGCGTGAGCTGAGCGCCGACGTCACGATCGCGGCGCTGGGCGGAGGGTTGAGCTTTCCGCTCCAGTATGGGTATTGCTGCGTGGGCAAGGTGGAAGCGCGCGGCCCGGACGTTGATTCAGCCTGGCAGGGTCGGCGGGTATTTGCCTTTAACCCGCACGAGAGCGCGTTTGTCGCGAGTGTGGCCGATCTTCTGCCGGTGCCAGACGATGTTTCGGATGACGATGCGGTGTTGCTGCCAAACATGGAATCGGCGGTGAATTTTGTTCTGGACGCGCAGCCGTTGCTGGGCGAACGCGCGGTGGTGGTGGGGCAAGGCATGGTGGGGTTGTTGACCACGGCGCTGCTGGCGCGCATGCCGCTGGCCGATTTGATTGGCGTCGAGCGCCTGCCTGAACGGCGCGCATGGAGCCTGGTCATGGGCGCGACACGAGTGGTTGATCCGGCTGACGCAACGGCCGTTGACCTCTTGCGCGAGGGCGCCGATGTGGCGTTTGAACTGAGCGGCTCACCGGCGGCGCTGGACACAGCCATTGCGGTGACAGGCTTTGGCGGCCGGGTGGTGATCGGCTCCTGGTATGGCGCCAAACCCGTGACTGTGGATTTGGGCGGGCGCTTTCATCGCAGTCGTATACGCTTGATCGCCAGCCAGGTTAGCACCCTGACGCCCGAGTTGGGCGCGCGCTGGAGCAAAGCCCGCCGCATGGATGTGGCCTGGGGCATGTTGCGCGCGATCAAGCCCGCGCGGCTGATCACCCATCGCCTAAATTTTGAGGAAGCGGCTGCAGGCTATCGCCTTCTGGACGAGCAGCCCGGCGCGGCGCTGCAGGTTGTGTTTGAATACGCCGTATGACAAAAGCAATCGTGATTGGCGGCAAAGGCCATGTCGGCACCTATCTGGTGCCGCGGCTGGTGGAGGCGGGTTATGAGGTGGTGAACGTTTCGCGCGGCACGGCGCAGCCGTATCAGCCACATGCTGCCTGGCGACAGGTGCGCGATGTTGTGATTGACCGAACTGCAGCCGAACGCGCAGGCGATTTCGGCGCGCAAATTGCCGCGTTGGACGGCGATGTGGTGATCGACATGATCTGCTTTACGCTGGAAAGCGCCCGGCAGATTGTGGCGGCCTTGCGCGGCAAGGTGCGGCACTTTTTGCACTGCGGCACGATTTGGATTCATGGCCCCAGCGTGCGCGTGCCCACAACCGAAGAAGAACCACGCCGGCCATTCGGCGAGTACGGCGTGCAGAAGGCGGCGATTGAGGCCTATTTGCTCGATGAAGCGCGTCGATCAGGCTTTCCAGCCACCGCTTTGCACCCTGGGCACATCGTTGGACCGGGGTGGAATCCGCTAAACCCGGCGGGCCATTTCAATCCCCAGGTGTTTACGGCGCTTGCCAGAGGTGAAGAACTAGCGCTGCCAAACCTGGGCATGGAGACGGTGCATCATGTGCATGCCGATGACGTGGCGCAGTCGTTTATGTGCGCGCTGGCGCGCCGGAGCGCGGCGCTGGGAGAAAGCTTCCACGTGGTTTCGCCGCAAGCGCTGACGTTGCGCGGCTACGCGGAAGCGATGGCGGCTTGGTTTGGCCAGCCTGCCAAGCTGCGCTATGTGCCATGGGATGCGTGGCGTGAGACGGTGAGCGCGGATGAAGCGCGCGCGGCTTGGGATCACATCGCGCACAGTCCGAATTGCAGCATCGCCAAAGCGCGCGGGATGTTGGGTTATCAGCCGCGCTATACGTCGTTGCAGGCGGTGTGCGAGGCGGTGGCGTGGATGGTTGCGCACGGGCGGGTGAGCCAGGCAGTATGATCCCAAACATGCATACCGTAGCAGTAAAACGCGATTTTGTTGCGCAGCATTTTTTGATCGGCGGCGATTGGGGCGCTGAAAATTTCAAGCATTCGCATCACTATGTTGTGGAGGTTCAGCTTGAAGGCCAGCGCCTGGATAGGCACGGCTATCTCGTCGACATTGTCGATATCGAGCACGCGCTAAACAGCCTGGTCGCGCGCTTCAAAGACAAACTGCTGAACGAAGAACCCGAGTTTGCCGGCCTCAACCCGAGCGTGGAACACTTCTCGCGCATCTTGTGGGAGTTGTTCACCGGCCGCGTCGTGGCGCCGACGCTCAGCGCGGTCACCGTTAAGCTATGGGAGAACGAAATCGCCTGGGCGGCGTTTCGCGGCTCAGTCAACGGCGTTTAGCTTGCGCATTGCGCTTGTCGTCTACGGCTCGCTGGACACCGTGTCCGGCGGATATCTTTACGACCGGAAGCTTGTGGCGTATCTGCGCGCGCATGGCGACGAGGTTGACGTCGTCTCACTGCCTTGGCGCAACTATGCCTCCCATTTGCTCGACAACGCCTCGACGGGCTTGAGCCAGCGCCTGCGCGATGGCCGCTTCGACGTGTTGCTGCAGGATGAACTGAATCACCCGTCGTTATTGCGGGTGAACCGCCAATTGGCTGGCGGCGCTGCACGCCCCCGCGCGCCGATCGTCTCGATCGTGCATCACTTGCGTGCCAGCGAATCACATCCGGCCTGGGTGATGCCGCTGTATCGGCGTGTTGAACGAGCCTACCTGCGCAGCTGCGATGCCTTTGTGTTTAACAGCGCGACGACGCGCGACTCGGTGGCTGCGCTCGCCGGGACTGCGGCCCCGCACGTGATAGCGTATCCAGCCGGCGATCGCTTTGGCGCACCCGTTGCCGCGGAGCGCGTGGCCGATGGCGCGTTGCGTCTGATTTTTGTCGGCAATGTCACCGCGCGCAAAGGCTTGCACACGCTGATCGACGCGTTGGCGCAAGCGCGTTGCGCATGGACGCTTGACGTGGTCGGCTCGGAAACGGTCGAGCCCGCATACGCCGCGCGCATGCGCGCACGCGCTTTGACTTTCGGCTTCAGGGACAAGCTGCGCTGGCATGGCCGCCTTGACGACGCAAAACTGGCCGGCAGGTATGCCGCTGCCGATGCGCTGGTGGTGCCATCGCAATACGAAGGCTTTGGCATCGTTTATCTTGAAGCGATGGGTTTTGGCGTGCCGGTCATCGCCAGCAGCGCCGGCGCGGCGCGCGAGATTGTGACCGACGGCGTGGATGGGCTCCTGGTTCCGCCCGAGAATGCGCAAGTTTTGGCGGCGGCGATCGAGCGGCTGGCCGTTCCGGCCCAATTGGCCGCAATGCGGGTGGCTGCGCGAGCACGATTTGCGCGTCACCCCGGCTGGGACGCGGCGTGCGCGCAGATTCGAGAATTTCTTGTGACGCTTACATCGGGCGCCACGCCCCATGCGCAAACGCGCGCGTGATCGTGGCCGCTGCCGTTGACCGCCATGTGTGATTGACAGCGAGCGGGATATGGAAGCTGACACTTCCTCTCAACTGACGGGGTGGAGCCCACCTTGAGGTGGACTACACCTATAGTTGGACTACACGTTCGGACAGTTCAGACATGACCGGCGCTGGAGTCCGTGCCTACGAGCCGGTGATGATGACTTTTGACGCCTGGCCTGCGTGCACCTGTTCAAATCCTTCATGCGCGCGCTCAATGGGCAAGGCGTGGCTGATCAATAGCTCCAGGTTGGCATAACCTGGCCCGGACAACACCGCCATCGCGCGGCGCAGGCCGTCGGGCGTGGCGGAGTAGCTCGTCACGAAGTTGATTTCCCGCAGAAAGGCGTCCCAGTAGGCAAAGCTAAGGTGCGCGCCAGGTTTGCCGCCAAAGAGAAGAATCGTGCCGCCGTCGCGCACGCACGCCAGCGCAGTTTTGACGACCGCGTCGTTGACCACCGTCAGGACAACCACATCCACGCCGCGCCCAGCGCTATGAGTTTTGCAAAGCGAGGGCAGATCATCCTGCCCGCTGATCGCGCCGCCGCTGGCGCCAAACTGTTGCGCCAGCGCAAGCCGTTCAGCGCGAACATCGGCCACAAGCGCAGACACCGCTCGGTCGCGCAACAGTGGCACAAACAGCATGCCGATCGCGCCGACGCCCACCACCAGCGCCGTGTCGCCTTCGTGGAGCCGCACGCGATCGAGCGCGCGCAAACAGCACGCCAACGGCTCCATGAAAACCGCCCGCCGGTCGCTCACATGCGCGGGCACCGGCACCACCGTGTTCAGAACGTGCGCCGCGGGCACTCGAATGAACTCGCTAAAGCCGCCCGGATCAATATTGGTGCGCTTGAACATCGGCTCCACAGTCTCGCTGCCCCGGCGCGACCAGTGTGAGCCGTAGTCCGGCACATGATGGGCCAGCCCCACACGCTGGCCGACAGCGAATTGTGTCACGCCCTCGCCCAGCGCATGCACTACGCCGACCACTTCATGGCCGAGTTTCTGCGGCTTGGGGTAGGCGCCATAGACTTTGAGCGTGTCAGTGCCGCACACGCCGCAGGCGGTCATGCGCACGACAATTTCGCCCGGCCCGGGCTCCGGCTGTGGCCCTTCCAGCACGGCCACTTCGTCTTGTTGAATGCAGGACAGATAGCGCATAAGCTCTACAAAAGCAATCCGGGCCGCTCGATGACCTGCGACAGGTCGCCGAGAAAACGGCCGATCACCGCGCCGTCAACCGCGCGGTGATCGGCGCTGACTGTGAAGGTGCTCATGGGCACGGCTGCCGGCTGATCGTTTGCATCTGCCACTATGCGTTTGGTGGTGCGGCCGACCGCGAGGATTGCGGCTTGAGGCGGATTGACGATGGCTGTGAACCGATCGACCGCGAACATTCCAAGGTTCGAAATGCTGAAGGTGCCGCCCTGGATGTCGGGCAACCCAAGCTTGTTCGCCCGCGCTCGCGCGCTTAAATCGCGCAGCCGCGAGGCAATTTCAAGCAACGACAGCGCGTCCGCGCGATGGATGACCGGCACGATTAGCCCTTCATCCAGCGCAACAGCCACGCCGATGTTGATGTCGCTGTATTCGACGATGCTGTCGTTCAAGCACGCCGAGTTTACGGCTGGGTTGCGCGTCAGCGCCCATGCGCACATCTTAACCAGCAATGCGGTTACGGTAACTTTGGGCGCATCTTCGGCACGGCTTGCCTTGAAGTCGTCGATGATCGCCAATGCGCGTGTCATGTTGATATCCGCGCTCAAGCTGAACTGGGGAGATTCGCGCGTGCTGGTCAGCATGCGTTGCGCGATCGTTTTGCGCAGTCCGGATAAGGCGGTTGTGCGGCGGATGGCGGGCGTTTCGGGTTGTGCCGAGGGGGTGGCAGGCGCGGTTTGTGCCGGAGGTGTCGGAGGTGTCGCGAGTGTTCGTGGCGCCGAAGACACCTCGATACTCGCCGTGCCCGGAATCGCATCACGTACGCCGACGCTCGGCGCCGCGCTGGCAATTCTCGCCGCGCGGGCGCTGTCCAAAACATCCGCACTTTGAATGCGACCGCCCGGGCCACTGCCTCGAACACGGATGAGGTCGAGCTTGATCTCCCGCGCAAGCCGGCGCGCTGCTGGTGCCGCCGGCGGACGCGAGCTGTCGGACAGAGATACAGCAGCGTGTTCGCTCGTTGTGGCGTCCGCTGCTGTGATGGCTTTGTCGCTTGCGGCCAGCAACGCTTCCACATCGGCACGCGTAATCTGGCCGTCTTTGCCAGTGCCGCTGATTCGGGCAAGATCCAGCCCATGTTCGGCCGCCATCTTTTCCGCCACTGGAGTGGTCCGTGCCGTCGTCGACTGCCTGCCGGCTGCATTCGTGGGCGCGCTGGCGTCGGCTTCGCCCGGCTTTAGCACGTAGGCAATCGTTTGTCCGATTGGCACAACCGCGCCTGGCTGCGCAGCGATGCCGGTTAGGATTCCGCTGACAGGCGACTCGACCTCCATGGTGATCTTGTCAGTCTCCACTTCAAGAAGGGCTTCGCCTTTTGTGATGGTCTCGCCTTCGCTCTTTAACCAACGCGCGACCGTGCCTGTTTCCTGCGACATTTCGAACTTGGGCATGATGATGGGCGTAGGCATGTGAGCAAGAACCTTAAATGGCCGTCTTCGCCAACTTTCTGGCTGCGTCGACGATGTTGCTGCTTTGAGGTGTGGCGGCTTTTTCAAGATCGCGGTTGTAGGGCATCGGCACATCCGCGCCGCCAAGCCGCACGATGGGCGCTTCAAGATACGCAAATGCCTCGCTCTGGGCGATGGCTGCGGCGATCTCCGCGCCATAGCCGCCCACCAGCGGCGCCTCATGCGCGATCAGGAGCCGCCCGGTTTTTTTGACCGAAGCCACGATCGTCGGCAGATCGTATGGCTTTAAGGTGCGCAGGTCAATCACTTCGGCGTTGATGCCCTCGGCCTCGAGGGTTGCGGCGGCTTCAAGCGCGCGCGGCACCATGATGCTCGCGCCGACAATCGTCAGGTGCGCGCCCGGCCGGCAGATGGCCGCTTTGCCGATCGGCACGATGTACGGCCGCTCGGGCACCGGTCCTTTGGCTTTGTAGATCAGCTTGTTCTCAACAAATATGATCGGGTTTTGATCCGCAACCGACGCCATCAGCAATCCCTTGAGATCGTAGGGTGTGCTGGGCGCCACAACTTTGAGGCCGGGAACATTGACAAACCATGATTCCAAGCTCTGACTATGCTGCGCGGCCGCGCCTGTGCCGCTGCCTGCCGGCAGGCGCATGACGAAGTTGCAGACCGTGCGGCCGCCAAACATGTAGCGCACTTTGGCCGCCTGCAGCACCAGCTGCTCCATCGCCATCGTCACAAAATCCTGAAACTGCATTTCGGCGATCGGTTTTGATCCAGTCATGCCTGCGCCAAAGGCCACGCCGGCGATGCTGTTTTCACTGATCGGCGTGTCGCGAATGCGCTCCGGGCCAAAGCGTTCAAACAAGCCCAACGTCACGCCGAATGCGCCGCCGTATTTGCCGATGTCTTCGCCCATCATGAAGACGGTCGGATCGGCCTCCAGCATTTGCGTCATCGCCTCTCGCAGCGCCTCGCTGCCTGTCAACTCGCGCGCGCCAGGCGCTGGCTCGCTGCCGGCGTTGTCGCGATACGTGCGGCTGAACCAGGCGGGCAGGGCGCTCGGCGCGGGAGTGCGCGAATTGACCGGGTCCAGCATCAGTCCGCGCATGGCGCGGTCGGTGGCGTTGGAGGCATCTTCAAAATATACGTCATCCAGCAATGCGTTGGGATCCGGGTCGGGCGACGCATCGGCAAAGGCGATGGCTTCCTCGATGGAAGCGGCGGCGCGCTGCTCGATCTGCGCGGCGCCGTCGACGCTGAGCATGCCGCATTCGATGAGATGCTGTTCAAAGCGCACGATGCAATCGCGGTCCTGCCAGGCTTTCACTTCGTCTTTGGTGCGATACACCTGCTTGTCGCTTTTGCTGTGGCCCTTGTAGCGGTATGTCAGCGCCTCTATCAGCGACGGCCCGTCACCGCGCCGCGCGCGGTCGACGGCGGCTTTGACGGCGTCATGCACGTCGAGCACATCCATGCCGTCGACGCGCACGCCTGGCATCGCATAGGACGCGGCGCGCTCGGCCACTTGCACCGGGATGGAGAGTCTGGCCGGCATGCTCATGGCATATTGATTGTTCTCACACACAAATACAACGGGCAGCTTCCAGATGGACGCCATGTTGAGCGTCTCGTGAAAGTTGCCGTTGTTTGAGGCGCCGTCGCCGAAGAAGCACAGCACCACGCGATCGGTCTTGAGCAGGCTGCTGCTGAGCGCGGCGCCGACGGCGCTGGCCATGCCGCCCGAGACGATGCCGTTGGCGCCGAGATTTCCCAGTTCCACATCGGCCATATGCATGCTGCCGCCGCGGCCGCGGCAGACGCCGGTCTCTTTGGCCAGCAGCTCGGCCATCATGCGTTTGACGTCTTGTCCTTTGGCGACTGCATGCCCGTGGCCGCGATGCGTGCTGGTGACTTGATCGCGCGCTTCGGTTGCGGCGATGGCGCCCACTGCGGTCGCTTCCTCGCCGATGTACAAGTGCATCGTGCCGTGAACTTTTCCGGCAAAGTACTGTTGTTCAGCCGCTTCTTCAAACGCGCGAATCAGGCGCATCTGATACAGCATGTCCAGCTGCCGTTCACGCGAAAGGGCGTGCGGTGAACCTAAATCGTCGTTGGCAGATCGGGTCATCAATGACATAGCGTGTTTTGGTGAATGCGAGTGTGATTATCCTCAATGCGCTGAAAATCGCCGGCATGGCACGGTGGCAGTATGTGCTTTTAACCGTAGTCGTTTGCGGCATCGGGCCTAGTGGTCGCAACGGCGATATCACGATATAGTTTTCCCGATATTTTGATTGCGTCAAGACGTTGCAAAGGTCGAAAACAATGTAGCATTTCTGAGGGGAAAAAATTTATGCACACGTGAAATGCGGCCAAATCTGGCACTCGAGCGCTTAGATTTCTTCGCGGAATACGCACAAGTTATTAGTGCATTTTTTGGAAATTGTTGTATAGTTCCGAACGCGCGAGGATTACCAATGGTGACTGGCAGGAACTTTGGAAGTCTTAGCGCGTTAACCCCCCTGAGCCCCACTCTGAACAAGGGTGGGGTGTTTTTTTGCTTTGCACCCGCGCCATGAACGAGCTGCACGGGGTGATAAGCGCGGTGCTGGTTGCTTCCCGCCGGTCGACATTGGCTTCCGACCGACGTTCAGCTATTGCGCTCGAATTTGAGGGGATTGAGGGCGATAAACACGCCGGCTTTACGCGCGCGGCTGATGCGCGCGTGCCGCACTATCCGCGTGGCGCGCTCATCCGCAACGAGCGTCAGGTGTCAATCGTTTCTGAAGAGGAACTTGCGCAAATTGCGGCGGCGCTATCGCTTGACCGGGTGTTGCCCGAATGGCTGGGCGCGAACCTGTCTGTCTCGAGCATTGAAGCGTTGACGCTCTTGCCGCCCGCCACGCGCATGCACTTTCCAAGCGGCGCAGCTTTGGTTGTGACGGCCGAAAACATGCCCTGCGCCGGACCGGGCCGCGTGCTCGCAGAGGAATTCAAACGGCCGGAGCTGCGTTCGCAATTTGCCAAGGCCGCCCTCCACTTGCGCGGCCTGTTGGCCGTGGTCGAGCGGCCCGGTCGCATTGTCGCGGGCGACGCCGTCACGATTTCGCGCTAGCACGGCCTAGGCGACTTTGCGATGCAGCCGGCCGCCCCAGCGCAGCCATTCGATGTTGCCGCGCGCATTCCTCATAAACTCGCCGCGCGCACCCAGCACGCCGTCGCTTTTTGCAAACGCGCGGTCGCGCGCGTAGAGCGCAATCTCAACCGGCGCATCCACGGGGTCGCCATGCACCGGCGAGGTGGGCGTGGGAAAGCGGCCCAGGTTGGTCGTCTGCAGCATGAGCTTTCCGTTTTCCACGCGCAGGTGGCGTTCTGTGAGATGCGCCACATAATGCCCGGCGAAGTGTTTGAGCTTGGCGGCTGGTGTCTTTATCGGGCGCACGGTGTCAAGCGTAAGCGCCAGAAATGATTGAAGCGCCTGTAAGCTGATCGGGTCGTAGAGCGACGGGCCGTCATCGGAGTTGGTGAGGATGATAATGGCAAACCTCCGTGCCGGGACAATCCGCAAGTGCGCGGTAAAGCCATTGGTCGCGCCGCCGTGTTGCATGAAAATAGTCTTACCTGACAGGTTAGGATTTTCTAAGCTTTCGAGCGCGCCCAGCCACCATGTCAGCCCCATGTCATACCGACCGGTGGCAGGCACCTGAGCGCTGCGCATCGCGCGCGCCGACTTGCGGCTCAAAACCGGCCCGCCGCCGCCGATATGGCATTCGGCATATCGCAACATGTCGATCACGCAGGTGTTCACCCCGCCCGCGGGATGACTCGCCCTGCCGATTTCCCACGGCCGTGCGGTCGTCACATGTCCGCCAATCAGGTTGTGGCCCAGCGCGAATCGACGCGTCATCACCTCGGTCGGAAAGAAAAACGAGTCGCTCATTCCGAGCGGCTCGAACACGCGCGTGCGCACGATGTCTTCAAACGATTGCCCGGTCGCCGCCTGCATCGCCAGCGCCGCCGCCGCAAAACCGATGTTATTGTATGACCAGTGCGCGCCGAGCGGCGTCCACTGCGGCAATGCCGCCAGCTCGGTCACGATCCTGACGATGGCGTCCTCGCCATAGCCGAAATCGTTGAAGTGATCGCCCAGCCAACCGCCGGTGTGCGTCAACAAATGCCGCAGCGTAACTGCGGCCGCCGCGGCTTGATCACGCAGGGTGAATGCCGGCACATAGCGCCGAATGGGGGCGTCCAAATCAAGAGCGCCTTCGTCAACCAGCCGCATCACCGCGGTGCCGAGCACGGTTTTGGAGATCGAACCGCATTGAAAGAGCGTTTCCGGCGTGACGGGCAGCGGATGCTCCAGGCTGGTCACACCGAAGCCGGCGTAATGCGCCGCCCCATCGTGCAGAATGCCCAGCGCCGCGCCGGGGATGCGTCGCTCGCGCATGCGCGTGTCGAACGCCGCGCAAAGATCAGCAAAGCGTTCGTTGGAGCGTGATTGTGTCATGCGGGAATTATGCAAGAACGTGCAGAAGGTGCTTGAAGGTGCTTAACCTTCAGCACTTACAGCACTTTCAAGCACCTTCCATAATCACCGCATCACCGCGTCAACACATTTTGCCGCAACGCGTCGAGCATCTGCAGAGTCAATAAGTTTCGCAGGCGGCAACCGCCCAGCGGGCCAACCGCAAAGTCAAGGTTATAGGCCGGGCCGACGTCCGACAGGTGAATGCCATCCGGCTGCACGCCATAGTTGGGCAGGGTCATGGCCCATTCGCGCAGTTCGATCAACGGCACGCCATGCAGCGCCGCCGTGGCGCGCACGATGGCGTTGAACTGCTGCGCCGACTGAAACTTTTCGTTGCCGGGGTCGTTGGGAAATGTGGTCAGCACCGGTATGACGCCGGAGGCGATGACGCGCTCGACCAGCTGATTGAAATTTCGCCTATATGTTTCGGCGTCGTAGATTTGCACGTCTTCCGGGCCGAGCAGCACGATCGCCACGCCTGGTTTGTTCACGCGGAACTCGCAGGCGATCGGCGTTTCGTTGGGCTGACAGTGGCCGGCTTTGTCCGTCCAAACCGTCCACGACGGATCCAGCGCCGCCGCCGCGTTGAAGGCGAGCGTGGCCGATTTGCTCTGCGCCACAAACGAATTAGGCGTGCCTTCGCGTGGCGAGAACGAAAAATAGTCGATGGTCGCCTGCAAGCCTTGATAGGGCCCCAGATCGTATTCCCCTTTCCCGAAACCGCGCACGAACGGCTG
>JANMNW010000504.1:0-21922 GCA_031368515.1 Chloroflexota bacterium
CAGAAACGCTCATCTCACTTCGCCACTACACCACTCGAACTCACAATCGACAAGTGCAACCCCAACCGCCCGGCCGGGGTGTGGTTCCCGCCGCAGGTTGAGGCCGAGTTCGCCAGGCAGTGCGATCGATAGGCTGCGTGAATGAGAGATGCCATCGCTTGAGGAGATGGCATCTCTCTTGCGCTCTACTACGGCACGTCTGGCGGCAGCTCGCGCTCATAGTCATATCCGCCGGGTGCATGTCGCATGAATGGATCAGCTTCAGGGCCAGGCGGCGTCGGTTGTGCCGCGCCGCTGATCATGGTCAGCGTTCGACCCATGTCACTGGTGAACGCGCGCACTTGGGTCGCCACAGCAACACCCAGCACGATAATGACGATCAGCGCCACTGCACTGGGACGATTACGGACTTGTTTCATCGCACTCCTTGTGTGAAGCGATGTGCCGAATGTGCGTGCATCCGGCACAGGGCTGCTTGCGGCTCATTACTTGGCCGGCGCGTGCTGCAGATACGGATCGGCCTCGGGGCCGGGCACGGTCAGATAGATGTTGCGCAGATCGGTTCCAGAGAGCCACGCGTCCTGCGTCACTGCAGCCGGTGCGGCGCGATGCTCAAAGTACGGATCGGCCTCCGGCCCGCGCGGATTGATCGCAATCTGGCGCAAGTCCAGTCCGGCCAACCACACCGACTTGGCCGCTGGCGTGAAGTGCTGCAAATACGGATCGGCTTCCGGGCCAAACGGCCGGATGCTGCGTTCGCGCTGCGCTTCGCTGGGATACACAGGCGTCACGATCCCGGCGGCTTGCACAGTGGCCGCGATGGCAAACGCGGACACAACGGTGGCGACGATCGAGAGTTGGATTTTCTTGTTCATGGCTCTGTTTTTCCTCTTTTGCTTGGGGTTTTTCTTTCTTTTTCGCGCCGTTTGGCGTGCCATCACATTACCGGCCGCCTTGTTACCAAAGGTGACCAACGGTGTTACCGACGTGTCAGAGCGCCTGACACGCGCTTATCGCGACCGACAGATGCCATCTCTTGGAGAGATGGCATCTGTGTCAAATCGGAAAAATCGGCTCTACAATCCGCGGCTATGCTCAGGAGGACGGTATGCCTGCCACGACCGCTCAGAACCTGCCTGCACACACCTTTGGCGAACTGTTGCACCATTTGCGCCAGCGCTCCCGCCTGACCCAGGACGAGCTCGGCCTCGCCGTCGGCTACTCGCGCGCGCACATCGCGCGGCTGGAAAATGGCCAGCGCGCGCCCGAACCCAGCGCCGTCCGCGCACGCTTCTTCGAGCCCCTCGACCTGAAGCCCGACTCGCCCGAAGCTGCGCAACTTGTGGCCCTCGCCGCAGCCGCACATGCCAGTGGCGGCAACGAGGAGGCAGAGCCTGAACGCCAGACGCCCAACAACCTGCCCTACCCGGTCACGAGTTTTGTTGGGCGAGCCGACGCGCTGGCCGAGCTGCAACGTTTGTTGGCGACCACACGATTGCTTACGCTGACCGGCGTCGGCGGCACGGGCAAGACGCGACTGGCGCTGGAGCTGGCCGGCCAGGTGTTGGACGATTACCCCGATGGCGTCTGGCTGGTTGAGCTGGCACCCGTGGCAGATTCGGCCCAGGTAGCGGCAACAGTCTTGTCTATCCTCAGCACGCCCAATCACCCTGAACTGACCGCAACAGACAGTGTTCTGAGCTTCCTCAAAACCAGGCGTGTTTTGCTACTGCTTGACAACTGCGAGCACGTCATCGAAGCCTGCGCTCGACTTGCTGACGCGCTGATGCGCGGCTGCAGCGATGTGCGCATCCTCGCCACAAGCCGCGAAGCACTGAGCATCTCCGGCGAACTTTCGTGGCGCGTACCGTCATTGGCAGCGCCTCCAGCGACTGGCGTGATAACGCCGGAAGCGCTGGCGCAGCATGACGCAGTGAAGCTATTTGTTGAGCGTGCGGCCTTTGCACAACCTGGTTTTGCCGTTACTCCGACCAATGCCATGGCCATCCAGCAAATCTGTGCCCGACTGGATGGCATTCCGCTTGCGCTGGAACTTGCCGCCGCGCGCATCAAGACGCTGTCGCCCGACAAGATCGCCGAACGGCTGAACGATCGCTTTCGCCTGCTCACCGGTGGCAATCGCACGGTGCTGCCACGTCAGCAAACGCTTCAGGCACTAGTCGACTGGAGCTACAAGCTGCTAACAGAGCCGGAGAAAACCCTTCTGCAACGGCTTTCGGTGTTCACGGGCGGCTGGACGCTGGAAGCGGCCGAGGCAGTCGGCGCAGGAGACGATTTGCGCGCGAGCGAGATACTCGACCTACTCAGCCATCTGGTGAACAAGTCGCTCCTCGTGCGAGACGATGGCGGCATCGAGACGCGTTATCTGTTCCTTGAAACGATTCGCCAGTTCGCTATCGAAAAACTGGCCGAGTCTGGTGAAGGCACTACTCTGCGTGACGCACACCTCAGTTACTGTCTGCGTCTCGGAGGCCAGGTCATGCCGGAGCTGATTGGCGAAGCTCCAACCAATCAAGTGAAGCTCATCCAACGCCTTACACCTGACGCAGACAACATCCGCCGAGCGTGTGATTGGGCCGCTGACTCTGACAAGATCGAGGCAGGCTGGGATCTGCTGGAGCGTTTCTTTGGCTTTTTTGTCGCACTCAATGCGCAGAGCGAACTTGTCGAACGGCTTAATGCGCTACTTGAGCATCCTAAAGCGCCACGCAACACGCGCCAACAGGCGCGGCTATATCTACTCATGAGTCTGTTGCAGCATCGTCACGGCACCCTCGCCGACGAAGCGGCCACTCTGGAAAAGATCGCAGACATCGGCAATGCTCTGGACGATAGCGAGGTGCAAGCGTGGGCTGAAGGTGGCGCCGACAGCGGCCTCTTTAACAACGCGATCGAACGAGGCGATACGGCCGCCGCTCATGCCCACCTCGCGCGATGGATCGAACTCAAGGGGCAGGACAACCTGAATTTGGGGGACAACCGCATCTCCCTGTTATGTATGCGCGGATCGTTGGCGAAGGCTGAAGGCGACTACACACAGGCGCTGGTCACACAACAGCTCCTGTGGGAAGCGCTGGGGCACTCCAGCAACAAAATGCTAACGTCGGCAATTGCGCGAGCCTATGGGCAAGGTCTACTGGACGCAGCAGAACTTGACGAAGCGGAGCACTACTTTCGCATAAGCCTGATTGACAATCACTCACTGGGGGACAGACACGCAGTTGCGGCATGTCTCGGTTCGTTTGCAGCACTGGCACTTGCTCGAAACAAACTACAACGGTGTGGCCGGCTTCTCGGAGCTTCGGACGCCCTGCAGGAATCGGTACGAGTCCGGCTAAACGGGCCGGACCTTCGACTCATTGAAAAAACGAACCTGCAGCTCAGTGAGCGTCTCGACACGGAAAGCATTTCGCAGATATGGGCCGACGGGCGCGCAATGACGCTACAGCAGGCCGTGACCTTGGCGCTTGAAAGCGAGCCTCGTGGAGACACGCACGCATGACTTCCCTTAACACCTTCGGCGACTCGCTTCGCCACCTGCGCCAGCGCGCCCGCCTGACCCAGGACGAATTCGGCATCGCGGTAGGCTACTCCCGCGCCCATATCGCGCGGCTGGAGAACAACCAGCGCCTGCCCGAACCCAGCGCCGTCCGTGCGCGCTTCTTCGAGCCGCTTGGTCTGGCGCCTGACTCAGCGGAGGCGACACAGCTTGCAGTGCTGGCGGCTGCCGCACATGACATTAGGTCTCTCGACAGCGATGAGCCCGAGTCGGTGGCTGAACACCAGACGCCCAACAACCTGCCCTACCCCGTCACGAGTTTTGTCGGTCGAACCGAGGCGCTGGCCGAGTTACAGCGTCTGCTGCCCACGACCCGCCTGCTCACCCTCACCGGCGTCGGCGGCACCGGCAAGACGCGCCTCGCCCTCGAACTCGCTGGCCGCGTGCTCGATGGCTTTCCCGATGGCGTATGGCTGGTTGAGCTGGCACAAGTGACAGATCCGGCGCAAGTGGCTCAGACAGCGCTGACATCCATCGGCATCCGCGACACTGCCGGCATGAGGCCAACCGCCGCGCTGATCGACGTGTTGCGCAACCAACGCTGCCTGCTGATATTGGACAACTGTGAGCATGTGATCGACGCCTGCGCAGCGCTCGCCGACGCAGTGCTGCGCGAATGTCGAAACACAACGCTGTTGGCAACCAGCCGGGAATCACTGGGCATTGCGGGTGAACAAGGTTGGCGCGTGCCGTCGCTATCGATGCCGGCCCCAGACACGCAAGGCTCACCTGACGAGCTGATGCGCCATGAAGCCCTTCAGTTGTTCGTGCAGCGCGCCAGGTTGGTCTCGCCCACTTTCGAACTGACGCGGGAAATCAGCGACGCAGTTCGTCAGATCTGTCAACGCCTCGACGGCATTCCGCTCGCTATTGAGCTTGCCGCCGCCCGCATCAGAGCCATGACCGCGGGAGACATCGCGCAACGGCTGAGTGACCGCTTTCGCCTGCTCACCGGCGGCAGCCGCACAGTCCTTCCGCGCCAACAGACGCTGCAAGCGTTGATCGACTGGAGCTACAGGCTTCTGACAGAATCTGAACAACTCCTGTTTTGCCGGTTGGCCGTCTTCTCCGGCGGCTGGTCGCTTGTTTCAGCCGAGGCGATCTGTTCTGGCGATGGCGTCGAAACGCACGAGGTGCTGGAGCTACTGTTGCGCCTCGTCGACAAGTCTCTGGTGATTGCCGACAACGCCGGCGCTCAGACACGGTATCGATTTCTTGAATCGGTGCGGCAGTTTGCGCAAGATGCGCTGGCGCAGCGCGCCGATGGCGAGCGCTGGCGCGATCGGCATGCAGGTTACTTTGTGGATATCGGCAAGTCGTTCAAAGACACAATACAAGCCAGCGATCATGATCAAGTCGCAATTCTGGCGGCATTTGGGCCGGAGCTCGACAACATTCGCCGCGCGCTGGACTGGACTGCCGAAACGGGAAAAATAGACGCCTGCTTCAGCATGCTCGACGCATATGACCCCCTCTTTGTCGCACGATCAGTTCGTGAGGAACCGCAAACATGGGCCGAAGCCGTGTTGGCGCAGGCGCGCGAACGCGGCAATCTCCGGCTGCAGGCAGATGTGCAATTCCAGCTGCTACGTATGTATCTGCACACCGATCAGCACGACAAAACATCCAGCACACTCTACAGCCTGCTTGAAATCGGCAATAGCCTGAATGACCACAACCTGATCGCTGCAGTCGAGCACAGTTTTCTATGGGACGCAATAAACCGGCAGGATCGCCCATCGATAGATCAACATCATGCATATTGGCTCCGAGCGTTGAAAAGAGCAGATCATATCGATGAAGCACAAATAGAGGCGAACCAAGATGGCATTCGTACCGAAATTGCTCTCATTGATGGTGACTTCAATACATATCGTGATGGCGCGCGTCGCATCTATGAAAGTGTGCAAAGGCAAGCCGGCAAAATGCAGACATCTGCCATGGCACGCCTATATGGTTATGCGCTGATTCTTACGCGCGAACTTGACGATGCGCGCGGCAAGTTTCGGGAGAGTTTGGTAGACAATCATGCGCTCGGCGACCGACACGCAGTTGCGGCCTGTTTTTCAGCATTTGCGGCACTTGCTGTAGCGGAGCACGATCCATATCGTTGCGCGCGCTTGCTCGGCGCGAGCGACGCCATTCTTGAAAAGTTGCATACGAGATTGATGCAATGGGATCGTCATCACATTTCGCGCACGCTGCAAGCACTCAACGCGCAACTTGACGCCGAGTCGCAGAATGCCGCGCGCGCAGACGGTCATGCGATGTCCCTTGAGCAGGCAATGGCCTACGCGCTTGAGACCGGCAAAGTGGATCCGTGATGCGGCAACCCGCAATCACCTTCGGCGAATCGCTGCGTCATCTGGGCCAGCGCGCCCGCCTGACCCAGGACGAGCTCGGCATCGCGGTAGGCTACTCCCGCGCGCACATCGCACGGCTGGAGAACGGCCCACGCGCACCCGACCCTTGCGCCATCCTCGCTCTGCACTCTTCAGCCCTCTGTCCGCCCCGCGCCGCGCTACCCTTTTGTCACAACTTGCCACGCAGTTGACAGAGGCCGCTACTCTCCCGGGCGCGTCTCCATCGCCTGTTTTCCGCGAGGTATTGGACAAAATCGAAAGGGCAACGGCGGCGGGAAGGAGAGACTGGTGGGGCAGTTATTCGACATTACACGACGATTTGAACTGCCGCCGAAGTGCAGATTCCAAATGTCCAAGCAACGTCGGCGAGCAATGGATACGGCCCCTGAACGAACGACAGCCGCTGCGTGTGGCGGTGCAACCAGAGCATCACTGGCAAAGGGCTGGATGGTCATGACGCTGGCGCTCAACGGACGACTGCCTTTCGTTTACCGATCAGCGGCCTGAAAACGGCGCAGATGACGAGTGGAGCCCATACAGGCTCGGGCCTCCGGCAGATCAGATTGACATACTTTGACTCAGTGCTAAAGTATTTCGAGCGCGCAACAAACATTCCAGCCACGCGACCGCCAAACGCTGCCGATATCGCGCGCAAGCACATACGGACGAGGAGGGTAGCATCATGGCCAAGGATGTGGCGCCGGAGTTTGTGCGCTTTGTCAGCGATGTGCGTCGAACGCAGCAGCTGCCTGCCGCAGCCAAACGATTGACTCCCGGTGCGATCGCGCAACCCATCGTTGTGGAACCTGGCCGTGCGGCCGAATTTTTGCGTGTGGCCGCCCGGCGTGCAGCGGGCTTGTTTCGACCCACCCGGCGCAACGAAGTCGTCTGGATTCAAGGCGATAGCGAACTGGCTGTCAGCCTCACCGGCATCGATATCAAGCTGGCCGAAGGCTTAATCATTGTCATCATCCCCGTCCGAACCGACCAGACCGGCGAGGCAGGCGTTGAAGTGGTTTTTGCGGTGGGCAGGCCGGACGCGCCGGCCGGGATGTATGCCTCGGCTTTTCGCCGACCCAATGGCCCGCGCCTCATCGTTGAGGCCTGGGGCCAAGCGCTGATCGCATTTGCCTGGCAGTGCGTATTGGGCATGGTTAGCGGCATTGCGGGCGCCACAGGCAAGGATGCGCGGGGCAACGTCCTCGTCCCCGCAGAGATGGTCGTCACCGCCAACGGCATTCAGATTATGCCCATGGCGCGCCACCGTTTCACCGGGTCGAGCGGGCTGCGCACGAAGCCAACGCTACGCCCGCGGGTCGCATCGCCTGCGAAGTCGCGCAGAAAATCGCCGAAGGCGAAGCGAGGTGAGAAATGACCATCGCCATCAACGACCTCGGTGTGCTGAGTCACCTCGCCATCGCGCTCGGCATCTTCACGCCCGCGGGCGACCCCAACCCTAACTGGTTTGGCAACCCCGAAGCCTCGCTCAAAAAGCTGCTGGCCAACGACGGGCAGCGCGCCGCCCTCATCGCGTTTGTAGATGAGGCGATGGGTGGCACAGATCGCAGCACCGATCCGACGGGTGTGGTGTGGCTGCCGCTCGTGCACCTCACCGATCCAGACTTGACGATTGCCGTCACTGTCGATGATCGCAAGCCGGACGGCATTCGCATGGGTGTGGGCATCGCAGCACGCACTACAAATCCAAATTCAAACAGCACGCTGGCCGTGCCGCTGTTTTTGGCGCAACGAGAAAACGGCCCAAGCGTTATCAATCCAATTTTGCTCGGCACGCCAAATGGGCGCATCCGACTGACGACCTCGGTCACAATCGACGAATCCGCACCCGTGCCCGGCGTGGCGCGCCTGGGGGCAATTGGGCTCGACGTCGATGTTCCCACAGCGACCAACGATCCGAAGAATCCGATCTTCGGGCTCAGCTTGTCGGGCTTTCAACTGCCCGGCGCGACGCAGCCGCGCGACATTCGCATC
This sequence comes from Chloroflexota bacterium, assembly GCA_031368515.1. GTDB lineage: Bacteria > Chloroflexota > Anaerolineae > J036 > Brachytrichaceae > CANJQH01. The sequence goes on from JANMNW010000504.1 coordinate 7,936, forward strand.
GCGGCTGACGGGTTGGACGCGCTCGATGACGCGGTGCTCGATCTGATTCTCTCGCTCGTCAAGGCGCAGGCCGACACCGCCGCACCTAATTCCGCTATCGCCGCCATCGCGGGTTTGTTGGGGCTGCGCAACGGCGATGCCATCCCGGACTTCCCGATCGCACAGATCGCGACTCAGGGCGTGCACGCCATCTCCACGTGGCTGCACAACCTGATGACCACATCCGCCAGCCGCAACGACTGGCTCGGCTACATCGCCACACTCGTGGGTGGCGCACGCGTCGGCGATCGCGTGTCCCTCAACCTGGGCGCCGGCGCGCAATTGACGCTTGGCCTGCGCGTGGACACCGGCCCCAGCGGCAACGCTCGCCTCACGCCCACGCTCGCGGTCGAACTTGGCAACGTCACCGCGCGGGTCGAAGGCCGCGCAGACCTTTTCCAAATCGATCTCGTGACGGGCTCGGCTATGGCTTTCCCGCAATTTGGCATTTGGGCGGCATCTGGCAACAGCGGCAGCCCGGTGCTCAACGTCAACAGCCCGACCGTCGCGCGTGCCGAAACACTGCGCGTCGGGTTTGCACTCGATGCGCAACGGCGACTCACATTTGTGATGGCTGCCGATGGCGTCACCCTTGGCACACACACCTACCCCACGCTCGATCTCACCTCGCCGGATGCGCTCATGGATGCCGCGGGCAATACCGTCGGCGATGTGGCCAACCAGCTGCTGGCCAATTGCGGGAGCGCGCTCAGCGTCGTCCGCAAATTGCTGGGGCTGGATGCGCCTGCCGGCGTCACCGCAGTCACATTGCCCGCGTTGATGAGCAACCCCGCGCTGGCCGTGGGCAACTACTGGCGCGATCTCATCGCCGCGCCGCCGGGCGCAGCCACAAGCGTGTTTGCCGCATTGCGCGATGCCGTGGCCGATGCCAGTGCGTCGGCTCTTGCGATTCGCGGCACAGGCACCGCGCTCGACCCGTGGCGCATGTCGTTGATTGGCCCGTTGCAGGTGGAGGCAATCGCCAATGGCGCCGTGCTGACGGTGAGCATCGCTGCTGCCACCAGCGTAGACACGCTCGGTGAGCGTTGCACTGTTGTGGACACACGCCTCGCGGCCACACTTGCCCGCATCGATCTGGCCGCGCGGACGGCCAACCTGTTGCCCGGTGTCGAAGCCGCCCTCGCCGCGCGCGAACGCGGCATCAACCCGCCCCGCGTCACTCTGGCTCTCGGGTCGGGTGCCATGGTCACTGCCAGCGGCGTCGGGCTGCGGCTGGGCTGGACGCCGGTCGATGGCCTCGTCGCCAGCGTTCAAGCGCCAAATCTGGCCATGGTAATTGGCAATGAAGAGATTCCAATTGCGCTACCCACCATCGCGGCCGATGGCTCGGTGACGCTGTCGGCCGAGGCGTGGGATGGCGTCGAAGCGCTGATCGGTTACCTCGGCACGCTGCTCGGTGGTTTCTTGAGCGATGCGGTCAACGCGCTTGGCTGGTCGCCACAAGCGCTTGCCGCTGGTGGCATTCCCACCACAGGCGCGCGACTACGCCTCGCCAGCTTGATGGCAGCGCCCGAGACGGCCTTGCGCAATTGGATACCCCAACTGCTTTTGAGCGATGTAGGGCCGCATGCGTTGTCGGTGCTCGCCGATTTGTTTGCGGGTGCTGGCGCCAACCGCGGCTTCATCGCAGGCACAGGCCACCCTGATGATCCGTATCGTTTTGACCTCGAAGCTGGTCTACCGAATTTTGCGGTGTGGTTCCCACCCGCCGGACTGGAGCAATTTGTCGTCGCCGCGCCGGAAGCCATTCAGCGCTGGCGACCGGGCGACCCGGGCTTCTCACCCGAGGCGCTCGCCGCCTGCATTGCGGCCGAAGCAGAAGTTGCGCGCGATGTGCGTGAGTTGATCGAGGGGCGCGACATGTCTGGTGGTTTGGCGGCGATGGCGCAGCGATGGACTGGCAGCGACGGGCGCATCATCCCGCCGAGCACGGCGACAGGTGGCATCGTGCTCGACCATGCCGGTTTCGCGGTCAGCCAGTTGTTGGGCACGCTCGACTTCGACGACCTCATCGGTCGTGTGCCCACCACAACGATTTACATTGCACTCGGTGCGAATGCGTGGCCGCATGCGCCGGCCGGTCGACGCATCGACCTCACCACGCCCAATCTGGATGCGCCGATGTTTGCCGCGCCGACTGCGGCCACGGGCGATTGGTTTGTCGCACTGGGCAGCCGCGCCGATTGCCGGCTTGCGGGCAGCACCACCGATGGCACGCCCGAACAAGCCGCCCGCCTGGCCCGCGTGCTCAACGCCATTGCGACAGTCAGCAACAACATCGCTGTGGTGGCGATTGCGGGTGCGGGACACGCGGCCTGCCTGGCTGCCCAAGCACAGGCCGCTGTGACCGACCTGATCACGCTGGGAACGCCGCTAGGGCCGATTGCGCTCACGGCCATCAACACCCAGCCAACTGCCGATACGTTGCGACTGTTGCATCGGCTGCTGCCAACAGCGCCCGTGGACGGTGCCAATGGCGAGGCGGAAGACGCCGACCTCGCGCTCGGTCGCGCGCTCGTGCAAGCGATGCTGGAGCTGGCCGATCGCGCCGATCCGTCTGTCGATCTGCGCCCGCCCGCCGTTGCATTGCCTGCGCCGCGCGCCGGGCTCACCCACACCGCTGTGTTTGGCAATGTGTCCGCGAGCCAGGTCAGCCGCGCCATGACCGCGATCGTCGCGGCAGGTCTGGCCGAACGGGCGCGCACGCGTGCAGCCACACCATTGCCCGATCCAACGGGCGTGCATGCCGGTCTGCGCTTCGTGTTGCCCACCACCACCAGCGGCACGCTGTCCATCGCCGGTGATGCGCTCCTCACGCTATTTGCGTACGATCTCAACACCACCGCTGGTTTCAGCACCACGCGCCATTTGCGTGTGCGGTTGCGCGTCACCGACCGGCTGGGCTGGATCAGCGCCACGCCCGATCTCGAATTGCGCATGCTCTCGGCCGATATCTCGGTGCCACTGGATGGCACATCGGCTGGGCAAGCCAGAATCACCTTGCACGATGCGCGCGTGTTTGGGCAGTCGTGGGAACGCCTCGTACTCGGCAACACCCCCGACAGCGTGCCAGTGCTGCCCGAAGCGCGCGTGCTGCTTGCGGCAGCGGTTCAACGCATCACGACCGATGTCGCGGGCACGGCCTCGGTCGCACTAACGCAATTGCTCAGAGGACTCGGCATCGTCGGCACGGCCAACGGCGTAGTCGGCGATGCAGTCGACCAACTCGTACACGATCCGGGTGGCCTGTTGCGCCAACGCATTGGCATCGCCCAGAACGACATTGCCTCTGCGATGGCTACGCTGCTCGGGCCGCTGGCTGCCTCGGTGAATGTGCAAGCGCGCACCGTCCGTGTGCAAGGTGGCAACGATGGCAGCGGACGCTTCGGCTGGCACGCCGACATCGTCATCTCGCCGACGTCACTCACGGGTCAGGTGCGGTTTGGCACGAACGCGCCATCGCCCACGACAGGCGGTTTGAACGCCATCATCAATTTGCAGCCGCTGCAAGTGTCGTTGCACTGGCACCAACCCGGCGGCACAACCGACAGCGCCACGCTGTGGCCCAACCCGCAAGCCGCACCACTGGCACGCATGCTGGTGAAGGCAGCACCGAGCCTGGGCGGGCATGTGGCATTGGAGATGATGCGCCGCTCGGATGAATCGGTGCGCCCGATGATCGACGCGGTGCTGGATGTGCTCGGGTTGCTGGGCGGGTCCATCAGCGATGCCGAACGCCCGCTCCGCCCGCTTGCGGGTCTGCTGGCCGACCCCACCGGATGGCTCGGCAGCTCAACTTCGCTGGCGGCCAACCCTGCCAAGATTCAAGCGCTGTTCGATGCGATGCGCCCGCTGCTCGGCGTGGCTGGTGCGTCGGGCTCACCCCTCGCACTGGCCAACGGCGTCTCGCTAAGCGTGACTGCCGACGGGCCCGGTGCGCGGCTCGCGCTCGATGTGGACCCAACCGCATGGGAGGCGCCCGGCGGCGTCGCTGGTCGTTTGGCAGCCGGGCTCGGTGCGACGTTGCGCGTGGCACCCGCCAGCTCACCCGTGCTGGGGTTGGGCATGCATGTCGGGCTGACCGGTGCACCGGCAGGCCGCCGCACGGTCCATGCCGTGCTGAGTGGGGGCAATGTGCAAGTCTTTGTCCGTCCTTCCACGGGTAGCGACATCCCGCTCATCCCATTTGCCGGGCTCGGCTCGTTGGCCGCTGCTGCCGAAGCGGCGCTGCCGTTCTTGCTCGACCGTTTGGCCGGTGTCGCCGGCACAACAGGCAACCTTGTGAGCACTGTCGGCGATGCGCTCGCGCTGCGCACGGGCACACCACGCAAGTTCGACCGCGATCGGTTGCATGCGTGGGCCTTGAATCCCGCCGGGTCGCTCATCTCTGCAGTGCCAACCATCCTTTCCACCGGATTGTCGACGCTGGCGCCCTTGCTCGATGCGTTCGTCCCAGCTGCCGTCAACGTCAGCGCAACGGCCAACGAGCTCACGATTGCGATGGGCAACGCCTCGTTGGTTTGGAACCCGGCCAACGGCACAGCAACCTTCATCGGCAATGGCCTCGCCGTTCCCGGGATCGATCTGTTGTCGTTCAAACTCGTGCTCAGCGCCGCGGGCATCAATGAATTGACCGTCACCACCGGGCCGGCCACGATCATCGCGGGCGCGGTGACGCTGCGCCCATTTGCCACTGTGACGGTGGGCAATGCGTTGGTCGGCAGCCGCCGGCTCGCCATCGGAATGGCGGTGGATAGCACCCGCCGCTTCGCCGCGCGTTGGTCGATCGATACCCACGCGTTCGCGCTCATCGCCAGCGATGGCGCCATCGCCAGTGCGGTAGACACGGTGGATCCGGTACAGGTGGCATTGCGTTTGGTGGAAGTCGTCGCGGATTTGGTCGCGGCCATCGCGCTGGCGCAACAGCCGGTGCAAGACCTGCTCAACAAAGCTGTGGGCGCGACCACCGTGCGCAACTTGATGCGCGGTGTGGTCCTTCAGAATGTGAACAACCCAACGGCGTTGATTGCCGGTGTGTTCAACCCGGCCGCCTTGCTGGAGCGCGTCCACAAATTGTTTGGCAACATCGCGGCAGCGAGCATCTCCATCGCCGTCGATAGTTTGACCGTCTCGTTCACAAAAGTGGGGGGCATCATCGGGCTGCAGGCAGGTCTGACCAACCGCTTCGTCCTCGTAAACGGCACTGTGATGTTGTGGCTGGAGAACGATGATGCGTGGATCGAGGGCAACCCTGCCGGCAATGGCGGTCTGTTTGTCGGCTTCCTGCCCGACACGCCGCCGCTCAAATTCGCCCCCAGCCTGACGGTGAACGGGGTCGGTCTTCGTGTGGGCAAGAGCGCCGGGCCGTTGCTCGACTTCGGCATCACCCTCGAATCCATCGCGCTGCACACCTTTGCCAAGTTCGATGCGACCGGCGCGGTGGGCGGCGGTATGCAACTGCAATTCTCCAACCTCGCAGTCTCGGCCAGCGGCGCAAAAGGCGACAACGGCATCGCGCAGGGCATCATGCGCGACACAGGCCCCACGCCACCCAAGCCTTCCTTCTCACCGGCGCTCGCCATCCAGAAGCACGCCAACAAACCCGTGTCGGTCACGCTCCGCGCGGGCGATGGCGATGGGCCATGGTGGATCGCCATTCAAAAAGGGTTTGGCCCGTTGTATCTGGAGCAGATCGGCTTCGGTGTCACCATGCCACAGGGTCGAGTCGAACGTATCTCACTGTTGATGGATGGTTCGGTCTCGATGTTTGGCCTGACGTGCGCCGTGGACGATTTGCAGATCACGTATCTCGTCACCAACGGCGACTTCTTCAACCCCAACAATTGGGCGGTCGACCTGGCTGGTCTGGCTGTGTCGGCCGATATGGCCGGCGTGACTATCGCGGGTGGCTTGCTCAAGCAACGCACCGACAAAGGCATCGAATACCTCGGCATGTTGCTCGGGCGCTTCGGCGTGTATGGCATCACCATCTTCGGCGGCTACGGGGAAGGCGAGCAGAACGGGCAGAAGTTCGTCGCGTTCTTCGCTGTCGGCGCGGTCAACGGCCCACTCGGTGGACCACCGGCATTCTTCCTCACCGGCATCGGCGGGGGCTTCGGCATCAATCGCCGCCTGATTGTGCCGACCGACCTCTCGCGCTTTGGCGAGTACCCGCTCATTCAGGCGCTCGACATCGCTGCCAAGCCGCAAAATCCGATGGATCAGTTGCGCGCGCTGGGGAAGTACTTCCCGATGGAGCGCGGCACATTCTGGTTCGCTGCCGGAATCTCTTTCAACAGTTTTGCCCTCGTCGATGGCATCGCGGTTGTCGCGGTGCAGATCGGCGATGGCCTCGACATCAACCTGCTTGGCCTGGCGCGCATGGCCTTGCCACGGCCACAAGTTGCGTTGGTGTCGATTGAGTTGGCGCTGCTGGTACGCTTCTCCAGTTCTGAGGGCGTGTTGTGGGTGCAAGGGCAACTTACCGATAACTCGTGGTTGCTGTATCCCGACATCAAACTTACCGGCGGATTCGCTTTTGTGATCTGGTTCAAGGGCGAACACAAAGGCGAGTTCGTACTCACGCTGGGTGGGTATCACCCGGACTTCCGTCGCGATGGCTATCCGCAAGTGCCGCGCCTCGGGTTGCGATGGAGCATCGGCAGTTCCATCGTCATCAAGGCAGGCAGCTACTTTGCGCTCACGTCGGAAGCGTTGATGGCCGGTGGCGACTTTGAAGCATCGGCGCACTTTGGCCCGGCCTGGGCCGAGGTGAAGTTCGGTGCTCACGGCATCATCTACTTCGATCCGTTCCGCTATCAAGTCAACGTTTATGCGCGCATCGCCGCGGGGGTGACGATTGACACCTGGCTGTTTGGCGAGATCACGATCTCTGTGCACCTCGGCGCGCGCATCGATGTGACTGGCCCCGACTTTCATGGCAAAGCCACTTTCGAAGTAGGCCCGATCGAGCTCACGGTCGAGTTCGGCGGCTCGGACAAAGCACAAAAGCAACCCATCAGCGCAGAAGCCTTCGTCAACAAGTATCTCGAAGCGGGCGATGGCGGCGCACAGGCGCACGCGGTCATCACCTCGTTTGGTGCATTGCCCGCCAAAGGCGAAAACGCCACACCCGATGGATCGGCTGCGCGACCATTCGTCGTGGTGGTCGAGTTCGGGCTCACCTTCACCAGCACGGTGCCGGCCACAGCAGTCCAGCGCACGCAGGCCGCGGCCACGCCGAACACATCGCACCCACCCAGCCGCGCACTGGGCGTCGCGCCGATGGGTGCAAGCAATGTGCAACCCACGATCAAGCTCACCTGGCGTCACAGTGGTGCGGCACAGCAATTCCCCTTCAGCGCCACGCCGCGGCCCTTCGGCAGCTTCCCGGCAGGCATTTGGGGTCCGCCCCAAGACGCCGACAACCGCAAAGTGCCCAAGGCCGAAATGATCGAGGCGCTCAACGAACTCGACCTAATCACACGCGCCGCCGAGTCCTCACCCGGCCCGGAGATTCCGTATTTCCAGGTCGAGATCGGCAAACGCAAGCCACTACCGTTCACGCGCAAGCCGGTCGATGTGACGAAGATCAAGCAACAGGCCGCCAGCATCAAGGCACTCGTGCAAGATCCCGCCAATGTGACCGCCGCATTTGCCGCGGCCCAAAAGTTCCTCAAATCTACGGTCACGCCTACGGCACTCGCCGCGTTGCGGGGCGAACGGCAGGCACCACCGTTGCTCGGGACGCTCGCGGAAGGCTTACAGAAAAATCCGGCGACGGTTGTCCCAGACATTGGCGCAGAACGGGCGGGCAAGGTGTTTGACCACTTTGTCGATCCGCCTGTGGCGGTCGGCATTTTGTCGGGTGCAAGCGTCGACAAACGCATGACCTCGCCAGCACGCACGACTGTGAAAGGTTCGGAACGTGCGTGGCGCGGCACACCGCCGACGCTCGCCTCAGTCAACGCCGAACGCAGCCGCTCGATCGCGACCCGCCTCGTGCTCAGCGATCCGGTCGCGGTCAACACCGCGCGGCTGGGCATTCGTGCCGCCAGCGACCTGGGCCGAACCGTAATCGGCAATGTGGATGTGCCGCCCTCGGCCATCGCACATGCATCGGCTGCCATCGTGGCGCGCAAAGGCACGCCAAACCGCGAGCAGTTGGATGCATTCACCGATGGCTTGCTGCCGGGTCGCCGCCGTGCTGTGGGCACGCCCGGCGCCACGCTCTCACCCGGTCAACTCGTTGTGCTCAAGTTGCCAAACGCACAGGCCGATGCGGCTGCGGACGGCGAACGACCGCACCTGGGGGTCAGTGGTTTGCCTGCGCGGGTCGTCTTGCTGGGCCATGGCGGCACCGTTCTGGCGGACCGTGTGCTGGGTGCTACCCTCTCGCCCAACCCAGACGCAGACGCGCGCATCGAAGTGATGCAAGGCGTCGAGCGCATCGTGGCCATGGGTCAGGGCAATGTGAAGAACGCTGCATTCGATGGCGGGCTGGCGGGTTGGCACGCTGGCATGCACTTGCCCTATATGGGATGGACGAACGCCATAGCACCCGGATGCGTGGTGCATTCGGTTGGGGATGCGTTGCAGTTGCACCGCGAGCGCATCGAAGCGGGCTGGGTCACCGGCGCGGAATTGGCCCGCGGGGTCAGCACAGTGACGACGACCTTCGCCGACGCGCCCACCACCGTGGTGATCATCCTCGACGACCCGGCTGCGATTGGCGACCCGGTGGGTTCGCGCCAACTCTTGCTCGGTCTGGATGGCGCCGTGCGTCCACGCGACGCCGCCGGTGTTGAGCGCCCACCGGTCTTGCTCGTCATGGAGAACCGAAGTGTGCTGGCCTACGACATCGTGCCCGAGAGCAACAAGCCAGTCGTGGTGACGATTGCCAGCGAGATGGGCTGGTCGTTGGTCGGGGTGATGGGCTCGGCCACGCTCAACGCAGCGGGTGCGATTGCCGTCATCTCGGCGCGAGGTTTGGATGCGGCCGTGCGGCCGTTCTCCGCCGCGGCGACGGATGGCACGAGCCGACTTGCCTGGCAAGGCCCCGCCCGCAGCGACGCCCAACGCACGCAAGCCAAAGCGATGGCCCGTGGGGTGTGGCTTGCACCCGAGAAGCTCAAACGCACATCAAGTACCAAACGCGCCACAGCCACATCCACGCGCAAACCCAAGCGCACGCGGGCGCGCAAGTCGTCGGGCCGAGGAGGAACACGCTGATGCCAAAGACAGGTCACTTCATCCTGCATTCGAACGTCATCCCCAAGCTGACCGCCGGACATTACGAGTTGGTCACCGAACAGACCGGGACGCCGTTCACCGTCGCGCCGGAGCACACGCACGTCACGGTGGCATCGCCGCGTTACGTGATGCCGACCGATCAAATCCTTTCGACTTTCCCGCCTGCGAATGCCGAAGGCGCGTTTGGCGATCGGTTGCCGCAGATCGTGCTGAAACGGCGCACGTTGCCGTGGGAACGCAACCCCGCCGAGCCGCCGCCACCGCCACAGGTGCCGCAACCCTCGTCCACGCCGTGGCTCGCCCTCGTGGTGGTGGCCGAAGGCGAAGCACAACTCTCGACCGCGACGCCGGTGGATCAGTGCATCACTGCCGGGACCAAGTTGTTTGAGCCGACGGACAAAGATGTCGAGCAAGGGCTATATCTGGCCGTGACCGAAACGGTGGTCAAGAAAATCTTCCCCTGCCAACAGGATCTGGAACTACTCGTGCATGTACGCGAGGTCGACATCAACGACACCGAACTGGCCAATGGCGACGACGATGGCTGGTTGGCGGTGGTGCTGGCCAATCGGTTGCCGGTGTTCGACACAGCCAACATCAAAGCGGTGCGATATTTTGCTTGCCTGGTCAACCTGGAAGGACAACTAGCCGCTCTGCCAAAGCCCGCCCCTCCCATTGACCACTTCACGTTTGAACTTGCGCAAGACTGGACTGTGCTGGCCGCCATCGACCCCAAGGTCGGCCCCGACCCGCGCGTGATGGGAGGAATTGACCTGGGCAACATCGTGTTGCCGGGCGCTAGCAGTCGAGCGGCAACGCCACTGCTCGGCAGCGCGGCGAAGCAGTCGGCCAACGTGGGCGTCGCGCTCGATGGCGCGGCCACGATGAAGGAGACGCCGGCCGCACAACAGTGGAAGAGTGTCACCGAACAAGTCGCCAAGGTCGCGCTCGACCCCGATGCCAAGCGGCTGGTGCGCGACACGATGGCCGCCGGCTTTCGTTTCCCGATCGAACTGTTCGCGATCGAGAATGTCTACCGCTTCCCGGTATTGGCGCATTGGTCGTTCACGACAAACGACGGGGCGACGTTCGAGTCGCTTATGCGCGATCTGGATGTTGGCCTGCTCGGCACGGTGCCTGTGCCCGATCCCAAGGCCCCACCCGCGCCGCCCGGCCCCGAGGTGGTCGAGACCGGTCACATCGGGCTGGACCACCGCACCCGACGCGGCGACGAGGTGCGCGCGTGGTATCGCGGGCCGCTGGTGCCGTTCCCCACCGAACGCGACCCGGTCGACTCGAATCGTCCGATGCTGGCCCACTCGGCCGATCAGCTCCGGCGCATCGTGCCCGATGGTCGCGAAGATCTCACGCTGGCCGCCGCCTTCGAGATCGGGCGCCTGCTGGGCTTGTCGCAACTGTCGGTCGTGTCGGCGCTGTTGCGCTTCCGCAACGAGCAATTCGGCGCGGGCCGCGCGCGCGAAATCTTGTCGCAGTTCACCACGTTCACACTGCCTAAGTTTGTCGACAAGCGCATCGACCTCAGCCGCTTCGTGGCCATGCAAATGATTGGCGACATGGTGAAGCAGCCGGCGGAAACGCTTGGCCCACGCCGGCCCATCGCCGACCCCGGGCGTGAGCTTGTCGTGCGCGGCGAACTCGACGCGGTGATTGCGCAGGGTCTCGGCTTCAACCTCGCAGCGGTGCGCAAACTCGGGCAGGAGATTGGCATCGTGGCTGCGATCTCGCAGGTGCAAGTGCCCGTCGCCAATAGCAGGGGGCGGGTGCAACTTGACGAAAGCGCCTTGACCTCGCTGCGGGGCGCGCTCTCGACCGAGCTGAACCACGTGTTGAACGTCGCGATGACGAAGCCGCGGCAACGTGGTGTCAGTGAAGCCGAGCCCGATGCGCTCGACGAATTGATCCGCAATGCGCCGACGCTCGACGATGACGAAAGCGACGGCGCAAGTGATGGCGATGCAAACGAGGAAGGTGCGCAATGAAGCGATTTGTCACATCCGACGCGGTGCTGTCCGCAACGGTTGCGGCGGTGAAAGACTATGTCGATCTGGTGGTCGACCACGACCCGGACGATGGCGACCACATCGTGCCCGGCGAACTGCGTCGCTTCCTCGCGCGGTTGCGCTTGCTGCATGGCGTGCCGTTCAGCTACCTCGTGCCCGATGCAAATCTGCTGCCGCTCGAATCCATTCGCTTCTTCTACCTCGATCGCGCGTGGACGGATGCGCTGGTGCAAGGCGTGCTCAGTGTGGGCACCATCACCACAGCCGATCGCACACAGCTCGAAGCGGTGTATCCGAAAATTCGCGCCGATGTGGACGATGCCGAGCGCACGATCCGTCGCCCTCGCAGCGAAAAACGCTTGCAAGGCGCGGGTGGCACCATCACTGGATTTCTGATGCGTTCGCGGTTGGTGTCGGGTTGGCCGAACTTGCATGTGCGCGCCTACTCGCGCGATGTCATCGCCGATGACGCACTCACCACCGCCGCCGAGTCCGACCCAAACCGACTGAAGGTGCTGCGATTGGAGCGGTTGGCCCCCGCAGTCTTGCTCGTGTTGATCGATGGCGTCCCTGCGGTGGTGCACATCGAGGAACCGCGTCAGGGCATTCAGTTTGGAGCGCGCCTCGACCCCGAGGCCCCGCCCGCGCAACGACGCGCCAAGGTTAAGGTGCGCGACAACGCGACGGGCAACCCCGTGCCACCCAAAGACAAGTTCACCAAGGCCAACTCGGTCGATGTGCCCTTCCGCAGCGGTGCGCCCGGCGTGATCAATCTGGCTGAACTGCGCAAGCGGCTGGCCGCCAAGTCGCCCAACGCCAATGGCACGTTGGAACCCAACGAGTTTGCGCTGCAGATGTTGCGCTTCCCGTTTCGCCAAGTCTTTGGCGACCCCAGCAACTCGGAGGGGCAGCGCTTCTTCGACTTCGACACCTTCAAGATCACAATCCCATTGACGACGTGGAAGACCACAGTCGCCATCAAGATTGGGCAGGTGAACCCATGACCAAGCGCAGCGACAAAGCCAGCAAGCGCGGCAAACGCCCCGCCGCTCGCAAAGCCAAGGCGAAGTCCGCGCCCAAGCTCGAACCGCGCGCCGACAGCGATGTGTTTGCGCGGCTCGATCCCGGCACCATCCGCGAGGCACTCATCAGCAAGCGCTTCCTCGCAGCCGACCGTGCCCAACTCGACCTCGGTGAATTGGGCACTTGGGACAAATATCTGTTGCGCGAACATCGGCTGCTCGTGCCGATTGATGTGCAGGTGCTATATGTGCAACAGGGCAGCAGCGAACCGATGGTGCGGCTGCCCATGCTGGTGGCTGGCCCCAACGGTCAGGCCGTGTCCGATCCAGAAGATGGCATGCCCGATCCATTCAACACGGGTTCGCCTCGCCCGGCTGGCGTGCATTTGCATTGGGCCATGCCCGATGCGCTGCTGCGCGGCACGCTCAGGGAGCGCGCCGACGGCGTGGCAAATCGTCTGGGGTTGCCGGCGCTGCCCGACCGTTGGGTGGTGCTGCGCATCGTGCTGCCACGCGGCCGACGCGACGTAGTGACGACCGGCTGGGTGCTGGAAGCCGATCGCGCAGTCGCGGTGCCGCTGGGCAGTTGGACCGAAGGCGGCGCGGCATCGGCTGATGCGGTGCCGGCCGGTGTGAAAATCGACCGCGACCAATTGACCGGCACAGTCGGTGGGGCGGTGAGTTGGTCGGCGGTGTACGACGCCGTGCTCAACCGGTTCGCCTTTCACGATCCGCTGAGCGACATCGCGCAGGTGGCCCCAGACGGCGTAGATGAAGATTGCGCTGCATACCTCGTGACCGGTTGGTGGAGCAACGCCGCCAGCGATCCGCTCGACCGTGCGCGCAGCAACGACAGCCTGCATGAATTGTTGGATCGCCTGCGTTGGCGATTGATGTATGAGTGGGGCGACGCGCAGTGGGCCTTGCAACAGGAAAAAGCGCAATTCGAATTGCGCAAGTCGTTGGGCCTGACCACGCAAGAGCGCTGGGCCAGCCCGCGCCCGTCCAAGGCTCCGGGCGCACGTGATGCGACGCGCGATGCGGCACGAGCCGCAAACGCTGCCAGCAGCTACATGCCGCTGGACAAGACCTTCCTCGAGAAGCAAACCTTGAGCGCGTCTTCGGCCTTTGCGACCGAGGCCAACACGCGCTTCATCGCCAAACCGTGGCAGTTGCGATCATCGCTGTTGCACGGCGCGATCTATGGCGTGCCTGTTGCGGGCAACCCGGTGGCCGATCGGCGACCCGCCACCTCGGCGTTGTCTGTGGCCATCGGCTTGCACGATGACGATGTGCTGGCAGCATTCGCCGCGGCACCGCAGGCCAACCTCGACCAGCGCCGCGCCACCGAACGATTGCTCTCGGCCTTTACCGCGCAAAAAATCAATCGACTGGCTTCGGCCGACGGTCTGGTGGAATTGGAGGAGTTCGAGCATGGGGTGGCGTATTCGTCGTTTCCGAGTGGGTCGGCGGGGACGGATCGTTACTTGCAACGCGTGCAGACCGGAGGTGTGGGTGGCCTCAACATTGGCAAGGTGCGCGCGACCGCGGAGAGCGCCATCAACACAGCCGCCTTCGCAAGCGACGACGCGATCGTGAGACACGCCCGCCCCGTAGACGATGGCGCGCGCG
>JANMNW010000598.1:0-3939 GCA_031368515.1 Chloroflexota bacterium
CCTTTGGGCAGCTGCACCGGGAAGGTAAAGCGTCCATCCGGTCCGCTGCGGACCGAGGTGTAAGCCATGTCTTTCGACTTCACGGCCGCAAACTGCTGCACCGACACCCCGGGCTTAAGCGCAATCACCAGCACGTTGGACAGACCCTGGCTGCTGTGCTGATCGACGATGCGCCCGCTGATTTCGCTGTCGGTGTCGAACTGATGCTTGCCCAGAGTGACATCGCCCTGCAGCGCGATCGCGCCATCCAGCGTCGTGACCAGGTGATAGATGCCATCCGGCAATCCGCTCTTGTTGCCAAGCACCAGCGTCTTGCGACCCGACAGGCCGTCGGCCCAACTCGCTTCGTTCTGGTAAATCACTTTGCCGTTGAGCGCCCACGTCTGGCTCCAGCGCGTGCCTTGGGGAATGTTGTCGTAATCGAACGAGGCATACAGCTGGGCGATTCCGCCGGGCAGCAGCGCCGATGGATTGACCGGCCGGCTGTCGGCTGTGACCTGCGAGCTGAAGAACAACGAGTTGAACGAAGGCACGCCCGACTGGTTGGGCGTTGGCATGGGAAAGTTGGCTTTGGGCGCGGCGTTCAGGTTTGCGCCAGCCTGCTGCAACAGGTGCTTGGCCAGATTCACCGGCCGCAGGCCGTTGATAAATCCGCCGACGGCGACCGGCGAATCGCGCTGATCGATGCGGCCATCCCGATTGGTGTCGACCACCGGCCGCGCATCCACCGGCGTGATGCCCGCGCCGGCAGCCGCCTGCGTGGGCACGCCGATCAATGAACCGTCTTCATTGACGGCGGTGCCGCTGGAGTTGCCGCCCGCGATGGTGGCGTCGGTCTTGATCCAGGCGCGGCGCTGATTGACGCCTTGCTCGCTGGTGAAGCCCGACACCGAGCCGCTGGTGAACGTGATCGTCTCACCGCCGATGCCTGGATAGCCAAAGATGGCCACGGTGTCGCCGAGCTCAAGTGAATCGCTGTCCCCAATCGGCAGCGCGGGCAGGTTGAGGTTGCTCACGCGCGTGCCGTCGAGCTGCGCCACGATGCGCAACACCGCCAGATCCAGCTCGGGCGACATAGCGGCGATTTCCGCCAGATAGGTGAGGGCGGGCGCGGCGTCGCTGCGCTGGATAATCGAGATGCCCAGCAAATTAGCCTCGGGCGCGGGCATTCCCATCGCCTGCGGATTGGCCACGTGACAGTTGGTGAGGATCAATCCGCGCGAATCGACGATGGTGCCGCTGCCGGTCCATGCCGATTGATAGTTGCCAAACATGGCTTTGCGCAGCGCGACCACTTGCACCACGCTATGCATTACTTTTTCGAGAATCATGCGTCCGGGTGTCGTGCGTTGTGTGTTTGCCATTACCAAGTGTCCAAAATATCTTTGAGACCGCCGTGGCCCTGAGCGCCGCGACCGCTTTGCTTGGGCATCGGCTTGGCAGAGCCCTCTTCACCGAGTGCGCCGATGATCTCCTCGATCAGCTGGCCGGCGTCTTGTTGGCCCAGGCCAGTTTCCTGCGCGACTTCGTTGACGACCCCGCTGTTGTCGATGGCCGCGCGATCGACGCCCTCTTTGCGCATGCGGTCCAGAATGTCATCCAGATCGAGATTGCCCGGCTGCCGCGACTTTTCGGGGACGCCCGGGCCGCGTTGCTGGCCGGGCTGGGTCTGCGCTTGCGAGCCCTTGCTCATAAGCTTGCCCAAAATCAGCGAGAGGCCGATGGCCACGATCGCCGGAGGCAGCCCGAGTTTTTTCGAGATGCCGTTGACGATAGGCGCCAAGATCGGGTTGCCCGCGATGTTACCGCCGGGCATACCACCACCCAGGATGCCGCCCAGGATGTCTTCGATGCCGCCGCCGGGCATTTGTTGAGGCGCCTGCTGTTGCGTGCCGCCAGGCCGGCCACCGCCGAGAATGCCGCCCAGGATGTCTTCGATGCCGCCTCCGGGCATTTGTTGAGGCGCCTGCTGTTGCGTGCCGCCGGGCTGGCCACCACCCAGGATGCCGCCCAGAATGTCCTCGATTCCGCCGGGCATCTGTTGAGGCGCCTGCTGTTGCGTGCCGCCGGGCTGGCCACCACCCAGGATGCCGCCAAGAATATCCAAAATGCTTCCGCCACCGGCGTGGCCGCCGCCAGGAAAACTCGGTAACCCGCCCGAACCTTGCTCTTGCGCATTAGGCATGTCAGGCAGTCCCGGCTGTCCAGGTTGTGCGCCAGTGCCGGGCTGCTCCTGGCCAAAAATCTCATCCAGCGGATTGGCCTGTTTACGGCCTGAACTGCCGGCGCTTCCACCGCTGTTCTTGCCGCTCATGATGTCGTCCAGCAAATCGCCAATTGGATCGTTTGAAGCTCTCCCCATAAAGTCACATCCTCAATCATTCATTCATTTAACGTCTGATCAATGGCAGCATCGTCGCATGCATTCCGCAATTGGCGACGCTGATTTCGGCTGCGTGTGGCGCGTGTTGGAAGTACACACCGCGCCACGAACACGCAATCATGCGATCATTTTATTCAGACTGATCAGAATGCCCGTGGCTATTGACAACACAGCCTGATTCGGTATGCTTTATGGAATCACTTAGTGTCCGTTTGCCACGAAGTGACGGACGAAGTTGCGTGGCGCGCCATAGTCTTGTCACACGGTCACGGTGACCTAGCCTGTTCGTTGTCCACGTAGACGCGCACTCGCAGGAGCGGCAGCCGCCGCTCTTTTTTGCTATCCCGTTTCGGTCCTGTTTCGCACATATGGCAAAGCGTTTTTCTTCAGGCCAGCCGTCGTCCGACGAGAGTCATCAGCCAGGGCCGCTTGCGCCGGGGCAAGATGCTGACGCGTTTGCCGCGAGCGTGCATGCGCCGCTCTACAACGCCCGTTTCGAACACGACGCCTGCGGTATCGGTTTTCTGGCTGATTTGTCCGGCCGCGACACGCATCGCATTTTGGACGATGCGCTGAAGTGCCTGGAACGGCTTGCCCACCGCGGCGCATTTGACGCTGACGGCAAGAGCGGCGACGGCGCCGGCATTTTGTGCGCCATTCCGCACACCTTGTTGAACCGCGAGCTCGAACGCGTGGGGCAGCGCGCACAGCGCCCGGGCGACATGGCTGTGGGCATGATCTTTCTGCCGCGCAAGCCTGAGCACAATGCCGACGCGCGCGCGATCATCGACGCGGAGCTGGAGCGCATGGGCTTTCCAGTCGTCATGTGGCGCACCGTGCCGCTGGAGCCCAATGCGCTGGGTAAACGCGCTCTGGAGATGTGCCCGGACATTCAGCAGGTCATCATCGAACGGCCGCGTGCCGTTGCCAGCGAGCTTGAGTTCGATCAGGCGCTCTATTTGGCGCGGCGGCGCATGGAAATTGCCGCGCGCGCGAATGGCATCGACGGCTTGCACATCGCCTCAATGTCGTGCCGCAGCGTGGTTTACAAGGCGCTGGTCTCGGCTTCGCAATTCCGCCGTTTCTATCTCGATCTGAACGACCTGGACTTCAAAGTCAATCACTGCGTTTTTCACCAGCGCTATTCGACCAACACCTTTCCGACCTGGGACAAGGCGCAGCCCTTTCGCTTTGTGGCGCACAACGGCGAGATCAACACGGTTGAAGGCAATCAGACCTGGATGCTCGCGCGCGAGCCCGATCTGGCCTCGCCGGTCTGGGGTGATGCGATCGACGATCTGAAGCCGGTCATCGACACCGGCAGCAGCGACACCGGCCGCCTTGACAACGCCGTCGAGCTGCTCACACTGGCCGGGCGCGATGTGCGCCATTCGCTCAAGATGCTGATCCCGCCGCCCTGGGAAAAAGATCCCGATCTCTCGCCGGCGGTCAAGAATTTCTTTCGCTTTCACTCTGCGTTGATGGAGCCGTGGGACGGACCGGCGTCGATTGTGTTTTCCGACGGCTATCTGGTCGGTTTGGCGCTCGACCGCAAC
>JANMNW010000600.1:0-5705 GCA_031368515.1 Chloroflexota bacterium
GGCACCAGCGCGGCCAGCGACATCAGCAGCGGTAGCCCCGGGAAGGCACTCACAAACTCAACAAAGCGCTGGATGATCTCGTCGGTGCGGCCACCGTAGTAGCCCGATGTAACACCCACAACCGAACCCACTGCGATGGTGATAAAGGTGGCGAACAACCCCAGACTCAGCGAGATGCGCCCGGCCTGACAAGCCTTGCCCCACAAATCACGGCCGAGCTTGTCGGTGCCAAGCATATACAGCTTGCCACCTTTCTCAATTCCGACCAGATGCAGGTTGGTCGGAATGATGCCCAGCAAGCGGTAGGGCCAACTGCGCACAAAGAACTGAAGATAATACTTTTTCTTGATGTCGTCGGTCCAGGTTGGCTGAAACGTTTTGGGGTCCAGCGCGATCACCGTCGCATAGACAAACGGCCGGGCGCTGAAATTGCCAGCGGCGTCGATAAAACGGATTTGATTGGGAGGCACAAACGCATCTTTCAGGTTGTCGCCATCAATCGGGTTGGGTGAAAAGAAGTCGGCGAAGATCGAAAGAAACGCGAGCATGATGACGATCAAGCCGCCGACGATCGAAACCCGGCTGCGCATGAAACGCCGCGACAGCAGTTGAAAGTAGCTCTCGTTGACAGGATCCGCGAGGGTGCGCAGCCAATCAGGGGCAACTGGGGTGGAGGCATTGGCACTCATAGTGTGTTCCTTCGGAATGTCGATCAGCTAAAGCGGATGCGCGGATCCAAGAGTGCGAGCAAGAGATCGGACAGCAGGTTGCCCACAACGGTCAACACGCCATATATCAGCACGAGGCTGCCTGAGATAAAAATGTCTTGACTGACGAGCGCGTTGACGAACATCGGCGCAAGCGTGGGCAGGTTGAGCACAATCGCCGCTTCCAGCTCACCCGCAAGCATGTAGGGCAGCACAGTGCCTTGATAGGCCACGATCGGATGCAGCGCGTTGGGCACGGCATGCCGAATCATGACCATCGCCTCGCTGATGCCTTTTGAGCGTGCAGTGGTGACAAACTGCGCGCCCAGCACATCCAGCAGGTTGCCGCGCATCACGCGCATGTTCTGCGCCACGCCACCCAGCCCGGCGATGACCAGCACCGGCCAGATGTTTTTGAACATGTCGGCCACCCGCGCAAAACTCCACGGCGCGATCACATACTCAGGCGAGAAAAAGCCGGTGATGCTGGGCAATTTGAACACAAACACCAGCAGATACAAAATGACTAGCGCCAGTGCGAAGCGCGGCACCGACGTTAATATAAACGCCATAATGCCGGACACGTTGTCGATCAAGCCATATTTGCGCGTGGCCACAAATATACCCAGGGCCAGCCCCACAAAGGTCGAAATGACATGTGACAGAGTCGCCAGCAACAGCGTTTTGGGCAGACGTTCCGCGATCAGCTCGCCCACATCGCGCCGGTATGCGAATGAGAATCCGAATTTGCCTTCGGTGACGATGCCCTTGATCCAGGTGTAAAACTGCACCGGCATCGGCTGATCCAAGCCATAGCGCACTCGCAGCAGATTGGCTTGGCGCTCCGCATCTTCCTCGCTCACGCCCGGCTGCTGCAACAAGAACGCCTTGTAGTTGGACGCAACGTCGCCTGGCGGCAACTGAATCACGATGAACGACACCAGCGCCACGCCCAGCAGCATGATGGTGCCGATGATAAAACGGCGAAGAAGGTAGGTGAGCATACGTTCAAAGCGTCACCGCGCCCCCTCGTTCACTGAGAACGAGGGGGCGCGGTGCGTGCTTACTTGGTGAACAGCGGGAAAGTTTCCGGCCGGTTCTGCTTCAACTGGTCGGCTTTGGGCGTCCAAAGCGTGTCCAGAAGAATCGCATCTTCCACCCACGTATAGAGGAACGTCGGTGTCGCCGGTGGGATGTTCTTCACACGCTTCGCCAGGCCGAGACCGTAGCGGCCGCTAAAGACGCCCATGTGATAGACGTTCTTAGTGAAGATGGCGTTGTACTCGCTCATGAGCTTCAGGCGTTCAGCTGAATCGTACGTCAACTGATACTTCTTGACGATATCGACAAGCTGCTGCTCAAAGTCCATCAGCTTGCGCGGCTTGTCGCCGTCCTGCCGATGGATGCCAAAACCCTTGTCGATTGGCGCCAGCGCCGTGGGATTCGTAAACGGTAGCGCAAACTGCTGGCCGCCGCGGTAGATGCGCAGGTCCCAATTTGCCGTGCTATCGAGTTCGGTGTTGGTGGTGCTATTGATCACGCGGGTGTTCAACTTGATGCCAATGGCCGCCCACTGGTTGACCAGCGCCTCGGCCACCGACTGCGTCTCGGCCGCGTCTTCCGACGACAGCAGCTGCAGGATGACATCCTTGCCCTTCTGCGGGCCATCAGTCCACTCGCGCACGCCGTCGCCGTTGGTGTCCTTCAGACCGATCTCTTCGAGCAGGGTTTTAGCCGACTCGACATCGTTCGGATAGTAGACAACCGCTTTCTGGTCAAACGAGGGTGAACCGGGGTAGATGCCGCCGGCATAGCCACGCAAGAACGGGCCGCGCATGATCGCCTGCGAGATGCCGTCGCGGTCGGTCGCGTAGCTGAGCGCCAAGCGGAACTTGAGGTTCCGGTTGAGCTGGCGCACGGCCTTGTCGCGATCGTCCTTCGCGCCGGTCTCCTCGGCGAAGTTAAACTCAACGCCATAACCGAGCAACTCTGGTCCCCAGTTGACAGAGAATTTGGCGTCCGGTTCCAGCGCCTTGGTCATGGTATTCACATACGAGCTGGGGTTTTCCAGGTTCGTGTGATCGCAGTCGCCGGCCATCGTGCACAGGTCGCGGCCAATGCCGCTGGGACCCTTCTTGTACTGGATCTCATCGAAATAGGGCAATTGCTGGCCCTTCTCGTCAACCTTCCAGAAGTAGGGGTTGCGGCGCAAGATCATGAGTTCATCGGTCTTGTACTCCGTGGGCACCCAGGGGCCCATGGTCGGGATCGGCAACTTGTCCGGCGGAAGCGCGTTATCGAAGTCTTTGTAGCTGGGCTTCGGGTCCTTGGTGCTGAATTTCGGATGGAATTCCGCAAGCGCGTGCTTGGGATTTGGCACAAAGGCGTACTCGCCCAATTGATAGAACACGTTCAACGGCTTCTTCGCGCCAAAGGTGAACTTGATCGTATAGTCATCGATCTTCTCAAGCTTGGCGTCTTTGTCGCCATACTTGTAGGCTGGCAAATGGCGGCCGGCATTGACATTATCGTCAAGCACATAGGCTTCCCATGTCCAGACCACATCGTCGGCCGTGAACGGCGCGCCATCCGACCACTTGGCGCCTTCGATCAACTTGACCTCAAGCGCAAAGTCGTCATCCACCCACTTCCAGCTCTTGGCGGTGTTGGGGAAGGGCTCGATGTCCTGATCAGCGCGGAAGAGCGGGCCGGTCTTGAACAGCGAGTTGTTGTTGGTGCTGTAGCTCTCGATGCCGAACCAGCCCGCGCTGACGCCAGCATAGTTGTTCCAGCCGGCGGTCGGACAGGCTGAAAAGCCACGCCACAGATCGCCATATTCGCCTGGGCCGTCCTTCATGCCAGCGCTGAGCATGACTTGCGGCTCTTTGGGCAGCCGGTCTTTGACGGCAGGTAATTTGCCGTCGGCCACAGCCTTATCAAGCCACGCCACCTGTTTGTACTCTGGCAGCGCCTTATAGGTCACGATCTCGCTGATCGGCTGGCGCTTGGCGACGGCCCCGCCCAGATCGAGCGGCGGCGCATCCGGAAACGGAATCGGGTCCACGACTTTGCCCATCGCGGCCGGAGCTTCGGGCGCTTTGGTGGGTTCGGCTGCGGGTGCTTCGGGCGCCTTGGTGGGTTCAGCAGCAGGCGCTTCAGCTTTGGGGGCCTCAGCCTTGGGAGCGGGGGTCGCAGCGGGAGCGCATGCGGCCACGAGCGCGCCGGCGCCGCCGAGAGCGGACAACCGCAATACGTTGCGGCGTGTCAAATTGGTCTTCATCTTGAGATATCCTCCTGGATTTTCCTTTGGTCAACAAATAGATCACACTACGGATCACATGACTGAGGTGAAAACTTACTCGATAGGACCTCCAAAACCACTTGCTAGACGTTTTCATGCAGCCAGCACGCGGCAAAATGCCCCGCCTGGTGCTCCTTCAATTCCGGGCGCTCTTCACGACATTTATCCATGACATGCGGGCAGCGCGCGGCAAAAGGACAACCTTTAATCTGCTCGGTGGGCGACGGCACCATGCCCTTGATGGGCACCAGCACCTGCTTATCTTTGCGTCCGAGCACGGGCACCGAGTTCAACAAACCCTCGGTGTAGGGATGCATGGGGTGATGAAACAACTCGCGCGTTTCGGCCAGCTCGACGATGCGGCCAAAATACATCACCGCCACCTTCTGGGTCATTTGCGACACCACGCCCAGGTTGTGGGTGATCAGGATGATGGACGAATTGAAATCGCGCTGCAGGTCGCGCATCAGGTCGAGGATCTGCGATTGCACGGTCACATCCAGCGCGGTGGTGGGCTCATCGGCGATGAGAATCGACGGGTTGCACGACATGGCCAGCGCGATCATGGCGCGCTGGCGCATGCCGCCGCTGAGCTGATGCGGATACTCGCGCAAACGCTGCTTGGGCGCGCTCATCTGCACGCGCGTGAGCATCTCCAGCGCGCGGTCCATCGCCTGCGCCTTGCCCACATGTTGATGCTCAATCACGGCCTCTGCGATCTGGTTGCCGATCGTTTGCAACGGATTGAGCGAGGTCATCGGCTCTTGAAAGACGATGGCGATCTCGCCGCCGCGAATGCTGCGCATGGTCTGTCCGCGCGGATCGAGTTTGGCGATATCGACCGTGCTGCCATCGCGGCGGCGCAACAGAATCTCACCATTGACGATTTTGCCGGGCGGTGATGGCAGCAAGCGCGTCACCGACATGGCCATCTGGCTTTTGCCGCAACCGCTCTCGCCGACCAGACCCAGCGTATGGCCCTGCTGCAACGACAGGTTGACGCCGTCCAGCGCGCGCACCGTGCTCTTCTCGAGAAAGAAGTAGGTTTTGAGGTCTTTGATCTGGAGCACCGGGGCGTCGTCGGCCGCAGCCGGCGGCGTTGACTGGGTTGCTGTTGCGTTCATAGGCTAATTAAACTGCGGCAGCCAGCGCTTCTGAGCGGCGAACAGATCGTTCACCATTTCACGTATTTTAGGCAAGGTCATGAGCGCGCCAGTCAGCGGGTCCATGGCAATGGCTTGATGGATCGCGTCGCGATTGCCGGTTGTGGCGCCCAACACCGCCAATTCTTGCACATTAATATTTGTGCGGTTGACGGCGGCGCATTGCGGCGGTAACGGTCCATGCATCGTAGGCTGGATTCCGTTGCGGTCAACGAGGCAGCCCACTTCGACACAGGCATTCGACGGCAGATTGTTGATAGCCAGCGATCCCTTGGCGCCGGGCATGCCGTCGTTGGGCACATTGCCATAGATCACGCGCTTCTGATCGGTCTCCATGCTGTGGATGATCAGCGAGCCATACTCCTCGCTGCGCTTGAGCGGGCTGTTCACCATATGCTCAAGCTCGCGCTGTTGGGCCGGCGTCTGGCGGCCGCTGCTGATCACGTAATAGTCCCAGCGCGTCTTGATGTAGGCGTCAATGGTCGCTTTGTTCTTGCGAAACCACGGCGTGTATTCGCTGCCATGATGGCTGCT
>JANMNW010000590.1:0-2757 GCA_031368515.1 Chloroflexota bacterium
CGCGCGCCTGGTGCTGGGCGACAACCTGTATGCGTATGGTGAGACGGGCGGGGCGCCGATGCGTGAGGACACTCCCGAACGGCCCAATACGCGCAAGGGCAAGCTTCGCGCCGAGCTTGGACAAGTGATGCTGGCCGCACACCGTACTGGACGCGCGCCGGTGGCTATCGTGCGTGGGTCGGACTACTTTGGTCCGCGTGTGCGGGAATCGGCCCTGGGTGAACGCGTGTTCCCGGCGGCGCTGGCGGGCAAGGCTGCGACGATAACCGGCAAGTTGGATGTGCCGCATACAAGCACTTATATTCTGGATATGGGCACAGCCATGGCCGCGGTGGGCACGCGCGAATCGGCCTACGGCCAGATCTGGCACGCGCCCAACAACCCGGCGCAGACCGCCCGGCAGATGCTTGGGTTGATCTATGCCGAGGCGGGCAAGCCGTTGAAGGTGCAAACTGCCGGCAGACAGCTGCTTGGAGCGCTGGGCTTGTTCAATCCGGTGATTCGCGAGGTGGTTGAGATGCAGTATCAGTTCGAGAAGCCATTTGTGGTCGATAGCAGCAAGTTTAAGCAGGAATTCGGCATTCATGCCACACCGTTGGCGGAAGCGATTCGAGCGACAATGGCCTGGTATCGCGCGCAACACACACGGTGACAGATGCCGGATCTGGCACCTGTCACCAACAACATATGACAAGTGATTCGTCTCACCTCCTGCGAATCGGCGACTTTTCGTGCGTGGCGCAGGTCAGCGTGCCTACCCTTCGCCACTATGATGAAGTTGGTCTGTTGCGCCCCGCCCAAATAGACAAATTCACCGACTACCGCTACTACACGCTTGAACAGCTGCCGCGTCTGAATCGGATTTTGGCGTTTAAAGACTTGGGCTTTTCGCTTGACGAGATCTTGGGGCTGTTATCCGACGACGTGCCCGCGGAACAGATTCGCGGGATGCTGCGCCTGCGCATGGCCGATGTCACCCGCCAGATGCGCGAGGAAGCGCAGCGGTTGCAGCGCATTGAAAGCCGCCTGCGCCAAATCGAACAGGAGGGCCGCGCTCCAGCGTATGACGTTACGCTGAAACAAATTCCGGAGCAGCGCATCGTGGGTGTCCGGCGCATGGTCCCAACCTTGCGCGAGATGGCCGAGTATCGGTGCGCCATGTATGCGTCGATTTACGACACGCTTCGCGACGTGGGTGTGCGAAACCCGGGGCCCGAACTCATGATGTATCACAACGAAGAGTTTATTGAAACTGACATCGACATGGAAGCGGCCGTGACGCTTCCAGCCAAAGCCGATGCGGCGCTCGATCGACTGCCCGTACCGGCGGACATGCGGGCGAACACGTTGCCGGCTTCGCCCGAGACCGTCTGCGCGGTGCATCGCGGCGCTACGTTTGATGTGACGCAGGCGATCGTGGCAGTGTTTGGATGGATGTCTGAAAATGGATTTCGTTGCGCGAATAGCGCGGTGCGCGAACTGCATCACTACGGCCGTGAAAACGAGCTGGTCGACATCAGCGCGCCTGTTGTTCTTGAAATTCAGGTGCCGGTTGAGCGCCTCTGAGGGGACCAGGTGGGCTCCACCTTGAGGTGGAGCCCACCTAAAATACCACAAGTGAAAAAGCAGTCTGACACCAAAAAACTTGGAATCCGCGCGTCGCTGGCCGCAGTGGCGATCGTCGGCGCAGTGGCCGTCTCCGCGCGCAAAGCCGATGAGCTGTCGGCCGACCCAACCGGCGAAAAGGACTGCGGCCCCGTGCTGCCGCCGGATGCCGGCACAAACACGCTGGCGCTTCCGGCGCCTCCCGCCTCTTTGCCATGGCTTCAGAAAGGCGGCGTGCTCAATGATGCCAGCTGTCTCAACCGAACGCCGGTCTATGGCGTTGTGAAAGTGACTGAGGAGCGGCACATCCGTGAGGCGCTGCAATTTGCGCGCGACAACGGGCTCAAGGTCTCGATTGCGGGCGTGCGCCACAGCATGGGCGGCCACGCATTTGGCAAAAATGCGCTTGTGCTCAACATGCTCGGCTTTAACAGCATGTCGCTCGACACTGCGACCAAGACGCTCACCGTGCAGAGCGGCGCGACCTGGCATGACATTCAGAAATTTCTGCACCCGAAATACGCCGTGAAGGCAATGCAGTCGACCGACATTTTTACCGTCGGCGGGTCAATTGCCGTGAACGCGCATGGCATGGATCACCAGGCTGGTGCCGTGGGCCGCACGATCCGGTCGATGCGGCTGATGCGCGCCGATGGCAGCGTGCACACGTTGAGCCGCAGCGAGAATGCCGAGCTGTTCAACCTGGTGATTGGAGGCTATGGCTTGTTTGGCGTGGTGCTCGACGCGCAGATCGAGATCACCGACAACGTGGTGTATGCCACCGGCCGCCGCGTGGTGGATTACGCTGGGTTTCCCGAGTTGTTTCGCGACGAACTCGGCGCCGATCCCAGGCTCGGGTTGCTTTATGGCCATCTATCCACATCGCCGGACCATTCGCTTCTGCGCGAATTGCTCCTGTACACGTATCACGAGGCCGAGCCGGCCGTCGCCGCGCAGGCGGCGATTGAGCCGCTGGAAGAAGTCGCAAGCACCCGCCTGCGCCGCTTTGTACTCAACTTCTCAAAGCTCGGCAATGTTCCAATGCGCCTCAAATGGCTGGCGGAGAAATATGTCGAGCCGCGCATGGAATCGTGCACGGTGATCAGCCGCAACAATGCGCAGGCCAGCGGCGAGGCGTGCCTCGTCTCTCGC
>JANMNW010000603.1:0-7872 GCA_031368515.1 Chloroflexota bacterium
TGCCTTGCCCGCCGCCCTCTGGCTCATTGCCGTTGGGCGGGATGGCCGTCGGCGGCTCCGGTGTGTTCGTCGGCGCGGGCGTGCTTGTGGGCGGCACCGTCGTGGCCGTAGGCGTCGGCGGCGGCGGCGGGGGTGTGTTCGTCGGCGTCGGCGTCGGCGTGTTCGTCGGTGGCACCGGCGTGTCCGTCGGCGTCGGCGTGTTCGTCGGCGGCACCGGCGTGTCCGTCGGCGTCGGCGTGCGTGTGGGTGTCGCTGTCGGCGTCGGTGTCGGCGTCGGCGTGCGCGTGGGTGTCGCTGTCGGCGTCGGCGTCGGCGTGGCCGTTGGCGCCGGGTAGACGATCACTGTGAACGTCTCCCGAGCGACATTGCCGGAGTCATCACGCGAGTTGCAGCGCACGGTTGTTGACCCGACTGGGAACGCGCTGCCGGACGCGGGCGTGCAGTTTACCCGCAGCTTCTTGTCGACTGTGTCAAACACGGTTGGGTTAAAGGTTACGACCATGCCGCTGGCATCCACCGCGTCGCGCGTAATTGTGCCAGGCACGCTGATGACCGGTTTGGTGGTGTCGACGATGTTGATCTTGAATGTCTTGCTCGTCGTGTTATTGGCTTTGTCGTTGGCGGTGCAGGTCACCGTGTTTGCGCCAAGCGGGAACACGCTGCCCGAACCCGGGTTGCAGACCGCCGCCAGCAAGCCATCGACCACATCGCTGGCATTGGCGACAAAGCTCACGGCGGCGCCGCCTGGGCCGGTGGCTTCCACAATTTGGTCTGGCGGTGTATTGACGAGCGGGCCGACATCATCCGTCACCGAGATCTTGAACGCTTCCGTGGCCAGGTTGCCCGCCTTGTCAGTGGCGCGACAGGTGACAATGGTTGTGCCGATCGGGAACGTTGAGCCGCTATTCCAGTTGCAGGTCGGCGCAATTTTGCCGTCGACAATATCGTTGGCCGAGACGTCAAACGCGACAACGGCGCCGCCGGCCACTATGGCCTTGGCTGTGAGATTGCCCGGCAAGCCAAGCGCCGGGCCCTTTGTATCAACGACGCGGAAGGAAAAGCGTTCGGTCTTTGCGTTGCCCGCCTTGTCCTGTGCGGTGCAGCTGATCATGTGACTGCCGATGCTAAAGGTGCGCCCCGATCCGGGATCGCATTCCGGTGTCAGCTTGCCATCCACAACATCGTCCGCGGTCGCGTTGAAGAGAACGAGCGCGCCGGCGCTGCTTGTGGCTTCGTAGTCGGCGCTGGCGGGCAGAGTCAGCGTCGGCGCGGTCTTGTCTTTGACGATCACGGCGAAGCTGATTTTGCTCGAATTGCTGCGGCTGTCTGCGGCGTTGCATGTCACCGTGGTTGTTCCCAACGCAAACAGGCTGCCGCTGCCGGGCGTGCAACTCGGTGTGACCGGGCCGTCAATGGCATCGCGGGCGGTTGCTGTGAAGGCCACCATCGCGCCGCGCGCGCTCATGGCGGCCGCTTCGACAGGACCGATCTGCGCAAACTCCGGCCCGCTGCTGTCCCTGACCTCAACCACAAAGCTGTCCGTCTTGCTATTGCCGAGCGCGTCTTTGGCGGTGCAGCGCACAGTGGTTGTGCCGATGGGGAAGGTTGCGCCGGACTCGGGCGTGCAATTGACCCGCACATCGCCGCTGACCGCGTCCCTGGCCGAAGCCTCAAACGTCACAGCGCCACCGGCAGCATCGCGCGCTTCTGCCACAAGGGCGTTGGGCAAGCGCAGCACCGGGCCCGTTTCATCCGCGACCGTGACCGTGAATGATCCTTCAGCGGTGTTCTCGGCCCGGTCGCGCGCCGAGCAGGTGACTCGCGTGGCGCCGCGGCCAAAAGTTTCGCCGGGCAGCCGGTTGCAAACCACGCGCACCACGCCATCTACGACATCGGATGCGCTGGCGGCGAACGTCACTGGCGCGCCGGTTGAGTCTCGCGCTTCGACTTTGAGGTCTGCCGGCAATTCAAGCACGGGCTTGTCGTTGTCCGCCACAGTGACATCGAACATATCCACTGTCTTGTTGTTTGAGGGATCTGTGGCCGAGCATGAAACACGGGTGGTGCCGAGCGGGAAGTTGGCGCCCGACATCGGGCTGCAAATGGGTATGAGCTTGCCCCACACGTCATCGGTGGCGCTGGCTTGATAGGTGACGGTGGCGCCGCTGGGACCGGTGGCCGAAATCATCAGCTTTGGCGGAAGGGTCAAGCTCGGTTTCTCGTTATCGGCGACATTGACTGTGATTTTGCCGGTGACCTGACGCCCGCTGTTGGAAACGCCGGCGCACTCGACATAGGTTGTGCCGATGGGAAACAACGCCGGCGAGCTGCGCTCGCACGTCAGCGGCTTCACCGCGCCGTCCACATCCACCATCTCGGCGGCAAAGAAAATGATCGCGCCGCGGCTGTCTTTGGCCTGTGTAACTGGAATCACCGGCAAGCGCAGTTTGGGCGTCTCCAGGGCAGGCGGCCGGACAGTCGGTTTGTAAAGCGAGGGCGTGGCCGAAAGGCTTGAACTGGCGCTGGATGACTGATCGAGCGCGCCCGTGGCCAGGCTGACGCGGTTGTCGTCGGTTTTGGCCTGGAAGGCCAGCTCGCCTTCGCCTGAGGCCTGTTTGAACTCGCCCGATACCACGCCGTTTTCATCCGCCGCAAAACTGGCCAATACCTTGCCCGTTTGCTTGTCGACAATATCGAGCGTGCCGCTGACCACGGTTTGCGCTGTGAATGAAACCGCGCCGCTGGCTGTGGTTTCCGTGACCACCAGCGGCGTCGACACGATCATATTCAGGGTGTCGCTGTTGTCAGTGACTGTTTGCTCGCCTACGCCCACGTTGACCGCGGCTTTGTCGCCCGTGGCTTTGGCCAAGACGGTGCCGTCGATAGTGCTCTGTGTCACGCTGCCGTCGGCACCGACTTTGATGCCTACCACGGCGTCGGTGATGATGTACGTGGCTTGCGGCGCGACGATCTTAAAGGCCGATTGGACCATCAACCCGCCGCCGACGCCTTCGGCGGTTCGCGCGCCGAGCATTTCGCCTTTGACGATTTCGATCTGATCGCTGCCCTGCAAAATGAGCTGGCTGCCTTGCGCCAGAACCACTTGCGTGGCGTCGGCAAACGTGATTGTGATCTGCGATCCGGCATCGACCATGTCGCCGACATGCAGTTTGAAGCCCGACGAGCTCTGTTCAAGGCTGGGCACGTGCAGCGTCACGCCGAACACATTGCGGAATTCGGTGACGCGGACGAGACCGTCAACGCGCGCGACGGCAGGTTCGTTGCGGTCGCCAAACGCAATCGTATAGCCGGTGATGCCCAATAGCAGGAGCAAGAAAGTACCCAGGCTGGCGCCGACAATGCGCACAGCGCGGTTTTCAGTTATTTCGCGCAGTGCATCGAGCAAGCGCTGGAACAGGCCAGGCTGGCCAATTTCGATAACATGCTGGCGGGAGTTGCGAGGCTGAAGCCCGGCAATTGGCCGCACATCGGTGGCTTCGATGACGTCCGTTCGGGCTGCGGCAAGACGCGCGTTTTCCACCAACAATGCGCTCAGCATGTCGGCGCGCCTCTCAGGGCGAATAACGGGCGTGCGGTCTCCAGACGCAGACAACAGCTGATCGAACTCAGCGTCGTCCGGTAATCCGGATTCCAGGTTTTTTTCGCTCATCTCGCTGCAGAAACCTCAATGATGCTACGGTAGTGTCTACGACACATGGCTACGACGTTAGGCAAGAGCGCTTTGTACTTTGTCCCCTCGACGCGTCATTATACACGGCGCTCGTGCCAAATCATGTTTTCCGGTGCATTTGTGGCTGACACAAGTCTACGCGAATTCGTCAAAATGTCTTTCAGATTTCTTTCCGCGGGTGCGTGGGTCAAGCGTAGGTTTGCCGCTAATGCTTCACGGACAGCGGCGAACAGCGTGGTGATCGTTGCCTTGTCCGGATGCCGAAGCCCTCTCTCTATGATAATGTGCCCGGATTCGCGTGCTTTATGTTTGACTCGAAGCGGCTGGTGGCCGCGGCTTCGCATTATGTTTGGACTCTGCCAATACTGGCAGCCGTCGTCCTGTTTCTCTGGAACACCTTGCGCCAACTCAGTCTTCCAGGCTTCTACTATGATGAAGCTCTCGACCTAGTGCCTATGCTGGCAGTGCTCCGGGGCGAAAACACCGAGTTGTTGCGTGGCATTGGCTTTGGCAGGCTTCCCGTCATGCTGTTGGATTACATGGGCAGCCTCGGCGGCTACGTGACAACGCCATTTCTGCTGCTTTTTGGGTCAACCGTGACAGCCGGTCGCCTGCAGCCGATCACCGGCTCGGTGCTAACTCTGATCCTGATGTTTGCGCTGTCTCGCCGTTGGTTCGGCACGTGGGTGGCCTCGTTTGCCGCGCTTTTGCTTTCAGTCCAGCCCTCGTTTGTCTGGTTTTCACGCCAGGGGATCAGCGTGACCAGCATCATGACGGTGTTTGCCTGGTCCAGCCTGCTCTTGTTGACGCAACCCACGCTGGAAGGGGCGCAACGGCTGCAGCACAAGCGTTTGCACTTGCTGCTCGGGGGCGTGATGCTGGGCCTGGGGCTGTGGGCAAAGTTGCCGTTTCTGTGGTGGCTGATGATGCTGCTGATGATGGCGTGTGTCTATGGCATTGCCCGAAGGCGTGCCGGCGACGCCTGGCCGGTTATCCTGCCCTCGGCTGGCCACGCCGCCCTGCTGCTGCTGGGTTTTTCACTGGGCGCCGCGCCGTTGATCTATTACAACGCGGCCGGGCTGATGCGCGACGGCACGCCCCATACCCTTGCGCTGATCTTCGGATCGCTGCTGCGTCCCACGCAGCAGTTCGGCGTGGATAACCTGGATTTCGCCCGCAACTTGGGCACCTCCTGGACCAATTTCACCGTATTTATTGACGGCAGCTATTTTTGGTACAACGGCGTGACCTTTGGCAACACCCTGGCGTTGCCCGCGCTGGCCCTGGCGATCGTGTGCGGCGCATGGCTTTCACTGGGTCGCCCGGAGCGCTGGCGCTGGCTCGCCTGCGCGCTTGCGCTGCCAGTGGCGATCGTAATGGGCTCATTCACCGTGTCCGGACAATGGGCCACCCACTTTTTTATCATTTCAGGCTTGCCGCAGATTCTGCTGGCCTGCGCCGCGGTTTGGCTGAGCGAGCGCGTCGTGCGCCAGGCGCGACAGCTGCGGCCCGGCCGCCAAAAAACGCTGGCCTCGGCGGCTATTGCCGCGCTTGTGCTGGCCGGGCCATTCGCGCGCGATGTGTGGGTCAATGAGCAGCATCATGTCACCCTGGCCAAGACCGGCGGCTCCGGCCGATTTTCAGACGCCGTCTATTCCGTGGCGCGTTACCTGGACGAGCAACATACGACGCAGCCGATTGCGCTCGATTGGGGCATCGAGAAGCAAATTCGCCTGCTGACCAACGATCGCGTGCGTCCGCTTGAGATTTTCGGCTATACGCCAGATCCGGACGACGCTTTTCGCGCGCGCGCAAGAGAGCTGTTGCGCGACCCGTCGCGCTCATATATCGTGCTGTGGGATCGCTTTGCAGTCTACAATCGTCGTGCGGAGTTCACGCGCCTGGCCAACGAGATGGGGTTGCACGTTACGGAGACCCATGTCGCGCACGAGCGCAGCGGGCTTCCTGTGTATGTCGTTTTGCGCGCGCGCTAAGTAGAATCATCATCCAATGGGTATTTTCCGCACCGACATCGGCATCGACCTGGGCACTGTGAACGTTGTAGTCTACGTGCGGGGCAAGGGCATTGTGATTCAAGAGCCCTCGGTGGTGGCGCTGTTGAGCCGCGAGGATCGTGTCGTTGAAGTGGGCGAGGAAGCGCGCCAAATGTACGGCCGCACGCCGGACGAGATCGAAGTGGCACGACCGCTGCGCGATGGCGTGATCGCCGACTACCAGGTTACGCAAACGATGCTCGCCCATTTCATCCGCAAAGCGCGCGGCTTTACGCTATTTCCGCCGCGCATTGTCATCGGCGTGCCCTACGGCGTTACCAGCGTGGAAAGGCGCGCGGTGCGTGAAGCGGCCATTGAAGCCGGCGCCGATCGCAGCCAGGTGTTTCTGATCCGCGAGCCGCTGGCCGCGGCATTGGGCGCCGGCTTGCCGGTTGACACCGCCACCGGCAATTTGATTCTGGACATCGGCGGCGGCACGGCGGAAGCTGCGGTGGTGTCGATGAACGGCATCGTCTCGGCCAACTCGGTGCGCGTGGGCGGCATCAAGCTGGATCTGGCGATTCAAAACTATATCCGGCGCAAATACAACCTGGCGGTGGGCGAGCCGACCGCAGAGGATATCAAGATTCGCATTGGCAGCGCGGTGCCGCTTGAAGATGAGTTGATCATGCAGGTGCAGGGGCGCGATCAAGTGAGCGGCTTGCCGCAGACGATCGAAGTCAGCTCGAACGAAATTACCGAAGCGATGCTTGAGCCGCTCAGCCAGATTGCGGGCGTGGTGAAGAGCGTGCTTGAGCGCACACCGCCGGAGCTGGCCTCCGATTTGATTGACCGCGGCATGGCGATGACCGGCGGCACATCTTTGCTGCGCAAGCTGGATGAATTTTTAACCAAGGAAGTGGGCATTCACGCCTATGTGGCTGACGCGCCGATGGCCTGCGTGGCGCTTGGCACCGGGCGCGCGCTGGAGCACCTCAATGTGCTGCGGCGCACCGAATTTGTGAACTGACACTTGCCTCTATCGCCCGGGACATCGGGCGCGCTACCGTGACAGCAACTCACTCAAGGAGACGCTGTCATGAGATTACTGCCCCACGCGGCGATGTGCGCTGCACTTGAGCTGGCCGCGTGTGCGTCAGCTTCCCCAACGCCGGACAAAAAGCCGAAGACGCGCGTATTGGCGTTCTCGGTGTCGGCGGGTCAGCCCGTGCCGCTTGATCAACGCACGACATCTGTCCATGCCGGAAAGGCGCCCTTCACCTCACGCGAGATTGAGCTGGCGCCTGGCAAACACACGATTACTGTGGTGATGGCCGACGCCGCGCATGGGGTGGTGGCGGAGCCCGAGCCGGTCAGCGTGACCGTGCTGGTGGAGCAACGGGGGAAATCGTGAATGCGATAAACGCCGCTGTAGCGCGACCCGCTGCGCCGCGCCAGACGCTGGCTGCGGCGCTGGCCGGAGTGTGGTTGCCTGGTGCGTTTGTGCTGACCGTGGCGACGGTCATGGCCGTGCAGCGGCTGCTCGGACCGGCCATGGTGATCGAGGAGACGCGCGGCGCGCTGTTGCTGATCAGCATTGGTGTGGCCTGGTTGGGCCTGGCTGGTGCATTCTGGTTGCGCCGCGTGGCGCGCCTCGCCGGCCTGACTGTGCCACGCAGTGCAATGCTGATGACGGCCGTCGCGCACGCCGTGCTGACCGTGGCCGCCGTCTTTGTCCTTGGCCGTCTAGAGGGGTACTTTGTCGAAGAGGGCCATGCCACGATCCCGCTGCACAACCTGTTTACGCTGCTGTTTGTTCCGGCAGTGCTGGCCTGTGCCGGGCTGTTGTGCGCCAGCGCCGCTCTGGCGTTGCGCGTGCGGCCGTTGACGAGACGGCTTGCCTTGCGCGGCGGCCTGGCAGCTGCGCTGACTTTTCTTGCGCTCAATGTGCTGCAAGATCTGCTGGGCCGCCGCGTGGGCGGGCCCAACGCCAAAGCCACCGCCACCATGATCACCGTCGCGCTGATCGGTAATCTAGGCGCCGCAATGGCGATGAGCATCGTCGTCGTGCGTGAGTTGCGCGCCTGGAGCAGCCATGAGCCGGTTTGACATGATTGCCCTCGCGCAGCGGGCGGTGAGCCATGCCTGACTCGGTGCCTGTGATCGCCTTCATCATCGGCTCGGTGC
>JANMNW010000655.1:0-2230 GCA_031368515.1 Chloroflexota bacterium
AGCGCGCCGGCTACGGAAAGCGACAGCACAGCGTTGCGCGCAAACGACAGGCGGGTGGGCCCTGATTGGCGAGGGGATTGGGTAGTCGGCATGCGTCTTGGATAGTCGCAAGCGGATGTCGAAAACGCTGTTGTTCTCACGCCATTCGGAGCTAAGACAGTTTTCGTTTTCAGACCTACTGCGTGGCGGAGTCACCCCCGATGTTTTGCGTCGGCAAACAGTCGCGGTTGCGCGGCACATAGCGCTGATGCGCTGTCATTGTTGCAGGGAGTGTGGCCGGCCCGGCGCGCCTATTTCAGCGCCTGGAAGCTGGCGATCATCTGCCATAAGAGCGGTTCATTGTCGCCAAAACGCGCCGCCGCGCAGCTGGCGGTGATTTGGTAATAACGCCGCTCGTGCTGCACCACGATGTGCATGGCGCGCACCGGGTAGGCGGGTTTGCCCGCTTCTTCGACGGTGTAGCTCAATGTGTACAACCGCGCCGGGCTGTCATTGATCACGGCGTCTTCGATGCTTTCGATGCGCCCGTCTCGCAGCGACCTCAACGTTTGCGAAATCGCCTGCGGCGCAAACTCGGCAAGCGTGCTGTCTTGCAACGAGCGCACGCCGGTCACAGTGATTGACAGCTCGTAAGCTGTCGCCTGGGCATGCAGCAGTGCACCGCGCCGGTTCACACGCCGCCAATCGCTGGGAATCGAAATGCGCATGTAGTTCGACGCATCCTTCACCGCCTCCAGCGCGAAAGTAGTGGCTTCAGGCATGGGTTGAGGCGCAAGCGCGGTGAGCGGGCCGTCCAGTATCTTGCGATCCACGCGCACGCCGGTGTCTCGCTCAATGCGCTCAATCATGAAGTCGTCCTCCGTCAAGCCGCTTTGCGCGATCTGCTCGGGGAGGGCGGCTTCATCCATCTCCAGCAAATCCGACCAGACGATCTTCCAGGCCCCGGCTTCGCGCCGAAATGTGAAGATAAACAGCTCGGGCGCCTCGGCCAGCGACAGCTGAGCGCGGTTGCCGTCGATCATGATCGCACCCGGCCGCGCGTCGCGCAGCACGGTCGGGCTGACAAACGCGCCGCGCGCGACCGCTGATCGAAACAACTCTTTACGCGGCGTTTGCGTCAGTTCATCACGGGTAAACGCATGGCGCATTCGCAGCACCGCGAACTTTGTCACTTTGGGCAATGCCTCAAGCTCGTCTCGATTCATCGCAGCGGCTGCCTTGCGCACGATGTCGTGCCAGTCCAGGGCGTCGGCGCCGCAATATCGCTCAAATGCTGCGGCATCTCGCGTATTGACAGCGCCTGCCAAATCGCTGAGCGCATCCAACACCTGTTTCTCGTCGGACTGGGCGGCGCTGATTTGCGCTTTGGCCGCCGCCGCACGTTCATCCGCAACGCTGAAGGCGCTTTCAGCGTGCATCAGCGGACCCGTCGCCGGCTGCATGGCGCCGCAGGCGGTGAGAAGCGCAGCCAGCGCCGGCAAAATTATGGAGATAAGCGTGCGATGTGTCATGAACGCAATGGTGCGGCAAGCGTGACATGGGCGTAGTCCAGTTGGCGGAATGCCGCGTGTGCGTTAGTCGCAAATCAGACCAAAGTCCCGCACGCCTCTCCGTCTATAGTCGCAGATTGATCGCATCTCCTGGATGGAAAAACAAGACACCCGCCGCACAAAATTGTGTGGCCGGGTGTTTTCTTGCTTCGGGATTGAGCGTTACCGCAATCCGAGTTTTTGACGGGTTCTAGCCGGCGACGATGCGCTCGGCGGTGAATGGAATCTGCCTCAACCGTTTGCCCGTGAGCGCGAAAAGTGCGTTGCCGATCGCGGCGGCCACCGGCGCGATGGCCGGTTCGCCCACCCCTCGGACTTCGCTATCGGAGGCGACCAGCACGGTCTTGACATTGGGCGCGGAAGCCAGCGTTAGGAGTGGATAGCCGTCGAAGTTGGAAGCGCTCACGCGGCTATCCACAATTTTCGCTTCTTCCAGCAGCGTCGAACCCACGCCCCACATCACATTGCCTTCCATTTGCGCGCGCGCGCCATCCGGGTTAACGACCAGGCCGCAATCCATCGCCACGCACACCTGATGCACGCGCAGCGCGCCGGATGCATCAAGCGATACCTCCGCCACTTCGGCCACCATGGTGTCCACATCCGTCGCGCACGCAATGCCCCGCGCGCGGCCGGCCGGCGCCGGCGAAGCCCACCCTGCGGCTTCGGCCGCCGCCTCC
>JANMNW010000658.1:0-2959 GCA_031368515.1 Chloroflexota bacterium
CTCGAAATTTGATAAACAGGACCGTCGAACCACCGACTAGTGATTATGAGATACAGTCATTATACCAACGTGTCAATAACGCTCGGGTGAGATGATATTACAAAATTACCATTTAATATCTCTTATTTCAAAGAGTTATGAGCGTGACGAATAGGGTCTGATAGGACAAATGCAGAATACAGAACTTAATGTCGTTATACCAATCGTCCGCAGAAAGCTTTCGGAAGGCGTTGTCGAAAGCATAGTTGGCCGGATAAATGCAGGTGAATTCCCTCCTGACAGCTTGCTGCCGTCCGAGAGACAATTGATGGAAGCTTACCGGGTTGGAAGACCGACGATTCGCGAAGCTTTGCAGGATCTGCAGCGCCTAGGCCTGTTGATTATCACTCATGGCGAAGGTGCTCGTGTAACGTTGCCCACTGCCCAAACGGTGCTGGAGCAAATCGCTGTGACAGTCCACCAAGTCCTTGCAAGTTCAGACGAAAATTTGGAACACCTCAAGGAATCTCGCATTTTTTTCGAGGTTGGCATGGTACGCATAGCTGCTGCTAGGGCGGATACAGAACAAGTGGCGGGCTTACGTTCCATAATAGCAGATATGGAAGCTGCATCGACGGAGTTCTCCCGCTTCATGAAGTTTGACATGTTGTTTCATCAGCGGATCGCTGAAGTGTCAGGCAATCGAGTTTTCATCGCACTGAGCCAGGCGCTGTTGCAGTGGTTGAGCAAATATCACATTGGAACACTCCGCATCGTTGGGCGGGAAGCCCGCACCCTTGATGAACACAAGAGCATTGTCGACCGGATCGCTGTACACGACGTCGATGGCGCCGCGGCAGCAATGCAGGTTCATCTGACTCGCGCCGCAGACCTGTATCGGGCTCGCGAAGAAATCTAGATCTTAATCGTTGTGCCGGTTGCCGCTGCTTCGTATGCAAGCAATCCAAGTTGCAGCGTCAAGCGGTTATCTCTTCCGGATGTCGCGGGCGTGCCTCCATCCCGCAATACTTCCAACCAATGCCTTTGAATATTGAGCACACTGCCCTGAACGCAATGCCACGGCCGTTCCATCCAATTCATCAAAGCAGGATCGACGACCAAGTTGGAATGCTTCCCGTCCATATTTATGGAAAGTTTGTAGTCCTCAGTCAAACGTATGCTGCCATTTGTTGCATCAACCTCCACAGTGGTCTGGGGAAAGGGATTGGGCGAGAGATGGGTGAAGAAAGACGCGTCTACGATAGATGTAGCACCGTTGATATGTTGAAGCAGAATTGTTGCTACATCCTCTCCTTTTATACGTGGGTTTACGCTCTGTGTTGTGCACGACAACGCTGAAACCTCTCCAAAAAAGAAGCGAGCCAAATCGATTAGATGGATTCCCACATCGAGGATAGCGAAGCGCTCGGTTTCAGCAAGGTAGGGCTGCACCGCGTAAATATCATAGTCGTGTCGAAATGAAATTCTGCCAAAAAATGAGTTCCCGATGGAAGGCTGATCAAGTGCCCGCCGCACCGCCAGCATGGGTTCCTGCCAACGGAAGTTCTCGTGCACCATGAGGGCGACCCCTGCCCGCTCACATGCCAGGATCATTGCATCAGCGTCCTGGAGATTGGTGGCAAAAGGCTTCTGGCAGATCGCCGCTACTCCGTGCCGCGCCGCGAGTTCCACCAGCATCCGATGACTACCTACGGTCGTTACAATATCCACAAAATCCAATTTTTCGCGAAGCAGCATCTCCTCCGCCGAGGAATAGTGGCGTGCAATGCCAAAACGTTTAGCTGCGCTGACGGCCCTAGCAGGATCAAGATCACAAACAGCAACCAGATCTACGTCAAGGATCTTCCATGAATTAAGGTGATTTTCGGCGAAGAAGCCGCAACCAATCAACGCTCCCTTCGCTGTCATCAATTCGGTCCTTCGATGCGAATTGGGCGCTGGTCAATTCGCTCCAGGAAGTTTGTGCGGAGGCTATCTACCATCACAGCAAGGAAGATGATGGAGGCGATTACCATGGGGTAAATGTAAGGGTCTGCATTGACTATAACGAGACCATTCTCGACGGTCTGGATCAGAATAGCGCCAAACACTGTACCCAGCACGCCGCCCCGCCCACCGAACAGACTGGTTCCCCCCAGTACAGCCGCAGCGATAGCGGCAAACTCCTTCTGAAGGGCGAAGTTGGGCGAAATTGAACCCACCTGGCTCCCCGATACGATCGCCGCAATAGCCGCGAATAGTCCGCAGATAACATAGACGTAGAAAAGCGTGCGTTTAACGTTGATACCGGCTTTGGCCGCAGAGTCAGGATCTGCGCCAATGGCATAGACCTGGCGGCCAAACGAAGTTTGTGAAAGCACGAACCATGAAACCGCCAGAACAATGCCAAAAGCCCAGATTGTCCACGATACTCCCAAGATCGTGGATCTTCCGAGTTCCAGAATAGGCTGTGGAAGTGTCAGCAATTGCGTGCCCGTCACGAAAAGAGCAAGACCCCGCCCAATAAATAGCGTTGCAAGAGTCGCAATGAATGCCGCGACATGCAATCGCGTAATCAGCAATCCATTTATAGCGCCAAACACCATTCCAATGCCACAGACGATCACCATCGCCATCCAGACGGGGAGTCCCACAAGATATACGGCGAGCATGGCGCAGCCGAGGTACATGATCGCTCCGACAGAGAGATCGATGCCGGCCGTGAGCAGTACGAACGTCATGCCGATTCCCAATATGCCAATATGGGAAGACTGGATGATTATATTGATCATATTTTTCCAGGCAAAGAACCTTGGCGAGATCATGGAAAAAGAAAATACCAGGATTGCGAAGAGAATCAGCGGGACGTAACGCAAAATGACAGAAAGAAGTTGTTTGCGATTCGCGCCGATCATGTTCCGCCCTCGTGCCTGCTAGGCCGCATCGCCGCTTCCAAAATACGCTCCTGATTGAAATCAGC
>JANMNW010000016.1:0-1779 GCA_031368515.1 Chloroflexota bacterium
GGCCAGAACAAACGCCTATAGGACCAGTGGTCGTCGGAAGCTTACGCGCCTTAGTCGTGAACAGCGGCCTCGGAGCGTGTCAATGACTTTGAGACACCAGGGTGCATTTATTTAGTGTCGAAGGATCGAGTGTTGTGTTGGCGGCGGTCTCCTGTTTGGGTGGATTGATCCAGGCGGCGGTGGGCAACCTGGGCGGTTGTGGTGGTTGTCCCTTGAAGCGCGTTGGGTGAGCCAGAAACGCGACATCAAGGGTTTGGGCGCGTTGCCGGAAGAGCGTTTGTGCACGGCCGTAGTGAACGCTCTCCGGGGTCATGAAGCCGATGCCTGAGTGACAGTGGTCAGCGTTGTACCATCGGAAGAAATGCTGGCAATGAGCACGTGCATCCTCGATGCTACCGAAACGGTCGGGGAACTCGGGCCGGTATTTGAGCGTTTTGAACTGCGCCTCCGAATACGGATTGTCATCGGAGACGTGAGGCCGGCTGTGGGTCTTGGCGACCTCCAGATCGACCAGCAAGGCGGCCACCGGTTTAGAACGCATGCTGGTGCCGCGATCGGCGTGCAGGGTGAGGGTGCCCGGAGCGATGTTGTGTTTGGCAATCGTATCGGCGATCAGTTGTTCGGCGAGCTGGGCCGATTCCCGCAGGGCGATCATCCAGCCCACGACGTAGCGGCTAAAGATATCGAGGATCACGTAGAGGTGGTAGCAGCTCCATTTGACCGGGCCTTTGAGTTTGGTGATGTCCCAGCTCCAGACCTCGTTGGGCTTCACCGCCAGCAACTCGGGTTTGGCGTAGGCAGGGTGCACACGCTGATTGCGCCGCTCGCGCGATTGCCCTTGTTCTGCGAGCACCCGGTACATGGTGCGCACCGAGGCGAGGTACACCCCATCGTCGAGCAGTTTCGCGTAGACGGTGTGCGGGGCGCAGTCGGCAAAGCGTTCGCTGTACAACACCTCAAGAAGTCCCTCGCGTTCAGACGCGCTCAGTGCCAGCGGCGGCCGGGGCCGTGGCGTGTATTGCCGCGGCGAGATCAGCAGGCGGCGCCGGGCATCCTGGCGATAGATCCGGGACCGGTTGATGCGCAAAGCGGCGCACGCGGGGGCCATTCCGATTTCGGGCGCCAATTCGTTCAAGGCGCTCATCAGCATTCCTCCTGCGGGTCCTCGGCCGTCGGTAGCCCGAGTAAGGTACAGAGTTTTTTTTGGACATCAATGATGGTGTGGGCTTGGGCCAGTTTGCGACGCAGCCGCACATTGTCTTTGGTGAGTTCGG
Organism: Chloroflexota bacterium; assembly: GCA_031368515.1. Classification (GTDB taxonomy): domain Bacteria; phylum Chloroflexota; class Anaerolineae; order J036; family Brachytrichaceae; genus CANJQH01. Next base: position 1,275 of record JANMNW010000016.1, read on the forward strand.
TCATGCGCCGCGCCTCGGCGATGGCCGGACTGGCTTTCGGCCCGCGCTTTTGCGGTGTCAGCGCTGCGTGCTCGGTGGCCTCCCGCCGTTTGCGCCACGTTGCCAACTGCGAGGAATAGATGCCTTCGCGACGTAACAGCGCACCGATCTCTCCGTTCTTCTTACAGCGGTCCGCAGCGCTCAGAATGCGACGCCTTTCGCTCGGTGAGAACTGTCGCCGTTTGGCAATGCCGGCAACTTCCGGATCGGGTGGCGGCTGCGTGACCGATGATGCGTCTTCAGGCGTCTGCCGGGTTCCTTGCAACACTTCCTCCATCGCAGTGGTGGACTGATGTACGTTCACAGGGACTTTCATTTGAGGAGCAGCCATGATTCGAACCTACCTTTCTACTCTAATTGGTCAGAGGTAGGTGTCTCACGTCATATTGGCACAGGGGGGCTCTGTGTTGATTCTCCGCCCATAAACAGAGGAACACCGATCATGCCCTCGTTTCCCACAATGGCA
>JANMNW010000032.1:0-13639 GCA_031368515.1 Chloroflexota bacterium
CTTATTCTAGATTTCCCAAACAGGCTCTAAGAGTTTTCATCTCTTAAAGAGATGAAAACTCTTAAAGTTTTCTCCCGCCCGCGTCCGTACAAGTACAATGCATCGCTATGCGCCAGCAGCCTCCGCGCCGCAGCCGCGCTTTCACCATCGTCAGCGTGCTCATCGTCGTTCTGGTTGTCGCCAGCATGCTGCTCTCGTCGGTGATTAGCCTGGCGGGTATCCGTTAGTGTTTGCCGGGTCGTGCAAGTGCATTGCCCGTGTACTGATTTATGTTTATGTCCACACGAACTGTTGTCCATTCGGACGCCGCTCCCAAGGCCATCGGGCCTTATTCGCAAGCGATCAAGATCAACGGGCTGGTGTTTTTGTCCGGTCAAACACCCATTGACCTCGCCACCGGCGAACTGGTGCCCGGAGACGTGACTGCACAGACTCAGCAGGTGTTCAAAAACCTGATCAGTGTGCTGACCGCAGCGGGCACCGAGCTTAAGCATGTGGTGCGAAGCGGCGTGTTCTTGAAGAATATGAACGACTTTGCCGCGATGAACGTGGTATACGCCACGTTCTTCCCCGAGAATCCGCCAGCTCGCTCAACTGTCGAGGTGGCACGCCTGCCCAAGGATTGTTTGGTCGAAATCGAAATGATCGCGTTGGTGCCCTAGTCAACCGAGCAAAACTGGACTTCACATTCTGTGAAGTCCAGTTTTTTTATACCTAAATGATGACCATACCCGAGGCCCTAACTTTTGATGATGTGCTTCTGACGCCTGGCTACACCGAGGTGCTGCCCGCAGAAGTCAACGTGCAAACTCAGTTGACGCGCGACATTCAGCTCAATATCCCTGTGCTAAGCGCGGCGATGGATACCGTAACTGAGGCGCGTCTGGCAATTGCACTGGCGCGTGAAGGCGGCATTGGCATGATCCATCGCAACATGACTGTGGATCAACAGGCCGAGGAAGTGGACAAAGTCAAGCGCAGCGAGAGCGGCATGATCGTGGACCCCATAACGCTGCCGCCAACGGCAACCTTGCGCGATGCCGAGAACATAATGGCTCGCTATCGCATTAGCGGCGTTCCGGTCACACGCGACGGTGTACTCGTGGGTATTTTGACCAATCGCGATGTGCGCTTTGTAGAGCAGCACGATTATGACAAGTCCATTTCCGAGTTTATGACAAGCGAACGTCTTGTCACGGCCAAGGTGGGCACAACCCTTGAGGAAGCTATAAGAATTCTCGCAAAATATCGGATAGAGAAATTGCCGCTGGTTGACGCACACGGCCAGCTCAAGGGCTTGATCACCATCAAGGACATCCAAAAGAAGCGCGACTACCCCAACGCTGCGATCGACAAAGGTGGTCGCCTGCTGTGCGGAGCGGCTGTGGGCGTTGGGAAGGACGCCGTGTCACGTGCCAAGGCACTCATCGGTGCCGGCGTTGATGTGCTCGGGATCGACACAGCCCATGGCCACTCAAAAGGCGTGCTTGAAACAATTCCACAGATCAAGAAACTGGGTAACGTGTGCGTGCTGGCAGGCAATGTGGTTACGGCAGACGCAGTGCGTGCTCTGGTCGACGCCGGAGCTGACGCAATCAAGGTGGGCGTGGGCGCCGGAAGTATCTGCACCACGCGCATCGTCAGTGGTGCCGGCATGCCCCAGATCAGTGCCATTCTGGATTGTGCAGAAGAAGCGGCCAAGAGCGGCATACCGATCATCGCCGATGGCGGCATCAAATACAGCGGCGATATTGTCAAGGCATTGGCCGCAGGTGCGAGCACAGTCATGCTGGGCAGCCTGCTGGCGGGCCTCGAGGAATCGCCTGGCGATGTAGTGTTGTTCGAGGGGCGCAGCTTCAAAGACTACCGTGGCATGGGATCGCTGGGCGCCATGCAGGGGCTAGGCAAGGATCGCTATGCCTCGGGCCAGACAGGCAGCGGCAAAACCGTGCCCGAAGGCATCGAAGGGCGGGTGCCATTTAAGGGCTCACTGCGCGACTACATGTATCAGCTGATTGGCGGCCTGCGCAGCGGCATGGGCTATGTTGGCGCGCTGGATCTGCGCGAATTGCACAGCAAGGCTCGCTTTGTGCGAATTAGCAACGCTGGCTTGACCGAAAGCCATGCACACTCGGTCATAATCACCAAGGAAGCGCCAAACTATCAGGTGCGAGATTAAGGATAGTCCGTCACGTTGCACGTGAAACATTGGAACAAAAAAGAGGCCGAGCTGTTTTGCTCGGCCTCTTGCTTAACCAGTGGCGTCGCTATTGCTTGGGTTGATTTTCGCGACACCCACATTCGTCACGAGTGGGTTTTAGCGGCAACCGCGCGCGATAACCTTGCTGCTCAGATCGGTCACCACAAATTTTCCGCTTTCTTCAAGCAGGCTGTACGTGTATTCGCGTGTGTCACACAACTTGATGTTGTTGGCTGGGTTGGCATACTGCCAATACTCCTCGCTCACCACCGTGTGGCGCGACCCGACGCTTTTGGTGACAGTAGGCACTTTCAGATACTCAAATCTGATGTCGAGTGTTGTGCGTGACGCAGTTCCAAGAGACATGGAGCGCGGCAACTGGGTCGCCGAAAATGATGTCAGCGCCTGGAGCGCTTTGCCGCGCCAGTCTAGCCCCAATTGCTCACGCGTCACCTCGCCACGGTAGAACGCGGGCAAACGCGCATTGATATCCTTGAAGGCTGTGGAGGCCGGGTGTGCATCGCCCAGAACGACCGGCCCCTGAGTGGCAACCACGGCTATCGTCGGACCAGCCGTGGCGATCGGTAGCGCCTCGGTTGCCACAACCACGACGCCTTGAGCAGGAACCGCTGTCGCAGTTGCCGCTATTGGCTCCGATGCAGAGCTAATCACAGGAATGGTGGTGTTGGTAGGCAAAGCGGCGAGAGCCGTTTGCGTGGCCTGGGCGGCGGCGGCAGCCGCAGACGCACCCGTGATTCGTGGCAGCAGAAAGACGCCGATCAATCCCACTGCAATCAAGCCGACGATAAGCATCGGAATGAATGACACGGGCAGGCGCGCCGTGGGCCGGCTTGTTTCATGTGAAACATCGAGACCGGCATCTGAGGCCGGTGTCATGCCAATCTCAAGCACGTCGTAGGCTTCCGGCCGTGCCTCACGCACGCGCGCCTGCAACGCGCGCATGCGCCCCTCTTTGTTCGCTACTTCCAGAAGACCGCGCGTCTTGCCAAAAAAACCGGTGCCTGGGAGGGCTTCGTAATCGAGGCCGAGATCCTGACACAAGGCAACTACTTCGGCTTCAGAAAACTCGTTGAGAAGGAGGTCGCGCAACTTGGCAAATGTGGGATCAATCATGGGGGGTTGAGCAAGAACAGTCCGCCCAGCAGGATTTGAACCCACAACCCCTTGATCCGAAGTCAAGTGCTCTATCCAGTTGAGCTATGGGCGGACTTCAGCAAGATCACGCCACGTGCACATGACGTAATCGCAAATCGACTTTACCACAACATCGAAGTCACTTCAACGCATCTGAAGACATCCCTCGAGCCGGCGAAAACCTTAAGAGTTTTCATCTCTTAAGGTTTTCGCCGCACGCTACGTAACCCTGTCGACATAAATCAACAGCATTACGGTGAGTTTGGTTTTACATAATCACGCAATTTACATTGACACCTCAGCTATAAGGGCTATGATGTTGCCCGTGTTGCTGGGTCCTGCGCGGCGCAAGACTTCAAACCCCGCCAGGATTGAAAGATAGCAACGGTACGAGGACCCTTACGGGTGTCGCAGGGTCGCCTGGCAACACACCTACTTTCTGATGACACGGAGTACACAGAAAAGCCGAGCGAACGCAAAATCAAATTTGCGCTGGCTTGCCGTGCCCATCATGCTCGGCGTGTTCAGCATGCTGACAGTTGGCTATCTGAGCAGCTTCACACCTGCGACGATCAAAGACGGCGGTCGTGATATTGCCGTTCGCACACTTCAAACCACAGTCGACGGCGCGCTGCGTGATGCGGGCATGGAACTGCGCCCGGAAGATGTGGTCGAGCCACCGCTCGATACGCCGCTGACCCGCGACCAAACCATCTCGATTCGCCGCGCCCGGCTGGTGCGCTTAACGATAGATGGCAAAGAACCGCGCCTCATTCGCACACAACGCACCAACGCGCGCGAACTATTGTCTGACATCGGCGTCGGCCTGGGACTCTTTGATGCCTTGCGCATCAACGAGGATTTCAGCGATAAGATCCCTGAGCAGCCGCGCTTTGTCGCCGCAGACACCCCGCTGGCCAGCGACGGGCTCACCGCCGAAATCGATGTGCGCCGGGCCATCCCGCTCAAGGTCGAACAACTGGGGACAACCCCAATCGATGTAAACACAACGGCCAGCACAGTCGGCGAAGCTCTGCTTCAGGCCGGGCATGTGGTGTATTTGGCCGACCGCATTGATCCCGCGCCAGGCACCTTGGTGCAGGCCGGCATGAAAATTACCATTCAACGCGCCAAGCCGGTCACGGTGTGGGTGGATGGGCGCGCGGTGCGAACACGTACGCACTCCGGCACGGTGGCCGACTTGCTGGCAGAACTCAACATCATTCTGCTTGAAAACGACTATACGAAGCCAGATTTGAACGCGATCGTCGCACCCTACACCGAAGTGCGCGTCGTGCGTGTCGCTCGCGAACTACAGGTGCGCCAGGAGCCCATCGCTTTTGAAACACGCTGGGAAGCCAGCGCGGACATCGAAATTGACACCGAAGCGCTGGGGCAGGAAGGCGAGCCGGGCGTGCGCGAACAACGCGACCTTGTTATCTATGAAGATGGGCTGGAAGTGCGCCGTGAGCGCGTGGCCGACTTCACGGCGCGCGCTGTGAAGGACAAGATCTACAACTTTGGCACAAAGATTGTGGTGCGTACACTCGACACGCCGTCGGGACCGGTGCAGTACTGGCGCAAAATCCGCGTGCGCGCGACGTCCTACTCGGCCAGCACCGCCGGCGTGTCGCGCAGCAAAGCCTGGTATGGCATCGCGCGCTGCGGCCAGACCATGCACCGCGGCATTGTGGCTGTGGATCCAAGCGTCATACCCCTTGGCACCAACGTTTACGTCGCGGGCTATGGCACAGGCTTTGCATGCGACACCGGCAGCGCCATCCTCGGCAAACGCATTGACCTCGGCTACAACGATCTGGATCTGGAGTTGTGGAACCGCTGGGTTGATGCGTATATCCTGACGCCCGTTCCAGCGGCGCCCCGCTATCGCCTTGAATAACCTGGCGAAATCGCTCGGCGTGCAGCCGCGCAAAAGCCTAGGCCAGAATTTTCTGGTCGACCCCTCTATTTCGCAGCGTATCGTCGATGCTGCCGGCATAGCGCCGGGCGATCTGGTGGTGGAGATTGGCCCGGGCCTGGGCGCGCTGACTGGCCTGTTAGCCGCACACGCCGGTGAAGTGCTTGCCATCGAGCTGGATCAAACGCTCATCCCTCACTTGCAGACACAGCTAGCCGGCAAGGGCAACGTGCGCATCATTCACGCGGATGCGTTGCAGGTCGATTATGCCGAGTTGTGCGCCGGCCGTTCGGTTCGCATTGTTGCCAATCTGCCCTATTACATAACATCGCACGCCATTCGCGTGCTGCTCGAAAGCAGCATGGACTGGCGTAGCATCGTGCTTACAGTGCAGCTTGAGGTGGCCCAACGCGTAACCGCAAAACCGCCCCATATGAGCACGCTGGCGGTCAGCGTGCAATACTATGGCGCACCAGAACTTTTGTTCCGTTTGCCGCCGTCCGCCTTTTACCCGCAGCCAGAAGTTGATTCGGCAACGCTGCGAATAAATCCTTTGCAAGCGCACAGAAATATCCCAGCCGCTGAGTTTTTTCTATGGGTCAAAGCCGGGTTCTCGGAGCCCCGAAAACAACTTCGCAATACTATTGCAAAAAAATTGGGGATAAGTAAGGGGGTAACTGAGGATATCTTGATCAAATCGGGGATTACTCCGGAGCGCCGGCCAGAGAGCATAACGATGCAAGAATGGTTCGATCTTGTACAGACCGGAATTTCTATGCGGCAACAAAGCGATTCATAACCGCTTTCTTTGCAATATTCACTATTTGTACTGAAGCGCCACCGACGACTGCGAAACGCATATTTCCGCAGTCGGCACCAGCACGCAGCGGAAATACGTCGGTATCGGGCATTCCTTCGATTATTGCACCAGCTTCTTGAGAGAGCACCCAGCCTGCAGCGATGTCCCACGGATAGACCCGCGACTGGATGGTCACCGCCGCGGCACCGCTGCCCAGCAATGCGAGATCGTAACCCGACGACCCGGAGACGCGCACCTTGCCCGGTATCGTCAGCGGGCCGCCTTCAACCGTTCGGGAACAAATGGCGACAATCTGGGTGGCTTCAAACACAGCCGGCGCTGATTCAGCCACGCGAATGGGCTGATCGTTCATAAAGGCGCCGGACCCGCGCACTGCATGAAAGTGCGCGCCCAAAGCCGGAAAGTCCGAAACGCCAAGCACCGGCTGGCCGTGATACAGCAGCGCAATCAACACTCCCCAACACGGAAATCCATGCGAAAAGTTCGTGGTGCCGTCGATCGGATCGATCAACCACGACCATTCCGCACCGTTATAGACTTTTTGTCGCTCCTCAGACACGACGCCATGACCCGGATAGCGCGCCAGAATGGCGTCGTGAATCAGCCCATCGGACTCAAGATCCGATGCGGTGACCAAAGAGCCGTCTCGCTTGACCGAAGCCAGATTCAAACCAAAGTTTTTGTGCAGCAGCCGGCCAACATCGCGCGCCAGGTTGCGAGCAAACTCAAGCGCCCCGGCGGGCAGGCTGTCCGCGCCCACAGCGGCATCGTAGATGCAACGCGCGGCAAACGCCGCCGCCGCCCGTTGCGCATCGATGCGTTCCGGGTCCCCCTGAATGCGCACCAACAATTCAAGCACAGAGGCGCGCTCTTCGGCATTGATGACGCGCCACGCGCGCATCACACTGTCCCGGTCGTCGCTAAAAATATGTTCCCAGAAAGCCTCGATGTCCATGGTTGCCGCCATTGTACGAGTCGAGTGCTATGACTGTTGGTGTGGGGTGCGCCGCAGCGGATAATCAGGCGCATGCGCACAGCTGACACCCTCGGCGTCATCGGATTGCCCGAACCCATTTCAAGCCTGGCGGCAAAACGCTGGGATACGATTGTGATCGGCGCCGGGCACAACGGTCTGACCTGCGCAACATATCTGGCGCGCGGCGGCAAGCGAGTGCTGGTGCTGGAAGCGCGCGAGCGCGTGGGCGGCGCCTGCACGCTCGAGGAGACTTGGCCGGGGGTGCGCATGTCGCCGTGCGCTTATCTGGCCGGGCCGTTGCATCCGCTGGTGATCGAAGAACTCGACCTGCCCGGGCACGGCTTTGAGTGGACGCAGGCCAGCACCGGTTTGTTCACGCCGTTTGATGACGGCTCATACATTCAGCTGTATGACGACGACGCGCAGTGCGAGGCGGAAATCAAGCGGCTGGCGCCGGGCGATGTGGAAGGCTGGCGCGCGATGAAGAATGTGCTGAACCGTTTGCGCGAGGCGATCCGCCCCGCCAGCGAACGCGACATGTGGATCGGCCGCGCGCCGACCCGCGAGCAACTGGAGGAGCGCATCGGCAATGATGAAGAGGCGCGCAATCTGCTGTTCCATTGGTCGATGGCTGAGTATGTCGAGCGCTATTTGCGCGACGAGCGTTTGCAGATCGGCTATTTGAGCCAAGGCGTGATTGGCACCAACGCCACGCCCTTTCACCCGGGCACCGCGTCAATCCGCTTTCATCACGAGACCGGCCGCATCAACGGCACCGTGGGCACATGGGGCTACGTCACCGGGGGCATGGGCATGGTCAGCTTTATGCTATGCGACATCGCGCGCGAGCATGGCGTCACAGTGGCGGCCGGCGTGCCGGTGGCGCAGATTGTGCCCGGCCAGGGCGTGCTTCTTGAAGGCGGCGAACGCATCGATGCGGCCGTCATGGTGTCCAATGCCGACCCCGTGGTGACGCTGCGGCTGCTGGGAGAAGCCGCCGACCCCGATTGGGCAGCGCAGGTTCACCGCACACCGATCAAAGGCTGCACGGTCAAGTTCAACATGCTGCTGCGCGAGTTGCCCAGCTTCAAAGCGCGCCCAGGCACGCTAATGCCGCATCACTACGGCCAGGTCGACACGCCCTTGAGCAAAGACAACTGGCGCTCGGGCCACGCCGCAGCGGAGCGCGGGGAGCTTCCGGAACAGCTGTGGACCGAGTTGTATTTCCAGACCGTGCACGATCCCAGCGTGATTTCCCCGACTTCGCCGCACGCCGGCGCGCACACCATGAGCGTGTTTGCGCAATATGTCCCGCACACATTTGCACGGGGCGACTGGGCACTCGCGCCGCGAAGACGTCAAAGCGCTGGCCGTCAAATCGCTATCGCGCTACATCGAAAATTTCCCGGATGCGATCCTCGATATCGAGGTGCTTGGACCGCCGGATATCGAGAAGAAAGTGGGGCTCACCGGCGGGCACATCTTCCAGGGCGAATGCCTGCCGCCCTACATGTGGAGCAACCGCCTCGATCATGCCACGCCGATGACCGGCGTCTATCTGTGTGGCGCCTGCACCCACCCCGGCGGCAGCGTGATCGCCATGAATGGCCGAAACGCGGCGATGAGGGTGTTGGGCGCAGAGTCAAAGGACAAATAGCGGGCTGGGCGCGGCGGGTGTTGGCTGATTCACAATGCGACACCTGCTTTGCCCGCTGAAACCAGACACCCGCCCTGGCCGGCACAACTCAGGTCAACGACACACTCAGTAGGCGTTCTTGCTCTCTCTCACGATCGTCTGCCAAATGGTGAGAAGGATGATCTTGATGTCGAGCCACACCGACCAGTTCTCGATATACCAAAGGTCATATTTGGTGCGCTCTTCGATCGACGTGTCACCGCGCAAACCGTTGACTTGCGCCCAGCCGGTCAGGCCGGCCTTTTCACGATGGCGTTCCATATAGCGCGGAATCTGCGCGCGAAACTGCTCGACGTAATAGGGTTGTTCCGGTCGCGGGCCGACCAGGCTCATGTGCCCCAGCAGAACGTTGATGAGCTGTGGCAGCTCGTCGATGTTGGTCCGTCGCAAAAAGCCGCCCAGGCGCGTGCGGCGCGGATCGTCTTTGGTCGTCCATTGCGGGCCGGCTTTTTCGGCATCGATGCGCATGGTGCGAAACTTGATGACGTGAAAACGCTCGCCGTCCAGGCCCATGCGTTCCTGGCTGAACAGGGCCGGGCCCGCTGAATCGAGCTTGACCAGCGCGGCCATCAGGAAAAAGAACGGTGCGCCAAGCACCAGCCCGCATGCGCTGCCGATGACGTCAACAACGCGCTTGAGCGTGAGTTTCCAGCCGCGCAGCGCCACATCGCGCATGTTGAGCAGCGGCAGGCCGCTGAGCTCGCCGATGCTCATCTGGCCGGCCATGATCTGAAACATATCCGGCACCACTTTGATGCCGATGCTGCTGCGATCGCACTTGGAGATCACGCTCAGCAATTCCTCGCTGCTGGCGTTGGGAACCGCGATGATCACTTCATCGACCCGCTCACGCTCGATGACGGCGCCAATGTCGTCAATGCCGCCCAATGCGCGCACATCGGCCCAGGGACGCTGCCCATCGGTAGACAACAGGCCGACGATGTCATAACCCAGGCGCGGCGTCTGCAGAATGCGCTGAATCACCGTGGCGGCGGGCTCGCCCGCGCCGATGACGGCCACGCGCGTGCGGCCAAAGCCGCGCATTTGCAGCAAGCGTTGCATGCGCGCCTGCAAGCCGCGCGCAATCATGACAAACACCACGGTGAGCAGCCAGGCATACACCAACGACACGCGCGGGAAGTTTGAAAGAACATCGTCGGCGCGAAAAGCCAGCGCGGTGACGGCAATGCTGAGCAGCGTGCCGATGGAGGCGGCCGAAAAGATGGCGGTGAGCTCATCGCTGCTGTAGCGCGTGCGGCGCCGGTGATACATGCGCGCAAAGAAAAAGCTCACCCCAATGCAGGCCGCCTGCACGCCGACCAGCGGCAGAAACAGTAAGAAGCGCTGATTGATGCGCGCGGGTTCAGGGATCGGCAGCCAGACGCGCAGCTTGAAGGCCAGATACATGGCCAGCAGAACGCTGACAATGTCAACGATGACCAATAACGCCGTCACCACCGTTTGGTAGTGCTGTTGCAGCAAGCGGGGGGGCTGCTGCACGGCGGGCTGAGTAAGCGTTTGCTGCATGACGATCTGACACCAATTGTCAGCCTGGTTTGTGCGGCTGCGCGCCGTTTTGCCACCGCTAAAGCATCGTTTTAGCAATGGTGGGGCCAACGGGCCAATTCTACGGGAGGCGGAGCGGCCGCGCCTGAACCGCTTGCCTCAGCAACCTGCCAGCCAAGCGGCTGAAGTGGGTCGGGTCGCCGGTGGTCCAGAACTCATGCAAAAGGGCGCCCGGGACGGAGTTCGGCGAACGCGGGACGGAGCCCGCGGTGTACCGCCGTGCGGCTTCGCGGGCGATGGCGGGGCCAGGATCGATGATCACGGCCGAATGCCGATGTTGAGCCAGCACTTGCTCGACCTGAGGCCGTAAAAACGGAAAGTGCGTGCATCCGAGCACCAGCACGTCGGCGCCAGCGTCAATCAGCGGCTCCAAACGGCTCGCGACGCTGCGCAAGGACTGATTGTCGAACGCCGCGCCCGATTCCACCAGCATCACCCAATCCGGGCTGGGCTGCTCGATGACACGCGCGCCAGCGGCAAAGCGTTGAATCAAGCTGGCATAGCGGTCGCTGGCAAATGTGGTGTGCGTGGCCAGCACACCGATGACGCCGCTGCGCGTATGCAGCGCCGCAGGTTTGATGGCAGGTTCGGCGCCGACAAAGCTCGTGGCGGGAAATGTTTCACGCAGATGCGTCAACGCCGCGCCGGATGCGGTGTTGCAGGCAATCACCACCGTATCGCAGCCGCGGTCTATCAGCCAGCGCGCGCTGCGCTCGGTCAGCGCGCGCACATCGTCGAGCGGCCGCGGTCCATACGGCACATTCGCCTGGTCGGCCAGATAGACCATGCGCGCGGCGGGCAACAGCGGAACCAGTTCACGCCACACTGAAAGCCCGCCGACGCCGGAGTCGAAGATGCCGATCATTCGCTGAGTCCCAAGTCCCAAGATGCAATTGCTGAGTGCTGAGACGGTATGCCAACTTGCCGCTACAGGTTGCGGGTGATGCGTATTTTAGTGTGCCTATCGGGCAGGAAATGGGTTGGCGGTTGATCAGACCCCGCTGCACAATGTGGGCTATGCACACAGGCTCCATCCGTTTAGCCGAGCTGATGGCCGCATTGTCGACAGCCACGGATCTGGGAATGGGCCAGCCGATGGATTTTGCCATGACCACATGCATCGTCGCCGTGCGTCTGGGCGAAGCATTGGGATTTGATGACGACATGCTGCGCGATGCCTATTACGAAGCGCTTTTGCGCTACATTGGCTGCAATGCCGATACTTACTGGCTGGCATCGATTGTCGGCGATGAACTGGCACTGCGAAGCCAGGTGGCCACGATAGACACGGCAGACAACCAAGCGCTCGTCGGGCTGATGCTGCGCTTCATCCGTCAAGCCAACACGGGAATAGGCGTGTTGCACAACCTGCAAGCGCTGGCTGGCGGAATGGTGCAGCTGTCGCAGATCAACGTCAGCTTCTTTCCGGGTCACTGTGAAGTGGCGCGCCGGCTGGCGCAGCGCCTTGAATTCAATGACAGCTTTGTGCAATGCGTCGGGCAGATTTATGCGCGTTGGGATGGCGCCGGCGTGCCCGGGCTCAAAGGCGACGCCATCTCGCCTGCCATGTTGTGTGTCACGCTGGCCCAGGATGCGGTCTTGTTTTGCCGCAATGGCGGTGTAGACGCGGCCGTGGCCATGGCGCGCAAACGGAGCGGCGGAGCATACGCGCCGCAGATGGTCGAAATGTTCTGCGCCCGAGCGGCGGAGATTTTTCGCGGCCTGGATCAGGAGCCGACCTGGGACGCCGTGCTGCGCCTTGAACCTGGCGCGCAACCGTTGCTGGACACGGCGCACTTTGACGCAGCTTGCGACGTGATCGCCGATTACACCGACATCAAGTCACCTTACCTGCTCAACCACTCGCGTGGCGTGGCAGAGCTGGCAGAACGCGCCGCCACGGTGTATGGATTGCCAAAGGATGACGCGGTTCTGCTGCGCCGTGCCGGGATGTTGCATGACATTGGACGCGTTGGCGTGAGCGCTGCGATCTGGGGAAAAGCCGGGCCGCTGAGCCAGAGCGACTGGGAAAAAGTGCGTTTGCACCCGTATTACACCGGTCGCATCTTCGCGCGAAGCGAAATGCTCACTCGCATCGCAGCGCTTGCGGTGCTGCATCATGAACGGCTTGACGGCAGTGGTTATCACCGGGGCCTGGGCGCGAATGCACTCAACCCGGCCGCGCGCCTTCTGGCCGCCGCCGATGTTTATCAAGCCCTGACAGAACCGCGTCCGCATCGCCCCGCTTTCTCTGACGAAGCTGCAGCCGAACAGTTACAGCAGGCCGCACGCGGCGGGACGCTGGACGACGATGCCGTGCGCGCGGTGCTCAGCGCGGCCGGGCATGCTTTCGTTCCTACAGGCACGCAAAAGCGCTGGGCGGCCGGACTGAGCGAACGCGAGGCCGAAGTGCTGCGCCTGCTGGCCCGCGGCAACACCATGAAACAAATTGCCGCGCAGCTGACGATTTCCTACAAAACCGTGGACCGGCATGCTCAGAATATTTACACAAAAATTGGCGTAAATACCCGCGCAGGCGCCACCCTGTTTGCAATGGAGCATGGGCTGGTTGATCCGCGCGCGCAGTAAGGCCCTGCAGACGTAGCCGCCGATAATGGGGAGTTCACCCGATGTTTTCGCCGGTGGCTTTTGATACTGTGAGCGCGTCTGACATATCAAACGATTCAAGTTAGGAGGAAACAGATCATGAACTCAAACAACATCCAAATCGGCAAGGCTCTGCTCGACGCGTTTAATGTGCGCGATTTGAATACATGGGCCAGGCAGTTGTCCGATAGCTACACCGGCAGCTATCCAGGCATGCGCGACATCGCCGGCAAAGAAGCCGCCCGCGCATACAACGCACCATTTCTGATGGCGTTTTCGGATTTAAATTTTCAGATCCACCAAGTGTTTGAGAAAGACGACACGGTCGTCTACACATGGACGGGTGCTGGAACGCATGATGGCCCCCTGGCCACGCCGAATGGTCCTGTGCCGCCGACTGGCCGCAAAGGCCGTGTCGAGGGCGTGCTGATCAGCACGATAAAAAATGGCCAGATCGTGCGCGAGGAAACCTATTGGAACCAGATCGACTTGTTGTCGCAACTCGGTCTGATGTAGGCTGCGCCCGCTCAATGCAGTGGACGCCCGGTTGAAACACATTCAACCGGGCGTCTTCATTTTTCCGCCTGATGCTGCTGGCGCGCGACCGGTGTGCTCGGCTTAAAGTCGCAGATTGCTCGGGAATGGCGGAAATTTATTCCCTAAGCAAAGACAAAAATGGGCCCGTTCACACACTCTTGCAC
>JANMNW010000057.1:0-4407 GCA_031368515.1 Chloroflexota bacterium
ATCACTCATTGAAGAGCGCGCCCACGCTGCGGCCCTCATGCACGCGCCGGATCACTTCGCCCAGCAGCGGCCCAACCGACAGCACCTTGATGTTCGGCAGCATCTGATCGGGCGGAATCGGGATCGTGTCCGTCACCACGATCTCCTTGATCGGCAGCCCGCGCAGCCGCTGGATTGCCGGCCCGCAGAACGCCGCGTGCGTGGCCGACACATACACCTCTTTTGCGCCCTGGCTCAACACCAGATTGACCGTATTCTGCACCGAACCGGCCGTCGAGATTTCGTCGTCCACAATGATGCAGTTCTGGCCGGCGACGTCGCCGATGATCGACAGCACCTCGGACTGCGCGTCGTTCTTCGAGCGCCGCTTCTCCACCAGCGCCAGCGGGCACTTGAGCTTGCTGGCGAAGTTGCGCGCCTTCTTGGCAAAACCCAGATCGTTGGTCACAACCACCCGGTCGGGAATGTCCTTCGCCACGAAATAATCGCTGAGCAGGTGAAACGCGGTCAACGGATCGCCCGGGATCGAAAAGAAGCCCTGAATCTGCCCGGCATGCAAGTCGACCATGATGTAGTGGTCGACGCCGGCGGTCACCAGCATGTCCGCCAGCAGGCGCGCTGTGATCGGCACGCGCGGCTGGTCCTTCTTGTCGCTGCGCGCATAAGCGTAATACGGCACCACCACCGTGATGCGCCCGGCCGAATCGCGCCGCAAGCAATCGACCGTAATCAACAACTCCATGATGTTGTCGTTGACCGGCGGACACATCGTCTGAATCAGAAAAACATCCTGGCTGCGCACGCTTTCATGCAGCTGCACAAAAATGTTCTCGTTTGGAAATTTCAGAATATCGCGCCCGGCCAACGGCACGCCAAGATAGTTCGAGATTTCGGCTGCCAGCGCAGGATGGCTGGTTCCGCTGAACAACTTAATCCCGCTGTACATTTTTTGGATTACATGTGACACGGCAGTTAATCATTGCACCGGCGCAAACGACATCGCCGCACCGAACATCGCAGGGTATGCATGCATTCTATCTAGCTTGGCGGCGTTTGGAACTGACGATCTTCCTGCCTTCTGCAGCATGTTAAGTCGACAACCGGTGGGCGGTAAGCGGTGAGACGGTGGGCCAGTGATCTGACCACTTACCGCACCTACCCGCTCACCGCCCACCGCTCCCACTGCCTTATCGCACCGATGTTTTGATCTGCTCGAGATGTTCGCGGGTGTGGTTTGGCTGGTTGACCAACGTCGTGGCCAGTCGATAGTAGCTGGCTTTGCGATCGACAAAATCTTGCGGCAGCGCGTTGATCAAGGCCACGGTTTCAGCCTGATTGCGCTTGAATTCCTGCAGCAGCGCTTGCAGCGTCGGATACGCATTGATCACCGAATCCAGGCGCAGGCGCATGTTGCCTTCCCACTCTTCCTGCCAGGCTTCGGTTCCGGCGACCATCTTCGTCATCCAGCTGTGCACATCGCGCTCAATGGCGATCAGATGCGCCAGCACATGCTTGGCGCTCCACTCGCCCGGCCGCGGTGGCCGCCCGCCTTTCTCGTCGCTGACGCCGCGCAGGATCTGAGCGAGATCCTTGTTGATTTCGACATACGCTTTGCTGACGACCTCGCCCAAATACTCGGGCGTCGCCGGGACATCGGGCATCGTGCGGCGTGACAGTTCAACCACCGCCAGGCGCTTCTGCCCGCCGCGCACATAGCTAACTTTGACCTTGTCGCCCGCGCGCAGCGCCCCGACAGCCTCTTCAATGCTGGCCCAACCGGTCATCTTGACCGCGTTGATCGTCTGCACCAGATCGCCCTTTTGCAGCGCGGCAACCTGCGCGCCGGTGCCATCCAGCACGCCGTTCAACATCATGCCCTTGTCGGTGAAATCGCCGATGTCCATGCCCAGCATCGGCCGGTTGGCCGCGCGCAGGTCGACGCCGGTTTCAAGCGTGGACGCCAAATTGTCCAGCGCTTCCACCCACCCGGCTTCGATCTCCTTGAGGCTCTTGATCCAATCAGCGCCATCGCTTTCATCGACCAAAGTGAGCGTGGTTGTGCCATTCTTGCCCGCCAGCGTAACCGTCACATGCGAGCGATCGGTGTCCGATTCAGCGCGAATCTTGAACGCCACTTTTTTGCCCGGCTGCAATTCGGTGTAGTGACCGGTCAAAAAGTGGCCATTGCTCCAAGCCACGTGCAGTAAGCCACCCTCACGCGGTTGAATCATGGCGGTGTCGCACCACCATTCATGCAATGACTGAGAGTTTGTGAATGCGCGATACACCTGATCGGTTGATACCGCGATTGTGCGGTCGAGCTTGATGCTTTTTGCCTTGCCTGCCATGCTCAATTCCTTCGGTCGTTGGCGACACTTGAGGCGATGTCGACAAATCGACAGCCGATACAAAGAGGCAATTTTAACGCTTTATGCATCTTCCGTCCAATATGGCGTTATGTAAGCAGAAATCGCTGCCGGTGAATCCCAGTTTTCAGGAAAAACGATGAAGCGCAGGCAGGCGCATACATAACCGCTCAGGCATCCAACACAAGTATGCGGCGCAGTGCGCCCCAATCACGCCAGTGGCTGGCGAATGACGTGCTCACCGTTTGCGCACAGAAGGGAGATAAACGCGGTTGGGGTCAATCGCAAACGGCACAGCCGCATAGGCAATCGGCCAGGCGCGCAAATCGTTGCTCACAAACTGCGCGCCAAACAGCATGAACCAGGAGCCCAGCGAGCGCTGCGTGGTTGTGACACGGAACGTGGCGAGCGTGACCGTCTGCCGCGTCTGTGGCGCGAGTTCGGGCGTTTGCGCGCCGAGCTCCAGCGTGATCAATCCGCCGACGCCGTCGTTGGAAGCCGAGGCGACGGTGCTGGTCACGCCGATCCGCCGCCCCAGGCCCGAAGTCGAGACATCAAGTTCACCCGGCGTCACGCTGACCACCTGCCCGGGCACCGCGATCTCCACGCGCGCATAGTGCAACGTCTCTGTTTGCGCGCCGTATGCCGACGGCTCAAACACCGCGCGAATGGCAAAATCGACCGGCGCACCCAGTGGCAGATCCACGCCGGCCGTTGCAGTCAACGGCGCAACCGAAAGCCGAACCGAGCGCTGATCAGCCGCTATGCCGGTGCGTGAACGCACCGCAACGCGCGTTGACAAGCGCTTGGACAGCCAAATGGCGTAATCGGCATCGTCCACCGCGCCGTCGCGGTTGAAATCCGCCGCGCGAGCGCCGCAGGCGCTGTCGCATTGGCTGCTTAGCCAGAGCGCATAGTCCACACCGTCAATCTGGCTGTCGCAGTTGGCATCGCCACTGCCGGCAAAGGCGCACGGGCTGGCCGTCGGGGCTGGCGTGGGCGTGGCTGGCGGCGGCAACGCGTCATTGCGCAACCACTGCCCCACCCGCCAGGTTTGCGTGCCGCCCGCGGTGCTGCGCCGCCAGATGCCATCGGACACTGTCAGCGTCCAGCCGCCCATCGTAAAGCTGCCGGTGTCTGGAAAGGCCAGGTGCACATGAAAATTTTGCGGTTGCTGCGATGCGTAGCCGCAGCGCGTGCTGTAAGTTCCCGGCTTGAGTTGCCCCAGCTCTTCGCCGCGCTCGATTTTTTGCCCAACCTTGAGCTTGGGGTTGCCGATCAAATGGACATAGATCAAATCGCCGATGCGCGCCGCCGCGTTTGTGCCGTCATCGCACACATAGCTGATCGTGCCCGGCGCAGCCGCCAGCAGCTTGTTGGGCGCATGATTGAGCGTGGTGTTGGCGTCAGAGAGAAAGTCAACCGCCTTCCAGCCTTCGATGTATCCGCCTTTGTGCACGCCGAGCGTGCCATAAACGGCCGAAGTGCCGGGCTCCCACGGAAAGTCATAGGCGACCGTCTCGGTTTGCGTTGCGCTGGCGCGCAACACCTGCGCGCGCGCGCCCGGGCTGTCGGCGAGAAATGCGGCATAGCCAGGCTCGGTGTCGAGCATACCGACATAGCCGCCGGCAGCGCGCCGGCGCAACGCAATCGATCCGACAAACGTGACCTGCTCAAAAGTCCAGGCCGCCGGATCAACCGGATCGCGAAATCCGGTCACTGAGGCATAGCATGTTTGCCCATCGCAGTCAAAAGATGTGACGGCCAAATAGCGCGCGCTGCCGGTGTAGCCGGCGCTGCGGCCGAGCACCTCGCGCACTGCCTGCGCGGCGTCGCCCGGCACGGTCACCGTGCCCGGAATCACTACAGGGTCTTGTGCGTCAAGGCGCCGAAGCGGCCCGGCGATCGCGCCGCCCACCAGGATGCACAGCGCCGCCGCCCGCAACGGGTGCATGAGTCGTTGCATGTCAATGCTGCATTATGCCCATGCAACGGCACTAGGGTGTCATCTCTTTGATCGAGTCCGGGAGCCAAGCTGTCA
>JANMNW010000093.1:0-8596 GCA_031368515.1 Chloroflexota bacterium
GTCTTGATCGCAACCCCAGTTAATCGCGAGAATTCACCCGTCTTGAATGTCTCCATTCACGCATATTATATCACATTGTTCACATTGTCTAGACTGAATCTATTCTCCGTCGGCCCATCATAAATGGTCTGCCAGCCGAGAAAGGCCAGCAGCTCGCGGTAGAACGCGATGTTAGTGCCGTCGATGTTGAACTGGATATGTCCGATCTGGGTTTGCATAGTTTGTTGTGCCGCTGAGCAAACGGCGATGGATAGTCTAGAACTCATCCTGAAAATGTGGGCCCCACCTTTTTCGCCAACGTTTCAGGTGTGCATGCAAGGTGGAGTCCACTTTTTAGGATGAGTTCTAGAACTATAGACGCAATCGAAGTTAGCCTGTTATATTGCGCTGCGTCATGACCGAAGCAACCGCCTCCACGCCGAATGCCGCCCCGAACGCGTCTGCCCAACTGCTCGCGCGCGACAAGGCCGCTGTCAGCAATGCCATTGGCCGCTACACCGAGATCGTCTTTGCCCGCGGCGAAGGCTCCTATGTTTTTGACCTCGAAGGCAAACGTTACATCGACCTTGCGGCTGGCGTCGCCACCAATGCGGTCGGTCATTGTCATCCGCGCGTGGTCAAAGCCATCGTCGATCAAGCGCAGACGCTGTTGCATGCCGGAACGCCAGTAGGCTACACCGCGCCTTATGTCGACTTCATCGAAACGCTCAAGTCCACGCTCCCTTCGCCGCTCAGCAACGGCAAAGGCGTGCTGATGAACAGCGGCGGCGAAGCCGTCGAGACCGCGCTCAAGATGGCGCGCATGATGACCAAGCGCCCGATGGTGCTGGCGTTTACCGAAAGCTTTCATGGGCGGCCGATGGGCGCGCTGGGCGCCACCGGCAGCAGTTCCAACTATCGCAAAGGCTTGAGCGCGCTGCTCGGGGGCGTCACGCACACGCCGTATCCGAACTGCGGCGCTTGCGTCTATGGCCATGGCCCGCGCGAGCCGGAAGCATGCTGCGGCGTGTGGAAGGGCATGATTCAGATGACGCTGGACAAGCTGGTGCACCCGGATGACCTGGCCGCGATCATCGTGGAACCAATCGCGGGCGAAGGCGGCTACATCGTGCCTCCGCCGGACTTTCTAAAGACTGTGCGCGATTTTTGCGACAAAACCGGCGCGCTGCTGATTTCGGATGAAGTGCAAACAGGCTTGGGCCGCACCGGCAACTGGTGGGGTTTTGAGGGCAGCGGCGTGGTTCCCGACATCATCGCCTTTGGCAAGGCAGCCGGCGGCGGATTGCCCTTGGGCGGCATCATCGCCACAAAGCCGCTGGCCGAGCGCTGGCCGACGGGGTCGCATGGCTCGACGTTTGGCGGAAATCCGGTTGCTTGTCGCGCCGGCATCGAGACGATCAAAATTATCCGCGAAGACGATCTGATGGCGCATGCAACGGCGATGGGCGAACACATGCACGGACGGCTGATGGCCGAGCGCGCCTCGCTTCCGCTGCTGGGCGCCGTGCGCGGCCGCGGCTTGATGGTTGCCGCTGATCTGGTCAAGAAGGACGGCAAGCCGCTCGACCCGAAATCATTCAAGCAAGTGCTGCACGACATCGGCCAGAATGGCGTGATCGTGACCAAGTGCGGTACAGCCGCGTTGCGTTTTGCGCCGGCGTTGAACATCACAAAAGAGCAGGTCGACAGCGCGCTCGACAGCATCTTCGATGTGCTGCACGAGTTAGCGCCATCTATGGCGGCGCAGTAGGCCGCAGGCGACCTATGCGAAGACCATGACGCGGTTTTGAAAGACCAGCGTCTTGCGCTCGATATGGCGGCGAATGGCGTGCGCCAGCGCGATCTTTTCAACATCGCCGCCTTTGCGCGTGAGGTCCTCGATCGAGTCAAGGTGGCTGACGCGCACCACCTCCTGTTCGATGATCGGGCCTTCATCCAGGTCGGCAGTGACGTAATGCGCGGTGGCGCCGATCAGTTTGACGCCGCGCTCATAGGCGCGATGATACGGTTTGGCGCCGATAAACGCCGGCAGGAAGGCGTGGTGAATGTTGATGATCTTGCCCGGGAAGGCCTGATTGAAGGATTCACCCAGGATGATCATGTAGCGCGCCAGCACGATCAGGTCGATTCTGTTGTTCTGGATCAGCTCAATCTGCGCCTGTTCCTGCGCCGCGCGGTTGTCCGGCGTTATGGGAAAATGATGAAAAGGAATGCCGTAGACCCGGGCGACCGGTTCCAGGTCGCGGTGATTGCTGGCGATGAACGGCACGTCTATCTGCAGCTCGGCCGACTGCACGCGTCCGAGAATGTCATGCAGGCAGTGGCTGGTTTTGGAGACAAACACGCCGACGCGCAGTCGCTCGTCTGAGAAATGAATCTGAAATTGCATGCTGTGGCGGTCGCCGATCAGCGTTTTGAAGTAGTCAGAAATCTTGCCGTCAGGGATGGCGAACGACTCCAGGCTCCATTCCACGCGCATGAAGAACTCGCCGGCGTGCGCGTCGACATGTTGCTCCAGCGACAATATGTTGCCGCCATTTTTGGCGATAAACTCAGTGATTGCGGCGACGAGGCCTTTTTGATCCGGGCAGTGGACGAGCAGAATGGCAGAACGCGGGTTTGGCATGATGTGTTGTACGGCTGTGCATTCTACTAATGCCCACCGGCCTATGGATACGGCTTGCCGGCCGCCGTTGGAGACGTGTTGCGTCGGCCAAAGCCGGCCAGCACAATGATCGTGAGCAGATACGGAAGCATGGTCAAAAACTGGTAAGGAATCGGCACGCCGAGCAGTTGCAGCTTGACCTGTATCGCTTCCGGCACAGTGAACATCAGCGCCGCGAGCACCGATCCCACGGGCGACCAGTTTCCGAAGATCATCGCCGCCAGCCCGATGAAGCCGCGCCCGGTGGTCATGTTGGGCGTGAAGCGGCCGACGGCTTCCACCACCAGCCAAGCGCCACCGAGCCCGGCAAGAACGCCGCTCAGGATCACATTGGCGTAGCGCATGCGGTTGACGTTGATGCCGACTGTGTCCGCCGCGCGCGGATGTTCGCCCACTGCGCGCGTGCGCAAGCCCCACTTGGTGCGAAACAACATGATTTGCATCGCTGCGACAAGCACGATCATGATGTAGACCAGCGGCTGAAACTGAAACAGCACTTCGCCGATGAAGGGAATGCTGCTTAGGCCGGGGATGGATAGCTGCGGGAAAGTCGACAGATCGCTGTTTGTGTCAAACTGGCGATAGAGATAACCGGTGATGCCGACGGCGAACAAATTGATCACAGTGCCGCTCACAACCTGATTGGTGCGGTATTTGATCGACAAGAGCGCATGCAGCCCGGCGATCAGCGCGCCTGAAATCAGCGCGGCCAGCAAGCCCACGACCGTTGAGCCGCTCAAGATGCCCACGCCAAACGCCACATAAGCAGACGTCAGCATGATGCCCTCCAGCGCGATGTTGATCACGCCGCTGCGCTCGGACAGAATGCCGCCCAATGCGGCCAGGATAATCGGCGTCGCGCTGGTGATGGTCGCTGCAAGCAGGCCGATCCAGTTAAGTTGGAAGAGGGCGGTGAGGAAGTCCATGTAAGTGCTGAGAGCCGAATGCCAAGTGCTGCACTCAGCACTTGGCACCCAGCACCTGTGCTAGTCGCCTTTACGTCGAATCAAGCTCTTGATGATCGCCGGCGCGCCGACGAAGATGACTATGAACGCTTGCAGCACCGCGATAATATTGTTGGACACGCCGGCGGCGAACTGCATGTATGTCGCGCCGTTATTCATGGCGCCAAACAGGATTGCGGCAACAAAGATGCCAATGGGGTGACCTTGGCCGAGCAACGAGATTGCAATGCTGTCAAAGCCGTAACCTGTTGTGAATGCCGCCGGCATGTAGCGATACACGCCCAGCACTTCAACCGCTCCGGCCAATCCGCACAACCCGCCAGAGATGAGCATGGCGATTACGGTTGTGCGTTGCACGCTGATGCCGGCGTAGCGCGCGGCGTCGGGGTTGGCGCCCACGGTCTGGATGCTGAAGCCGAGCGGCATTCGCTTAGTCAGGAACCAGTAGGCGGCCAGCAGCAACAGCGCAAGCACGAAGCCCCAGTGCAGCCTGTCGGGCGCGCCGAAGATCTCGGGCAGCACTGCGCCGGGTTGAACATCCGGCGTGCGCGGCGCGGTGCCTTCACTGCGCAACGGGCCGTTCACCATGAAGTCGGTCAGCGCAAATGCGATGTAGTTGAGCATGATCGTGGTGATCACCTCGTGCGCGCCGCGGGTGGCCTTGAGCAGGCCGGCGATGCCGCCCCAAAGCGCGCCGGCCAGCGCGCCGCCGAGCAGCGCCAGCGGCAGATGCACAAACATCGGCAATCCGGGCAATGCAAAGCCGATCCACACCCCAACCAGCGCGCCAACATAGAACTGGCCTTCCGCGCCGATGTTGAACAAGCCGGCGGTGAAACTGAGCGACACGCCCAGGCCGAGCAGAATATAGGGTGTGGCGACTACCAGGGTGTTGCCCAGCGCCCTATTGCGCAGAAATGCGCCCTGGATGAGCGCCCAGTACACCTCAAGCGGGTTGGCGCCGGTGATGGCCAGCAAAATGCCGCCAACGACAAGCGCAATCAGCACGGAGAGCACTGGAATGATCAGGCTGCCCGTCAAAAGCTGAAGGCGGCTGGCGCGCGTCGTGTCGCCGGAAACGACGCTGGGTGTGCTCATCTGCTGGCCGCCTCCACAGCAGCGCTGGACGAGGCGTCGGTCTGAGCTTGCGACTGCGTGCCCATCATCCACAGGCCGAGGATTTCGCGCTTGGCTTTGGAGCCGTCAGCTTTACCGACTATGCGGCCTTTATGTAGCACCAGAATTGTGTCTGACAGCGACAAAATCTCGTCGAGTTCGGCCGAGACCAGCAGCACTGCCACGCCGGCATCGCGCTGCTCGATCAGCCGGCGATGAATGAATTCGATCGAGCCCACGTCCACGCCGCGTGTGGGTTGTGCTGCCACCAGCAGCTTGATCGGGCGCGAAAACTCGCGTGCCACAACCATTTTCTGCTGATTCCCGCCGGACAGCGAGCCGGCCAAAGTATGCTCGCTGGGCGTGCGCACGTCAAAATCCCGGATCAGGCGCTTCGCGTTGGCGTCGATTGCGGCGTCGTTCATCGCGAGGCCCTGCGTGAATGGCGGCTTGTCAAATGTGGAGAGCACCAGGTTGTGGCGCAGCTCATAGCTGGCGACCATGCCGTATTTGTGGCGATCCTCCGGAATATGCGCGGTGCCGGCTTCGATGACCGCATCGGGTGATTCGTTTCGCATCGCTTGACCCGCGACGCTCACTTCGCCACGTTCGATCTTGCGCAGGCCGGTGATGGCCTCTACCAGCTCCGTTTGACCATTGCCTTCGACACCGGCGATGCCCACAATCTCACCCGCGCGCACGTCAAACGAAACGTCATTGATCGCCACGAGGCGCCGGTCGCTCTGCACCATGAGATGACTGACGCGCAGCACAACCTCTTTGGGTAGGGCTGGTGTCTTGTCCACGCGCAGCAGCACCGAACGGCCTACCATCATTGAGGCCAGCTTTGCTTCATCCGCTTCCGCGGGAGCAGTGGAGCCCACGACTTTGCCCTGCCGCAGCACGGTGATGCGATTGGCCACCGCCATGACTTCGCGCAGCTTGTGCGTGATGAACACGATCGATTTTCCTTGTGCGGTGAGCTGGCGCAGCGTGTGAAAAAGCTCGTCGACCTCCTGCGGCGTGAGCACCGCGGTGGGTTCGTCCAGCACAAGTATTTCGGCGTTGCGATACAGCGACTTCAGGATCTCAACGCGTTGCTGCTCGCCGACGGAGAGGTCCTTGACGTAGGCTTCGGGGTCTACGGCGACGCCATACTCTTTGGACAGTTGACGGATGCGGTCGGCCGGCGATTTCAGATCGAGAAGCAAACCGCGGCTGACCTCCTGTCCAAGCGTGATGTTTTCGGTGACGGTCAGCGTCGGGATCAGCATGAAGTGTTGATGCACCATGCCGATACCATGCGCAATGGCCACGCCCGGGTTGCTGATTTTGAGCGGCTTGCCGTTGACTTCGATCACGCCGCTGTCCGGCGGATAGAGTCCATACAGCACATTCATCAATGTGCTTTTGCCAGCGCCGTTTTCACCCAGCAGCGCATGCACTTCGCCTCGCTGGAGTTCGAAGCTGACGTTGTCATTGGCGAGGACGCCAGGAAAGCGCTTTGTGATGCCGCGCATCGCGAGCGCTGGCGGGGAGGGCGTTGGAGCAGACACGTTGGCGCTCGGTGAGCGGCAGGCGGTAGATCGGTGAGCGGTGAACTGCTCGCCGACCCACCAGTCCACCGCTCACCGGTAAACTGCTACTGGCACGGATTTGGAACGTTTGTCTTGACGGCGCCGGACTTCAGGTCGGCGATGAGCTTGGTAGCTTTTTCCTTCACGTCGGCCGGAACCTTGGCGTCCACATCGTGGAAGGGTGCAAGGCCCACGCCCTCGTTCGACATGTCGAACACCACATTGCCTCCCTTGAAGGTGCCCTTGACCACGGCTTCAACCGCTGTGTAGGTCGCCACATCGACGCGCTTCATGGCCGAGGTTAGCAGAATGGGCCGCGCGCCTTCGAGCGTATTCCACTGGTCCTGGTCCACGCCGATGCCAAGCACGCTTTTTCCCGCTTTGGCCTCTTCAGCGATTTTGAGCAAACCGCCGTTGCCGGTCTGTCCGCCCGCGCTGAAGATCACATCGGCCTTCTCATCGATCTGGCTCTTGGCCGTCTTGCCGCCCCATTCCGGGTCGTTGAATGCCTTTGGGCCGGGCTCCTGATATACGCCGAGCGCCTTGACATTTGGATTGGCGTATTTGGCGCCGTTTTCATAGCCCACACGGAACTTGCAAACCGGCGGGATGTTGATGCCATACACGCCGCCGACCACATTGCTCTTGGTCATCCACCCGGCGACGGCGCCGACCAGAAAGCCGGACGCATCCTCCGCAAAAAGCAGACCCATCACATTCTTGGGCGCCTTGTCGTCAAAGTAGCCGACATCAACGATGGCAATTTTGGCATTTGGGTTGGCGGCTGCGGCCTTGGCTGTGTCGTCGCCCATCAGGAAACCAACGGTGATGACCAGGTCATACCCTTCGCTAACAAACTGGTCGATGTTCTTTTGATAGTCCGTTGGCTGCTTGGACTCGATAGCCTTGGCTTCGACGCCCAGCTCTTTGACCGCGCGCTGCACGCCGGCCCAAGCCGAAGCGTTAAAGCTCTTGTCGTCGAGCGAGCCCACGTCGGTCACCAGACCGACTCTAATCTTTCTGCCGACAGCGCCGGTGCCAGGCGTTGCCGCGCCGCCGCAGGCGGCGAGCAGCAGACTGACGGTGAGCGCGCCAGCCATGAACAAATGAGTTTTCTTCATATGACTCCTTCCTGTGTTTGGGAAAACCTACGTCCGAAATCCCGTCCATGTAGGCAGAATTACGTGCATGGCTTCGTCAGGATAACATTGGGCCGGGCCTGCAGGCTAGACATCTGGCTGGAAACTCGGTCAATGTGCCGGCGCCGGGCCGATTTTGGCGATGCGCAGCAGGGGCACCATGTAGGCGGCAGCCAGAATGACTTGACTGATCAGCCAGGCGATGCAGGCGCCGTTCAAGCCATACATCAGGCCGCCTGCGATCGGCAGGCCCAGCTCGAGCAGGCCGCCGGCGCTCACCAGACGCAGTGCGCGGCTCATACGCCCGTTGATGCGCTGCATGGTGACCCATAGGCTCTTGATCAACACCGGAAATACGGCCAGCACGATCACGCGAATGGCAAACGTCGCGGCGATGACATAGTCGTTGCCAAAGCGCTGCATCACCCAGGGCGCGGCCAGCCAGAATGCCATGCCCGCGAGTGCGCTTGCGGCAGCGCCGATCATTAACATCTGGCGCAATTTGACGCGAGCGGCATGCGGCTCGGCGTTGCCGGCCGCATACAACACGCTGGAAAAAGCAAAGGGAATGGCAAATGCCAGGCTGGTGTTGATCCAGGCCACCGAAAACATGGCGTTGTCGTGCGCGCTTAGCACCGCGGCCACCACGATCGGCACCAGCATGCCCGATATGTTCAGCGCCATGGTCAATAGGTGGTGATGCAACGCTGAGCGCGCGCCCGATTGAATGGCGGAAAATTCGAAACGGCCGAGCTGCGGGCGCTGGCCGCGCAGCAGCCCAATGCCCAGGATCACCAATGCAGACAGCATATCGCCCAGCAACCAGGCAAGCACCATGATCATCGGCGTCGCCGTGCCAAATGCGCCAAGGAGCGCCAGCAGCATCACCAGCCGGATCACGGCAAAAAACATGCTGCGCAACACCGTCATGCCGCCGAGCAGCAAGCCGATCAAAACTTCCTCCAACAGCAGCATGGTTGTCGTGAGCGCGGTTCCGGCTGCAAACAACGCCAGATAGGAAAGCTCCAGGCGCAGCGGCGCAAGCGTGCCGATCAACAGCGGTGCAAGTGCGGCAAAGAGCGTGCCAAGGATCATGCTTGGGTGTGCGTATGGCCGCCTTCTGACTGAAGAGGC
>JANMNW010000130.1:0-21404 GCA_031368515.1 Chloroflexota bacterium
GCCGGTGGTCGTGGCGCCGCGCAGCGGACAGGCGTCGTTGCCTGATCTCACCGCCGCTGGCCCGGCTGCGCCGCCGGACTTCTCCAGCTTGCTGGCCGATGGCGGATTCGGCCGCGTGGACAACTATGCCACGCACGAATACAACGGCTTCAAACTGCGTCCGGGATCGCCGCTGCCGTTTGGCGCAACGATTGTGCCCGGCGGCGTGAACTTTTCGGTGTTCTCGCACAACGCCACATACTGCCAGCTGGTGCTGTTCAAAAAAGGCGCGGCTGAGCCGTATGCCGAGATTCCCTTTCGCGGACTTTTCACCAGCCCGGAAACGCGGGAGCCGCTGTGGGGCGAATTCCGCGTGGGCGATGTGTTCAGCATGGTCGTGTTCGATCTCGATCCGGAGAGCATCGAGTATGGCTTTCGCATGACCGGCCCTGGCAAACAGGTCAATCGCGGCGAGCCCGGTCAAAACCGCTTTGACTTCGACAAGGTGCTGATGGATCCGTACGCCAAGGCCGTCGGCGGACGCGACGTGTGGGGCGCGCAGCCGGATTGGCAGAATGTGTACCCGTATCGCGCGCGCATCGTGCAAAACGACTTCGACTGGGAATCCGACCGGCCGCTGGAGATTCCAACCGAAGAGCTGGTGATCTACGAGGCGCATGTGCGCGGCTTTACGCGGCACGCCTCGGCCCAGGTCAAGCATCCCGGAACATTCGCCGGCTTGCGCGAAAAGATCCCGTATCTCAAGGCGTTGGGCATCAACTGCATCGAACTCATGCCGATATACGAGTTCGACGAAATGGAGAACGATCGCCACAACCCGGTCACCGGCGAGCGGCTCTTCAACTTTTGGGGCTATAGCACCGTCGGGTTTTTCGCGCCAAAAGCGGCCTACGCAGCTGTTGGCAAATCGAAAGACGGCACGATGGTGGCCGACGAGCTCAAGCAGCTGATCAAGGACCTGCACAAGGCCGGCATCGAGGTCATGCTCGATGTGGTGTTCAACCACACGGCCGAAGGCAACGAGCATGGGCCGACGCTGTCTTTCCGCGGCATCGACAACCAGACGTATTACATGCTGACGCCAGAAGGCTACTACCTGAACTTCAGCGGCACCGGCAACACATTGAACTGCAACAACCCGATCGTGCGCAACATGGTCGTGGATTGTCTGCGCTACTGGGTGGCGGAATACCACGTCGACGGCTTCCGCTTCGATCTGGCCGCGATCCTGGGCCGAGATCCGTGGGGCGCGCCAATGGCCAACCCGCCGCTGCTGGAATCGCTGGCCTTCGATCCAATTCTGGGCAAGTGCAAACTCATCGCCGAAGCGTGGGATGCGGGCGGCTTATATCAGGTCGGTTCGTTTCCAGCCTACGGACGCTGGGCGGAATGGAACGGCAAGTATCGCGATGGCGTGCGCCAGTTCCTCAAAGGCGATGCGGGCAAGGTCGGCGGCATGGCGCAGCGCATTCAGGGTTCGCCCGATCTATATGCCTCGCGCGGGCCGACCGCATCGATCAACTTCATCACCGCGCACGATGGCTTCACCCTGCGCGATTTGGTTTCGTATGAGCACAAGCATAACGAAACCAACGGCGAGAACAACAACGACGGCGCCAATGACAACGAATCTTGGAACGGCGGCTGGGAAGGCGAAACGGACGATCCGGGCATCCGCGCGCTGCGCATGCGCCAGATGAAAAACGCCTTCGTCATGCTCCTCACCAGCCAGGGCGTGCCGATGCTGCTGATGGGCGACGAGGTCGCGCGCACGCAATACGGCAACAACAACACCTACTGCCACGACAGCGCGCTGAACTGGATGGACTGGTCGCTGGTCGACGAGAACAGCGAGCTGTTTCGCTTCACCAGCCGCCTGACGCGCTTTCGCAGCGCGCATCCGGCCCTGCGCCGCCGCGATTTTCTGCAAAACCGCGACAGCGTGGGCAGCGGCTATCCCGACATCAGCTGGCACGGCGTGCGGGCGTGGCAGCCGGACTGGTCGGACGCGAGCCGCACGCTGGCCTTCATGTTGTGCGGCAAGCACGCGCGCGGCGCGGCCGGCAACAACAGCAACGACGACTACATCTACGTGGCCATGAACACGCACTGGGAGGCGCACGATTTCGAGATGCCCGGCTTGCCCGACGGCAAGCGCTGGCACGTCTTCGCCAACACCGGCGCAGAAACCCCGGCCGATGTGTTTGATGTTGGCAACGAACCAGATTTGCCCGATCAATCGAAGATCTTTATGGGACCGCGCACCACCGCCATTCTGGTGGGGCGCTAATCGAGCGCAGCGGCGCTTCAACTACGAGTCAGTTAGGACCGGCGGATTTGTCCGCCAAAACCGCCGCATTTGCGGCAAGCAACAGGAGCAAAGCAATGGCATTCAATCTCACATCCGAAAATAACAACGGCGTCGCAAAAATCACGCTGAGCGGCGAGCTCGACGCCAGCGTGGCCGGACAGTTCAAAACCGCGGTCGAGCAAGCTGCCGCCAGCCAGGCCAAGAGCCTGGTGCTGATCGTCAACGACCTGGCTTACATGTCCAGCGCAGGCTTGCGCGCGCTGGTGTTCGCCAAGCAAAAGATGGGCGCGGGCACCACGATCTATGTCGTCGGCGCGCAGGAGACGGTGATTGAGACGATCGAGATGACCGGCTTCAGCCACAGCGTGGTGCTGCTGGAAAGCTACGACGCGGCGCAAATCGAAGTGGCGTGAACCGTGTTCGGCACTGACACGTCGCAGGCTGCGGCGTGTCAGCAACAGCTGACCATGAGCACCGAAACCTTGTCCGTCCCAGACAGCCTCGATTCGCTCAAACCCGTGCGCGACTTTGTCAAACACGCGGCGGAAGCGGCCGGGCTTGAAAAGAAAAGCGCCTACAGGCTGGTGCTCGCCGTCGACGAAGTCGTGGCCAACATCATCCTGCATGGCTATCAGGAGGCCGGATTGAGCGGAGAGATTACTGTCGAACGCACAGTGCATCCCGATCATCTGCGCATCGACCTTTACGACAGCGCCGCGCCCTACAACCCGCACGAACGCGATGATCCCGATCATCTCGATCGTCCGCTTGAAGACCGGCCGATCGGCGGGCTGGGGGTGTATCTGGCGCGCCAGGGCACCGACCGCATGCACTACGAGTATGTGGACGGCCGCAATCACAACACTTTCATCGTCCTTCGCACCGAGGCCGCCGGCGTGCCTGCCGTCTCGGAAGGCTGATCCCAAACTTTATGAACGACTCCGCCCGCCTGCTTGTGGTCGACAGCGTGGAACCGCGCCGGCGCCAATTGGCGCAACGGCTGCGCGATCTCGGCTATGACGCCGTTGATGAAGCGCATGACAACGACGATGCGCTCGCGCATGCGCGCGAACATGCGCCTGAGCTGGCGTTGATCGACATCAGCACCCCGGCCGCCGCGCCGTCGGAGCTGGTCAAGATGATGATGACCGACGAAGGCCTCAACAGCATCGCGCCGATCATGCTGGTGCCGGCGCAGCAATCGACCGAGCATGGCGCGCTGCTGGATCAGTGCATGGCCAATGGCGCGAGCGACTGGCTGCTGCAGCCGGTGTCGCACGCCCTGTTGCGCGTGCAAATTGCGGAGAATCTGGCGGCGCGCAAAAAACGCCTCGACGAGCGCGAGCTGCTCAAGCGGGAAAAGCTGCTGAACGATGTGGCTACCGCGCGCCGCTTTCAGCTCGATTTTCTGCCCAAGGACATGCCGCAGCCGGACGGCTGGGAGCTGGCCGCGGCGCTGCAACCGGCACGCGAAGTCGCGGGCGACTTTTTTGACGTCTTCACCATGACGCAGGGCCGCCGCATCGGACTGGTAATCGCCGATGTGTGCGACAAAGGCGTAGGCGCGGCGCTGTTTATGGCGCTGATCCGCAGCCTGACGCGCGCCTTTGCGCAGCAAAACCACAACATGGATTTGACCGATCTGCTCACCACCGACGCGCCATCCGGGCTTGGCGCGGGAGGCGGCCGCCATCGCGGCCTGTCATCGGTCGGCGTGAACGCGTTGAAAGCGGCGGTGTCGATGACCAACAACTACATCGTCGACAATCACGCCGATCTGAACATGTTCGCCACCATGTTCTTCGGCATTTTGGACCCGCGCACCGGCGTGCTGGATTACATCAACGGCGGCCACAACCCGCCCTACATTATTGGCGGCGACGGCGCCATCAAGCAGGTTTTGAAGCCGACCGGCCCGGCTGTGGGCATGATGCCCGGCTCGGAGTTTATCGTCGAACACGCCCTGCTTGAGCCCGGCGATTTGCTGGTGACCTACACCGACGGCGTGCCCGATGCGCGCGACCCGCATGGCAAGCGTTACAAGGACGAGCGCTTCAAACAACTGCTGGAGCAGCCCGTCAACTCGGCCAACGAGCTGATGGAGCGCGTGCAAAGCTCGCTGCGCTCGCACATTTCGGAAGCGGCGCAGTTTGACGACATCACCCTTTTATTTGTGCGTCGCAGCCCCATTGCGGCCGCTGCCTGATCCGCGTTCACCCCACCATCGAAACCATCATCATGTCAAAGATCATCTCCATTCACTCGTATCGCGGCGGCACCGGCAAATCCAACACCACGGCCAACATCGGCGCGGTGCTGGCGTCCAACGGCTTGCGCGTGGGCATCATCGACACCGACATTCTGTCGCCCGGCGTGCATGTGCTGTTTGGCCTCAAAGAGGATGACATCGTGCACTCGCTCAACGACTATCTGTGGGGCAAGTGCCAAATCGAGGAAGCGGCGCAGGATGTGACCAGCCGCGTGTCCGGCAGCATCAAGGGCAAGATGTATCTGGTGCCCTCCAGCATGAAAGCCAGCGACATCGCCAAGGTGCTGCGCGAAGGCTACGACGTGGGGCTGCTGAACGACGGCTACCAGCGCCTGGTGAAAGAGCTCAAGCTGGATGTGCTGATCATCGACACCCACCCCGGCCTGAACGAGGAAACGCTGCTCTCCATCGCAATTTCCGATTCACTGGCGATCATTCTGCGTCCGGATTCGCAGGACTACCAAGGCACAGCCGTGACCGTCTCGGTCGCCCGCAAGCTGGACGTGCCCAGATTGATGCTGATCGTCAACAAAGCGCCGCCGTCGCTCAACCTGGCCGATGTGAAGAAGCGCGTGGAAGCGTCATATGGCTGCGAAGTGGCGGCGGTGTTCCCGCATTCCGACGAAATGATGACGCTCGCCAGCGAGGGCATCTTCGCCCTGCGTTATCCCAACCATCCCTTTACGGAATTGGTGAAGACGGCCGCCAACAAACTGGCGGGTTAACCCATCATGCGCGACTGGCTGGAAAAGATCTTTCGCCTGCGCGAGGGTGAGGCATTGCTTGTCTTCACCCTCGGCTTTGTGCTTTTCCTGAATGCGGCGGCGATGCAAATTTCCAGCGTGTCGGCTGTGAGCGGATTTCTGAGCGAGATCGGCGTCGAGCAGATTCCCCTGGTTTGGATCGCCGATTTTGGCGTAATCCTCTTGATGAGCGCGGTGCAGTCGCTTGTGGTCGACCGCGTCAACCGCATCAAGCTGACCAAAATTGTGCTGGCTGTGTTTCTGGTTCTGGTGATCGGCATTCGATTGCTATTTGCCCTGGGCGCGCCCGCCACGCTCAACTACTCGCTGCTGTATTTATTGACTGATCAACAGTGGCTGTTCTTCCCCGCCGTGTTTTGGGTGCTGACCAACGATGTGTTCAGCATGTCGCAGGGCAAGCGCTTGTTGCCGGTCATCAGCAGCTTTGGGCTGGCCGGCAAGCTGGTCGGGCTTGGGTTGAGCTGGGGTGCGCCGTCGGCTTTTCGCTCGCTGAATTTGCTGCCGATCGACGTGCTGTGGGTGAACGTGGCGATCTATGCCGGCGCGCTGCTGCTGATGCAAATCGGACTGCGCAAAGTCGTTCTCACGCGGCCATTCCCGCGCGATGTGGGCGCCAAGCACACCCTGGCGGAGGGCTTTCAGTTCATCCGCACAGTGCCGATGTTCCGGTTTTTGACGCTGTCGATTTTGCTGCTGGTGCTGTGCGACACAATTATTGAGTTCAACTTTCTGAGCGCCACCGACCGCGCCTTTGGCGCAAACAACGGATTTCAGGAGTTCTATTCGATCTTTCGCATCGGCGTAATTCTTGTGTCTTTGCTGGCGCAAAGCGTGCTCACCAGCCGGCTGATCGAGCGCATTCAGCTCAAGAACGCGTTCTTCCTGCTGCCTGTGACAACCGTGCTGGTGGCGCTTGGCGCAATGCTGTGGCCGGGCGCGGCCAGCGCCATCGTGGCG
Source organism: Chloroflexota bacterium (assembly GCA_031368515.1). Taxonomy (GTDB): domain Bacteria; phylum Chloroflexota; class Anaerolineae; order J036; family Brachytrichaceae; genus CANJQH01. The sequence goes on from JANMNW010000130.1 coordinate 6,302, forward strand.
ATGCTGCTCACGCAAATCGTGCGCGACACCACCAACGATTCAGCAAGCAAGTCGCTGCAATCCCTGGTGCCTGAAGAGAAGCGCGGACGCGTCAGCATGTTTATGGAAAGTTACCTCACCGCCATCGGCACCATCATCGGCGCGCTGATCACCAGCGCGGTGGTGTTTTTGGGACCCTGGCTTGGCGCGCTCAACGTGGCGCCAATCTATCTCGCGCTGTGCGCCCTGGCGGCGCTCGTGTCGATCGGCGCAATCGTGCTCATGCGCCGCGCCTACGAATCCAGCATGCTCAACTGGCGCCTCACCCGCCGCAAACGCGCGTCGGACATTCTCAGCCACATGGAGTTTTGACGTGCTATCCGAACGCGTGGTCCCGATCGGCCCGGCGCGCGAGAACGCGCCGCAACCTGCAAGCCGTCAAGATGACGAGCGCCCGTTGTGCATCGGCCTGACCTACAACCTGCGCAGCGACGTGCCCGAAGCGCTGGTGCGCCGCTATGGCGAAGATTACTTTGCCGAGCTCGATTCGGAGCTGACCATCGACGCGCTGACGCGCGCGATCGGCCGGGCCGGGCATGAGGTGCTGCGCATCGGCGGCGTGGAGCACCTGGTGCGGCACCTGGCCGCCGGCCGCGCGCTCGACGGCGTGTTCAACTTTGCCGAAGGCCTATGGGGCAGCGCGCGAGAGTCGCAGATACCGGCGCTGCTGGACGCCTATCACATCCCCTACACATTTTCGGACCCGCTGACGCTGGCGTTTTGCATCGACAAAGCGATGAGCAAGCGATTGTGGCTGTCGCACGGGCTGCCCACACCGCGCTTCTGGGTCGCGTCCAGCGATGGTGATGTGGATGCGATTGTGCGCGACGCACCGCGCTTTCCGCTGTTTGCCAAGCCCGTGCGCGAAGGATCGTCCAAAGGCATCGACTCCCGCGCGATCATCGACGGCGAAAACGCGCTGCGCGCAAGGGTGCGGCATATCAACGAGCGCTATGAGCAGCCGGCGCTGGTCGAGGTGTTTGCCTCCGGCCGCGAATTCACGGTTGGCGTGCTGGGCAACGGCGCGACGGCTATCGTGCTCGGCGTGGCCGAAGTGACGGCCGCGGCCAAAGGCGGCATTTACGGCTTTGAAGAAAAGCATCCGGACGATGAAGGCAATGGCCTGTATGCGCCGGTGCTTCCGGGAGCATTGCACGATCGTCTGGCGCAGCTTGGGTGCGAGGCCTATCTGGCCATTGGCTGCCAGGACTCGGGACGCGTGGATATTCGCCTGGACGGCACGGGCCAGCCGCAATTGCTGGAAATCAATCCGCTGGCCGGGTTGCACCCGCAGCATTCGGCGATGCCGGCCATGGCACGCTGGGTGGGCCTGTCATTTGACAACCTGATTGCCTGCATTTTGGATCACGCATTCAAGCGCTGGACGCGCAACGCACAAGCCACATGAAAAGCACACTCTCGATCCCCCTTACCACAGCACAGGCCTCTGCTCCGTCAAAAGGCACGTTTGTCAGCCTGCGCACCAAGCTGCTGCTGACCTTTTCGTTGCTCTTCCTGGGTGCATTTGGCGCGAGCTATTATTGGTTTTACACCTACGTCACCGACCTGGCATCGACGCGCATACGCACCGATTTGACCAACATCGTGCAAGCCGCGGCGCAGGGCGTGAATGGCGACGAGTTGATGGCGCTCTACAAAGAGGGCAAACCCAACGCCGCCGGATTCAGCGACGATCCGCGCTTCACGTCCCAACTCAACTGGCTTGATTCGGTACACAAGATCGATCCGCGAGCCTGGCCGTATATCTATGTCAAAGGCGATGTCGACAAGGAAGTGGTGTATGTGGTCGATCTGTGGGCGCGCTATCAGCCGGACAAGGCGGCCAAATTCCAGGAACGCTATATCAGCCAGGGCAAAATGGTCAACGGTTTTGAAAATTTCTACCTGTTCGCGGACAAGCCGTACACCGACTCCTGGGGCATCTGGGTGTCGGCCTATGCGCCCATCAAGAATTCAGCGGGCGAATTGGTGGCCGCAATCGGTGTGGACTATCAGGCGGCTTATCTGCAGGAAGTCCAGAGCGGCATTCAATCCAGCGTGGGCATCGGCGCCACAGTCTTGGGCGCCGTTTTGTTGATCCTGGTGTTTCTAATCGCGCGCGCGCTTACTCAGCCCATCGGGCGGCTCACCTCGGCCGCCAAACTGGTCGGCGAAGGACGGTACGACCAGGATCTGTCAGGGCTGCTGCACAGCCGCATGAAGGATGAAATTGTGCTGCTCTCTGAAGTGTTCGTCGGCATGGCCGCCAAAATCGCACAACGCGAACAAAGCCTGATTCGCAAAGTTGAAGAATTGAAGATTGAGATTGACGAGGCCAAGCGCCAATCGCAAGTCGATGAGATCGCGGATTCAGATTTCTTCAAGGACCTGCAGGTCAAAGCCCGCGCGCTGCGGGCGCGGTCGCAGTAATTTAGCAAACAGAAGAGGATCACGGCGAGCACACAGACCAATGCTCTGTGCCCGCCGTGACCCTCTTTTTCGTCTCTGTGTCTGCGCGTTGATTACGCCTCAATGATCTCAACCGAGACCAGCATTTCGCCCGGAATTTTCGAGGAACCGGGGTCGCGCTCGGGGATGGCGTTAACGATATCCATACCCTGGGTCACCTTGCCGAACACTGAGTGCTTGCCATCAAGCCAGGGCGTCGCCACGTGCGTGATAAAGAACTGGCTGCCGTTGGTGCCTGGTCCGGCGTTGGCCATCGAGAGAATGCCCGGCCCGGTGTGCTTGAGCGAAGGGTGAAACTCATCTTTGAACTTGTAGCCGGGGCCGCCGCGGCCCGTGCCGGTCGGATCTCCACCCTGCACCATAAAGTCCTTGATCACCCGATGAAACATGGTGCCGTTGTAGAAACCCTCGCGCGCCAAAAAGACAAAGTTGTTGACGGTGTTGGGTGTCTTGTCGGCAAACAGCTCAATCACGATTTTGCCCTTGCTTGTCGTAATGTGCGCGCTGTATTTTTTAGCCGGGTCGATAACCATCGCCGGCGGTGCGGAGTATTGTTTTGCCATGGCCGGGATTGTCTCATGCGGAGTAACGCGGGTATATTTGATACAACCTGCTGGCTGGCAAGTGCCATTCAACGCAACTGAGAATCCACCGTAATTCCAGGGCGCAAACAAACATGTCGCAGAGTTACTCGCCAAGCACCTATATCGCGATGGACCGCCGTCAGGCGATGGCCCATGGCGCGTCGCTGCCCGACCGCACCACTGGCGCAGCGTTGTTTGCGGATATATCAGGCTTTACGCTGCTGACCGAAACGCTCGCAAACGATCTGGGCCCCAAACGCGGCATTGAAGAGCTCACCCGCTACCTGAACGACATTTACAGCGGGCTCATTGAAAAAGTTCATGGCTATGGCGGCTCTGTCATCGGATTTAGCGGCGACGCAGTCACATGCTGGTTTGACAAAGACGATGGGTTGCGCGCCACTTCGGTTGCGCTGGCCATGCAAACGGTGATGCGCCAGTTCGCCAGTGTCACCACGCCATCGGGCGTGAAGATCCCCCTGGCCATCAAGGTGAGTGTGGCGGCCGGGCCAGTCCGGCGTTTTCAGGTAGGAAATGAACAGACGCGGCTGATCGATGTTATCGCCGGAGCCACTCTCGTTCGCCTGGCAACGGCCGAACATTTGGCCAACCGCAACGAAGTTCTGATTGACTCAGTCATCGTCAACCGTCTGGCACATTGGCTGACGATCAGCGAATGGCGCCAGGATCCTGACAGCCCCGAACGATTCGCCGTCATCTCCGATATGACGTGGGATGCGGCAATGTCCCCGTGGCCGGAGCTGAAGGCGGAAGCGCTTAGCGATGAGCAAGTTCGCCCCTGGCTGTTGCCGGGCATTCTCGAACGCGAGAAAGCAGGTCGCGAGCACTTTTTGGCCGAATTGCGCCCGGCTGTTTCTCTTTTCATGCGGTTCAGCGGCATCGATTACGACGGCGATGAAAACGCCGCTCAAAAGCTTGACGACTTTGTCTGTCGCGTTCAGCAAATCGTCACCGGCCTGGACGGGTCGCTGGTGCAGCTGACCATGGGCGACAAAGGCAGCTACTTATATGCCGCTTTTGGCGCGCCAGTCGCACACGAGGATGACGCAACACGCGCATGCCTTGCCGCGCTTCAATTGCGTTTGCTTTCGAGCGAGTTTTCCTATATTCATGGCTTGCAGATAGGCATCAGCCAAGGCCGCATGCGTGTTGGGCCGTACGGCAGCCCGACTTGCCGGACATACGGTGTGCTTGGCGACCATGCCAACCTGGCTGCGCGCTTGATGCAGAACGCTGGCGTGAACGAGGTGCTCGCCAGCGAATCTCTGGAAAAGAGCGCCCCTAATTTCGCGTGGGGATCGAAACGCGCGCTGCAGGTCAAGGGCAAAACCGAACCCGTGACCGTGTATAGCCTGAGTGGACCGCACGAAGTTCGACACAGCAATTTGCAGGCATCGTTGTACGAACTGCCGATGGTTGGCCGGGAAAAGGAACTGGCGCTGGCCGAATCTAAATTGGACGTGGCTCTATCCGGGCAGGGTCAGATCATCGGCATCACTGCTGGAGCGGGGCTGGGCAAATCGCGCCTGATCGCCGAGATCACCCGATTAGCCCAGGCGCGAGGCATGAGCGTATTCATTGGTGAATGCCAGTCCTACGGCATGAACACCCGCTATTTGCCATGGCGCACCATCTGGCAGTCATTTTTCAATGTCGACCCGACGTTACCCGCCGAAAGCCTGCTCCCAGGGCTCGCCGCCCAGCTTGCCAATATCGATGCGTCGCTGGTCGACCGTTTGCCCTTATTGGAAGCGGTGCTCAATATGCCGATTCCAGAAAACGACTTTGTGCGCTCGCTGGATGCAAAAGTGCGCAAACTGTCGCTTGAGGCCCTGCTTGTGGATTGCGTCCGCGCCCGCGCGCAAACCCAGCCCCTCGTGTTTGTTATCGAGGATTGCCACTGGCTCGACCCGCTGTCACATGATTTGCTCGAGGTGATTGCGCGCGGCTGCACTGAGCTGCCTGTGCTTATTCTCATCGCCTATCGTCCGTCCGAATCTGAGCCGCTGAACACGCCAAGAGTCATGAGCCTTCCGCAGAGCAGCGAGATCGTACTCTCTGAGTTTCAGCCTGCAGATGCGGCGCGGCTGATTGCGCTCAAACTGGCCCAGTTGGGCGAATCGGGAACGGTTCTGAACAGCGCCGTGGTTGACAAGATCGTTGAACGCGCCCAAGGCAACCCCTTTTTCCTCGAAGAACTATTGAACTATCTGCGCGATCGCGGCTTCAATTCAGAAAGCGTCATGCATGTAGACGACGTGGATCTGCCGTCGAGCATACACAGCCTGGTTCTCAGCCGCATTGATCAACTGGCGGATAGTCAAAAGGCCACGTTGAAGACCGCCAGCGTGGTGGGCCGAAAATTCATCCCGGCCTGGCTGTGGGGGCTTGACCCGCAAATAGGTGAATCGACCAAAATCCGCACAGATCTGGAAATGCTGACGCGCCAGGAATTCACGCAGGTGGATCAGCCCTTGCCGGAGATCTCGTATCTGTTCAAGCACATCGTCACGCGTGAAGTCGCCTACGACAGCTTGCCATTTGCCACTCGCGCCGCCTTGCACGGGCAACTTGCGCATTATTTGGAGCTGACATATCCCGACCACCTCGATCAATACCTGGATCTGCTGGCCTATCACTACAGCTTGAGTCGTGATACTGAAAAGACCCGCGAGTATTTGCTCAGGGCCGGCCAGTCGGCGCAGGCGGCCTATGCCAATCAAACCGCCATTGACTACTACCGCCGCCTCATTGAGCTGCTGGACGAAGCTGCGCGCGCGCCGGTGCAGCTGCAACTGGGACGCGTGCTTGAGCTCGTCGGTGAGTGGCGCGAAGCAGGCGACCTGTACCGGCAGACCCTCCAGATCGCCGAACGCGACGCCATGCCGAATATCCGCGCGGCATGCGAGATTGCGCTCGGCCAATTGGTCAGAAAGCAAGGCGCTTTGGACGAAGCAATCATGTGGCTGGAACGCGCTGCGCTAAGTTTCGACGAGATCGACGACCATGTCGGCGTGTGCCGGGTGCAAGCAGAACTTGGCGACGTCTATCGCATAAAGGGCGACTATGCAGCCGCGCAAAGGCGCTACGAATCAAGCCTGAAACTTGCCGATGCCATTACCGCGCGGACAGACCGTTTGACGGCGCGCGCGAGTGTCCTGAAAAGCGCAGGCACCCTCGCCAATCAACAGGGCGATCCCGATCGCGCGCGCGTCCTCTATGAAGAAGCGCTCGCCATCCGGCGCGAGCTCAAAGACAAACACACCATCGCGGGATTGCTCAACAATCTCGGCATGGTCGCAATGTTCCAAGAAGCGTACGCTACCTCGCAGCCCCTGTTTGCCGAGAGCCTGGCCACCTTAAGAGACATTGGCGACCGGTGGTCCATCGGTCAATTGCTGAACAACCTGGGCCTGGTGACGCGATACCAAGGCGACTTTGCCACCGCGCGCCAGCTGTTGGAGGAAAGCGTCGCCATCCGGCGCGCTCTGGGAGACAAATGGGGCATCGCCAATTCCCTCAGCAGCCTGACCAACCTGCTGATACATGAGGGCCAGCTTGAGGGCGTGCGTGCCATGCTCGAAGAAAGCCTGCGGCTCAACTACGAGCTAGGCGATGGGACGGCCATCGCCTATTGCCTGGAGGATTTTGCCAGCCTGGCAGCCCTCACTCAGCAGCCAATGCGCGCGCTCCGCCTGGCCGGAGCATCAGCTGCGGTGCGGGCGTCCATCGGCAGTCCCTTGCCCACCGGCGAGCAGACGGCATTTGATCTCACCTTGGTGGTGGCGAGGCAGGCGTTGAGTGAAGCTGCTCAAAACGAGGCTCTGCATGCTGGCGCCGCGTTGACGCTTGAGCAGGTTGTCGACGAGGCACTAAACGGCTAGAACTCATCCTAAAATGTGGACTCCACCTTGCTTGCACACCTGAAACGTTGGCGAAAAAGGTGGGGCCCACATATTAGGATGAGTTCTAGCGGAAGCTGGCGCGAAAGTGTGTTGAACCGGTTTCGAAGGTTCGGGCTTTTGTCCATGTCATCATTCAATCATCATCTTGCCTGTCAATACGCGCAGGAGCGGTTGACCCATGATTTGTCTGGCCAGTTCGTCTATCACAATCTGTGGCACACCCAGAACGAGGTGGTGCCCGCCGTTGAAACCATTGCAGCGCAGGAATGCATATCGGGTGAATCCTTGCTGCTCCTCAAAACCGCCGCTTGGTATCACGACCTGGGTTGCATCGTTCAGCGTCAGGAACATGAGGCTATCGGCATCGGCATTGCCACCGCCACCCTGCCTCACTATGGCTATTCATCCAGCCAAATCCACACGATTGGCCGGCTCATCTGGGCCACGCGGCTGCCGCAAGTGCCGGATGACCTGCTTGGGCAGATTGTGGCGGACTCGGATCTGGATGTGCTGGGTCGCGCGGATTTTCTCGACCGCAACCACATACTGCGCAATGAAATGGCGCTCCTGGGTCAGCCCGTCAGCGATCGGGAATGGTTTCGGAGCCAGATCAAGTTCATGCGCGAACACACGTATTTCACACCCACTGCCCGCAGGTTGCGGGCTGCGCAAAAGCAGCGCAATCTTGAGCAGCTTCAAGAACTGCTGGTCGAAGCCGAATATATGGAAGAGGGATAGGACAGCGCCCAGACAATCTGATTTCGAGCGCATCAGAGAAACGCAGGTCTCGCGCGCTGCGCGAGACCTGCGTTTTGGGCGAGAATGAAATCAAGCTCGCCGGGTCGCCCACAGGCGACTACTTGAACTTGAAGTTTGCCTTGTGTTCGGTTCCGTCAATCAACTTGACCACCAACTGGCGGCACGTGCCCACCCACGTTTTCACCGATTTCCACACATAGTTATATTTGCCGCTGCTGGCATCGTAACTCAGACTGCTGCTGCCGGCCGTTACCGTTTCCTCGATATCGTCCAACGGCGCGCCGCTATCGCAAGCAATCTGTTGGGAAGCGGGATAGCCTGCTGCAAAAATGCCCAGGCCCAGGTTCCCTCCCAGACTGAACTTGACCGGTATGGCGCTGCCCGCTTTGACAGAGTTGAGCACAGGCAGGTTGTCCACAGGCTGGAAGAAGCCCGACCAGTTGTAGATGACGGTATATGTCACTCCACTGCTCTGGGTATTGCCAGCGTTATCAGTTGCGGTGCAGGCAACCGATAACGCGCCAACTGAATTCGTCACGAGCGCGCCGCAGGATTGCGAGGCCACGCCGGAGACCGCATCCGTCGCGCCCGATGTGACGGTTGCCGTAGCATTGAGCAACACAGGGTTCGGGACGACCATGGGATTCAAGACAGGTGGGGTCTTGTCTATTTTTACTGTGACTAGGTTGCTCGGGCTGCTGATATTGCCGGCGGCATCGGTCACCGTCTCGGCGGTTGACGCCACAGCGGCGCCTTCTGCGCTCAGCGTCTGATCGGGCGGGCACGCACCTACAGGAATGCCGGATCCCGCGTCGGCGCATGTGAAGTGAATAGTCACATTGGCGGTATACCACCCCGTTGAATTGGGCGGGGTGGTGGCGGCTGCGCTGATCGTGGGCAGCGTCGCATCCACGACAACATTCGCAAGCGAGGCGCTGGCCGGGTGATACAAATCATCCACGAACAGCCCGACGTCCGGAATGTTGCCGCTGAAGTAGGCCGTCAGGGTGTACGTGCCGGCTGCAAGGAAAGTGGGACCCAGCGTCGCCTTCCCGCTCAGGTCGGTCTTCGGCGCGCCAACCACCGTGCTGATGTTGCTGCCGGTATTTGTGGCGATAAACACAATTGTCTTCTCAACCAGGGGCCGGCCACTGCTGTCTCGCAGCATGGCAGAGACAACGGTGGAGTAATTCGGCGCAATGGCAACCGGACCCGCCGGGCTCAGCGTCAGGCTGGGCGTGTCTTTGACAATGCCAAACGGCGTGCTCGCCGACGCGGCAGCGTAGCCTGTGGCGCCATTGAACACAGCGCTTGCCTGGTAGCTGCCCACCGGCTGACTCAGGTTAAGCACAACTGCAGCCGCGCCGCTGGCGTTCGTCGTGGCAAAGACGCGCTGACCACCGACATCCACAAAGATGGGCTGATTGGCCAGCGGCGCGGTGCCGCTGGTCAACAGCACATTAAGCGCCGTCGATGTGCCGTAAACGCCGCTCGCAGGCGGTGACTGGAACAGAAGCGTCGTGGCCGCAGGTGGTGGCGGCGGTGGCGGTGGCGTGAGAGGCGCGATGGCGTAATAGGCGCCGTTGTTGCTTGCAAGGCTGACGAGGCCCGCACCACTGGCCGCTTGCACCATGAACACCGCCGTGGCCGGGATGCCCGTAGCCGTCGCTTCCCACTGCGAGCGCGCAGCGTTGCTGGGAGAAAGGTCCAACGACTGCCAGACGCCTGGCGCATTCGGATCCGTCCACGTGATCCAAACGTCTTGCACACCCGCGGCGAGATCGCTGTTCACTCCGACATTGAATGTGACTGCGCTGGACGCCGTGAGCTTTGCGGCGACGTTTACGATTTCCGGCGCCGCCGCGATGGCGGCCAATCGAACGGTTGACGTCAGACCAGCGTTGACCCAGGATTGATCCAGGTAATACGTGCGGAAGTCCATGCGCTGGAATACGCGCAATGTGCCATTGGTCGAACCCTGACTGGCTGATTTGTACTGGCCCATTGCCGTCAGAAGGCGGGTGATGCCTCCGTCGACGGCGTTGTAGTAGTTGGCGCTCCACGGCTGCGAGGGATAGAAGAAATCCGTGTAAAAGGCTGGATGCGCGCGCGAGTTCTCGGTCGTCGCGGCTGAAGTCAGCGGCGTCACACCGGCGCTATCGGAGTACGATCCCCCTCGGAAGCCAACGCCGCGCAGGATCTTGCCCGCAACACTGACATTCAGTTGCTCCTGAGGCAATACCGGCTCCGCCGGGCGGGCAACCACGCCCGCACCGCCCGTGTAATATGTCGCCGTTAGCGATGTGTTGTCGTTCGGATTGGTCAACAGGACCGTTTTGGCGACCGGCGTCGACTGCACCGAAATGACGCTGGAATTCAAGGCTGTTTGTCCCACCGTTAGCGAAACGGCTTGCCCGGGTCCAGTGTTAACCGACGTCGTGGCTGCAATGGCCGAGACGTCGTTTTGAATAATTCGCGGCCCCGGCAAATTGACTTTCATCATGGGCAGGCCATACAAAGTCGTTTCCACAATCGTCTTATCGTCGAGACCAACCGGTGAAGCGACGCTAGAGAGATACGTCACCTTGCTGTCAACCAACGCTTGACCCAGCGAGATCGCGCCATTGCCCGTTCGCAAGCGGCGAAAAAGCCCCAGGTAGAGCCGCTCGCCATATTCCGTCAGTTCCGTATCTCCGTATGCATAACCGGTCGCCGCAATGTAGGTCGCCCTGCTTCCGGCGAATGCTTCGGGCCAGTCGGGGCTGGGTGACGCGGTCGTGCTATCTGGGCGCGGAATGTTGTATCCGCTATGGCAACCCAGGGCCAGGATGAGTGTGTTGGTGAAGTTGCCGGCCGGGCTCAAAACCTCTGCGGCCTGCATGACATTGCTGCCGTTGTAATCGGCAGCCAATAACCCTCCCGCGCTGAAGTGGCCGGCAAAAAAGACCAGGTCATGCCGAGGACCGATCAGGCTTTGCCGCAAAGTGTTGACCGACCATGCGCCGGTCTGACCGGCGCTCTTTGGCTGGATCAGCTTGTCGACGCCGAGACAGCCTGCGGGAACCGCATCCGGGTTGGCGCCGCAGTTAACAGGCACGCTGGGATTCAACCCTTGGTAGATGTCGGCGCGCGCCGCATCGGCAGCGTCGGCCACGAAGTCATATCCCGTTACGAGCGACGACGTCGGCGTCATTACTCCGCCGGTGGCCACAAAGGCGTCGAGCATGCCGCTGACCTGCGCAGCGCTTCGCACCAGACGGCCGACCGCCAGTTGCGGCAGCGGCACGCTATAGCCGCTGCGCGCAATGTCCACCTGCGCGCCGTATGCGTCCTGGCCCAATACCTGGCCCTGGCGCAAGCTGGCTTGCGATGCGCTGGAGTCCTTCACCGGCGGAACGTATTCGTTCTCATTGGCCAGACCGGCCACGTCCGGATGACGGAAGAAAGGAATAGCGTCATCGCTGCCGACGAGCACGATATGTTTTAGGGTCGGCGCGGCGGCGCGATAGACGCCGATAACGCGTTTGATCTCGGCTGCGACGGTATTTTTGGCAGTTACGCAGGAAATGTTGGCGTCAGCGTTTGTATTGGCTTGCGACACGCGCGGGAAGCGAGCGCCGCCGTTTTCTGCCAGATCGATTACGACGCCGTTCACATCGCTGCGGCTGGCGAAACTCGCCAGCTTGTTTTGGAACGCGGCGAGTGCAGGTGTTGCAATATCGCCGCTGCTCAACATGCGGGCTGAATTCCAAAGAATCAGCGAGTCGGCCGAAAGCGATGCCGTAGCAGGCGCGCCGCTGGCGATGATGGCATTGACTCCCGATGGCTCGCCCAGCACGGGCACCGCGCCGCATACACCGCCTTGCACTTCCACCTGGATGTTAACCGGCGTGGACAGGCTCGCCGGCCCGGAGACCTGCAAGTACATGTTCTCGTTCAAATCCCAAGTATTGCGCTCGATGACCTGTGTAGTTGCCGCGGGATCGGCGGCATATGCGAGCAGGCTGCGGCGAATTGCGCCTGAATACACTTCTGGCAAATAACCGCCGGGGAGATAGCCGCCCGGTAAATAACCCCCAGGCAAGTAACCGCCAGGGAGATAACCGCCCGGCAGGTAGCCGCCGGGCAAGTAACCACCGGGGAGATAACCGCCTGGCAGATAACCGCCCGGCAGATAGCCGCCTGGCAAGTAACCGCCCGGCAGATAGCCGCCCGGCAAGTAACCGCCGGGGAGATAACCGCCTGGCAAGTAACCGCCGGGGAGATAGCCGCCCGGCAGGTAACCTCCTGGTAGATCGCTCACCGCAAGCGACGCGGCGCTTTGCGGTACTGTCAGCTTGTTGTAGGCCTTCTGCAAATCATTGTGCAGCGTAACCAGCGTGCCAGCCAGACCGGTCACCGTAACCTTGACTTTGCTGCCCGGTGTCACCGGGAAGTAATACCAGCGGCTTTGACCGGCTTCGTAGATAAATGTGGATGCCGCATAGGTCGGGGCAAGCGGCGCAGCCAGATACCAGGAATCGTTCAGGACGCTGCTAGTGCTCGGACAGGCTGAGAAGCTTGAAGAGCTCCCGCCCGAGGTAGTGACGATGGCGCGAACACCCGCGGTGCTGGAGAGCAGTATCCCGGCCCTAAATAGATAGGCCGCAAGGCCCGCCGCGTTGGCCGTTGCGGAGGTCGTGCCCAGAAAGATGCGACCTTCAGCTGTGGAGCAATCGGGATTGAGGTAAAAATCAATGTCATACGTCGCGTTGGAAACGCCCGTGAAGCTGCCAATGATGTCCGTCTTTGCGCTTACATCGCCGATGCGATTGACCGACAATTGGAGGCCGGCCGGCGGCCCACCCGCGCTAAAGGGCATGTTGGTGGCATTGTCATAAATGGCGTTGCCGCGCACCGAATTGCCGCCGCCGCTGTAGATAACCACACCAAAGGGCGAGTTGTTTGCTATGACATTGCCTTCGCCTGGACCGACTCCGCCAATGCGCGTGTTCGAGGAGGAGTTGCGCAGGCTAATGCCGCCGCTGACAGTGTCGGCAAAAACGTTGCCCAAGGGTGTCACGCCATTGGCGCCCACCCCAATGTAATTGCCCTGGATCACCGTCCCATTGACGCTATTCCATAGTGCCACGCCATCGCCGGTATTTCCAGAGATGACATTGCGATCTGCCGGCGACGGGCCGCCAATGAGGGTGTTGGAAACGCCAGGTCCCCCAAGCAAGATGCCGCCGCCGCCGCACCCACCGCCGCACGCGTTGGGAAGCGCCGCCGTGCCAGCCGCATTTGTGCCCACGTAATTGCCTTTGATGGCGACGTTGTTGGCGCTGCTTACGGCCAGTCCCGCAAACGTGAAGCGGTTGATGACCAAGCCCTTCACAGAGGAATTACTGCTGGCGATCGAAAGGCCAATGTTGATGGCCCCTGCGCCGTTAAGTTCAATCAGCAAGGTTGCATTGCTGCCAAATGCCAGCCCATTGACGAATGCCCCCGGCTGGGTGTAGCCATCAATGCCTGCCGCAGCGGTCACACTGGGCAACGGGGAAGCAGGTGAAATGGTCTGGACTCCTGCGCCCGGAATATTGAAGTAGATCAGGTCGGGTCCGGCGCTTAAATTTGCCGTTGCGTTGGCATCGAGAATGGCTTCGCGCAGTGAACCGGCCCCGCTGTCGGCGGTATTCGTCACCAGGAAAACATTCACATCGGTCTCAACCGCGCCAACATCGCAGGCGGCGCCCTTGGGCCGTGTCACGCCGCGCTGGTCCTGCGTCAGAGCCAGCGCGGATGCATCGGGGCAGTTGCTCACACCTGCGTCGATGGCGTTGCTGCCGACGATCAGCACGTGCGTGGGCGCCGGGCCGCCGCTGTTGGTGAGCGCGGTATTGAAGCCCGTCACGGGGTTCGCCGCACCATCGCACGTTGCATCGTCATCCAGATTGCCTGCGCTGCTGGTGAAGCCGCCGGAAATACACTCTGGACCGCTGTTGTTGGCAAAGATGCTGTTTTGCACGCTTAAGGGCGCGCCGGCAAAGTTGTTGATCGCACCGGGAGTATTGTTGGCAAACGTGGAGTTGCGAATGGTGACCGTGGCAGGCAAGCCGAAATTGTTGGTCACCAGCATCCCTCCGATTGTGCTGGATGAATTGCCTGAGATGGTGCTGTTGACGATGTTCACCGTCGTAGCGGTTCCGCCAGTGCTGTCGGTTTGGATCGCGCCCGAATCGTTCACAGCGGCGTTGGCTGAGACTGTGCTGTTAAGCAGATTGAGCGTGCCGGAGCCGATGTTGTAGATGGCGCCGCCCGTATTCGAAGCGGTGTTGTTGGTAATGTATGTGCCGGTCAGCGTCAGCGAACCTCGGTTGAATATGGCGCCGCCATTAGCGGACGGGAAGACGCCGGTGGCGCGGCCATAACGAAGCGTCACGCCGGAGATGCTGACGGTGTTGCTGGCAAACAAAACGTCGAATATTCGGTCAATGCCGGAGCCGGGGCTTGCGCCCGCTTGAATGACGGTGTTCGCCGCCCCTGCGCCGACTATCGAGATGTTCGAGCGAATATCAAGATCGCCTGTGGCGTTCAGTTCCTCGTTGGTGCCCGCGCGAAACAGCGTATAGACGCCTGGCGGCAGCGTAATGACATCCGCGCCACTGCCCGCCGGACAATCGATGGACCCGGATTGGTCGTCATTGTTGGCATTGGTAATGGCCTCGCGCAACGTGCAGAATCCGTCGGCAATCACTGTGTCCCCTGTAAAGGTCACAGTCATCGTTGCGGCATGCAGCGGGCGGGTTGCAGTCAGTCCGGGCCATGCGGCCACGATCAGACTCAACACAAGCGCCCGGCAAAAAAATCCAGACCGTTGTGAAATATTTCCCATGTGTTTCTCGCCTAAGTCACCTGCGAAATTCCTGGGCAGCTTGCCGCCCGAGCTTCTTATCGGTTATCTTTATGCACGGTGCGGCATGTGACAACACCGCTGGCGCATTCGCCGTCCAGCAATCTGTCGCAAACGCAATCCTCTGGCTCTCACCTGCCGCACACAAAATATTAACTGAAATAGGCGTTTGTGCTGAATAACTTGTATGACAACACCCCAATGCCCTCCAACCTGGCCTCCCCCACCCAACCCCTAGAACTCATCCTGAAAATGTGGGCCCCGCCTTTTTCGCCAACGTTACAGGTGTGCATGCAAGGTGGAGTCCACATTTTAGTACCTAATCACCAAAATCTCTTCGATTTGAGCAAAGAAAATCGCAGGGATCAAGCCAAGGTTTTCGAAAGCGCGGGAATGACGTGCAGTTCGCGCAAACTGAGAGCCATGGCTGAGAC
>JANMNW010000147.1:0-2615 GCA_031368515.1 Chloroflexota bacterium
GCGTGACCGCTTGACCAGGTGCTGTACGGGTCGCGGCGCACAACCCAAGTTCGCCGAACGCATTTCAGTTCTGAGATGTCGTGCGGAATAGCTCGATGTCTTGGCCGAGCCGCATGGCGCCGGTCTTCACGCGCTGTTGCAGCCGCTCGTGGCAATCATGGCAATCTTATTGGGCCGGGCTCTTGCCAAACAAATTAACGCCATCGGGCAATACTCACCACCCTCACCCCGCATAGTCATTAATCGCATATGCCCGCTGCCCGACTTCTCCATCGTCGGCGTCTGCACACGCTTGTTGCGCCGCACAGGGCTCGTCAACTCGTAAGTCGTCGCGCTGCTGTTCGAGCAGCATGACGAGCGGCCCTGCGTTTCGCGCCACCCAGCCATCGGGGCTGTCATCGGCCTTGATCTGCGCCATCCAGGCTGGATATTCGCCTCGCGCTTTGTAGGTCAAGCTCTCGCGCGACTGCTGTGTCAACATATGTTGCGGCCATTCCGCAATCAGGCGTTTGATAAGCAAGTCCGATGGCAGGCCGGGCATGCGTTGCAGTGTAGCGGGCTGAGCCCATCGCATCTACAATGCGCCCAGCGCCGCCGAGACGACCGTTTGTCGAGAGTGTTGGGTTTAACGCAGCGGCGCTTTGGCTGAATCGTTGCTTGAACAGGAGGTCGCTGCCAGTGCCCCGCCCTGGATCCAAACCCGCACCCATGGCAAAGCCCGTTGTGGCTGCCGACCGGCGGCGCATGTCGCGTGGCTCGGCGCTGCGCCGCGCCGAGACCGAGCCGCAAGGTCAGCGTTGGGCAGTAGTGATCGGCATTTCCAAATACCGCGATCCCAATATCCGGCCCTTGCGCTTTGCCGCAGCCGATGCCCGGGCCATCTGTGATCTGCTGAGTGAGCCTGCCTATGGCAAGCTCGATCCGAGCCGCACGCAACTCTTGATCGATGAGGATGCGACATTTCTCAACGTGCGCCGCGCGCTGCGCAGCTTCCTCAAGCGTCCGGCGGCTGAAGATTCGGTCATGATCTATCTGGCCTGTCACGGCGCGCACGACCCTGCCGATGAACGCAAACGTGTCTTTCTGCTCAACTACGACACCGATGCCAACGACTTGCTGGCCACCGCCACGCCGCTGGACGATCTCACCGATGCGATTGAAAGCACGCTCAAAGCCGACCGGGTGACGCTGGTCGTGGATGCGTGTTACGCCGATGCGTTTACCGACAAACGCTCGGCTGAGGCCAGCATCGTGCAGGCAGAGTTTCTGAAACGCGCGGCAAAATCGCGGCCCGGAGTTGCGATTCTCACTGCAGCGCAACGCAACCAGACCGCGCTCGAAGGCGCAGAGTGGAACGGGCACGGCATCTTTACCCATTATTTGCTCGAAGGGCTGCGCGGCGCAGCCAAAGCCTCGGGCGAGACCAACGATGTCATTCAACTCAGCGATTTGTTCGACTACGTGCGTAATCGCGTGGAGACAGACACCGAAAAACGCCAGATTCCCGAGCTGCGCGCCAAGGGCAGCAGCCGCGCGCATGTCATGGGATACGTCGGCATGGTCAACGCGCAACGCGACTGCGAGCGCGGCGACAGCCTGCTGGCATTGGGCAAACGGCTGAACGAGCGCAGCCTGCTCGACGCGGCCGCGCGCGCATACGATGCGGCGATCGTCAAAGTACACACGGAAAGCGAGCTGTGGGTGCGCGCGCAAGTGGGCCGCTTTTGCGCCCGTGTGTCGGTGAGCGCCACGCCCGAGCAATTTCGCACTGTCATCGCCGGGCTCGACACTGCATGCGGCAAGTCTCCCGGCGTGATGCAGCATCCGCAAACGCTGTTGCACCTCGGCATGGCCCTGCCAAAACACCGTCGCGATTACGCAGGCGAAGCGCTGGCAGCGCGCGCAGGCGCATTTGAACGCGCAGCAGTGGCGCTCGAGCAGTTCGCCACAAACAATCCAGCCAACCCGGCGCAGCCTTGGGCTGTCTGTCAAGCGGCATGGCTCAAACAGTCAACCGCAGCCTACGCCGGATGGCAGAAGAATGTGCCAAAACGACACGCGCTGCTGGTCGTGCCCAGTCGCATGTCACCCGAGCAGCGCGCAAATGCCGACACATTGACCAGGGCCCTGATCGGTCAGGGCGTGCGGCAGGAAGATGTGCACGAGACGCCAGCAGGCAACTGGGTCGGCCAGCCAAACGCAAAAGTCGAAAGATGGCTGGCGCATGTTTCGGCCGAGGATTCGGTGCTCGCGCACATCGTCGCAACAACAGCCATCGATCTTGATGCCTTGTTGATGCGCGTGCTCGAACGGCTGGAACAGATTCCGGCGAAAAAGCTATGGCTGGCAGTGGATGGCCTCATCTCCGAGACAATGATCGAGCGCGCCGAACGGTCCGGGCGTTACAGCCTGTTGGCGCTTGCGGAAAACCCGGATGGCGGCACAAAACCGAGCAGCACGGGGATGATGACCGAGTTGCTTGCACAGCGCATTGCCGCCGCGCAGCCTGATGCCGAGCTCAAAGGCGATGAACTGGCGCGACCCATCGTTCGCGCCTTGAGTGCGCAAGGCTTGGCGCCGGTGTATGTCGAAGGCGACGCCACCTATGGCGCGCT
>JANMNW010000176.1:0-2279 GCA_031368515.1 Chloroflexota bacterium
CTTTCATCGAGATAGCGGCATCGAAGGTCTCTCTTTGCCCCACATCCAACTTCCCAACTAACATCGCGTTCGATTCACCATCTTTTCCTTCGCCCACCAGGAAGCACTTGTGAGTCAGCCACTTGGTCGCACCGCTTCTACAGCAGCACGGTGTGGAGCACACCCGGCGGCGACTATGTTGCGACAGACTCAACCAGCGTCACTATCAATCTGAGCGGCACATATGCGCTGCCAAGCTCAACACAACTGGTGGCCGACGTGCAGACTTGGGTGAACTCGCCGTCCAGCAACAATGGCTGGTTTGTCATCGGCAACGAAGGCCAGACTCAGAGCGCCAAACAGATTGCCAGCCGCGAACATCCAAACGCCGCCAGGCGCCCGGTGCTGCAAGTGACCTATCGCCCGGCCGAGCGCGCCTGCACATCGCTCAGTCTGACGTTTGGGCCCGAGACCACATCCACGGTCACATTCGGGACGGGCTATGGCAACTTTGTTCTCGACGCCTCCAACAACAAGCTCTTTTACACCATCGTGTATACCGGCTTGAGCGCGGCCGAGACCAACGCCCACTTCCATGCGTTTGATCCGCCGGCAACGTCCGGCCCGCCGATCGCCGGCCAACCATTAACGGCAAATGGTTCTCCTAAAGTTGGCGTGTGGAGCTTTGGCAGCGAAGCCATTCAGGATCAAATTTTGAACGGGCAGGTGTATGTCAACATTCACACGGCCAGCTTCACTGGCGGTGAAATTCGTGGCACGCTGCTGAATGCCGCGCCATGCCGCCAAATTAACTTGCCGATCGTCGTCCGACAGTAACGTGCGCGCGGCGCATGTCATCCTCAGCGGAGCAAGGGATCTTTGTGTGCGACGGTGAGATCCCTCCCTGCGCTCGGGATGACGACGCGATGAGCGCTCGGATTGACCGCGCAATGAGCGCGCGGGATGCTAGTGCGGCAAGCGACCGCGGCAAACGGTCCATATCGCCGCGATCGGCCTTCGCCTCGTCAAGCCAGCGCAGACGCATGCACGATGCGCGCCGCCAGCACCGGTTAAGGCTGGCGCGATCCGTGAGCCGCCCTCAGAGACAAAGTCGCGTTCGCCATGTGCTGCGCGAACCGGGTGAATCCGGGCAAACGTGCGCCAACTGCTTCTAAATCTTGTGTGCTACCTGGCTGCTACTATCGGCGATTGACGCACGGCCGATTCTGTCCTAGAGTGCGATTTTGCGGCCGCAGGGCCGTGAGCACAAGGAAGGACTTGCATGATTCACAGCGTACATGGCATCAATTCATTCGGACTGACCGGGATCAAACAAACATGGAACCCCTCGGCTGCGGAAACGATCGAACTGGCGGTCACACGCGGCGAAGGTCATCTCACCTCCGGCGGCGCATTTGTCGCCATCACCTATCCCTACACCGGCCGCTCTCCCAATGACAAGTTTGTCGTGCGCGAGCCAGGCAGTGCCGACAAAGTGTGGTGGGGCAAGGTCAACCAGGCGCTCGACGTCGAGCACTACAACGTGCTTGAGCGCGACGTCAAAGCCTATCTCAACACCAAAGAGCTCTTTGTGCGCGATGTCTATGCCTGCGCCAACCCCAGCAGGCGCATGAATGTGCGGCTTGTTTCGGAAAGCGCCTGGCATACCCTGTTTGCATACAACCAGTTCATCCGGCCATACAAAGCCGATCTGGCCGACTTCGAGCCGACCTTCACCATCTTGCATGCGCCGGAATTTCATCCCGACCCGGAGCGCCACGGCACACGCAAGGCGCCAAACGGCCAAAACGCGGTGATCGCGCTCAACCTGGAGAAACGCGTGGTCATCATCGCGGGCACGCGCTACGCCGGCGAAATCAAGAAGAGCATCTTCACCGCGCTGAACTATCTGCTGCCGCTCGATGGCGTGTTCCCCATGCATTGCGCCGCCAATGTCGGCCCGATGGGCGACACCGCGCTGTTCTTCGGCTTGAGCGGCACGGCACGCGCAAGGCGCCCAACGGCCAAAATGCCGTGATCGCGCTTAACCTGGAGAAGCGCGTGGTCATCATCGCTGGCACGCGCTATGCCGGTGAAATAAAGAAGAGCATCTTTACCGCGCTGAACTATCTGCTTCCGCTGGACGGAGTGTTTCCGATGCACTGCGCTGCGAACGTCGGTCCGATGGGCGACACCGCGCTGTTCTTCGGCTTGAGCGGCACGGCACGCGCAAGGCGCCCAACGGCCAAAATGCCGTGATCGCGCTTAACCTGGAGAAGCGCGTGGTCATCATCGCTGGC
>JANMNW010000187.1:0-2943 GCA_031368515.1 Chloroflexota bacterium
CCCCTTGATCGTCGACTTTTCAGCGACAAACCGCGCCCGCGGCGCAAGACGATGATGCCAGTTTACACGGCACAAGTCCTCAAAACCCATCTTGCACCGAACAGGCCCCGAATCTGACATATCCTGACAGAGGAATATCCTTACTCAGCGCCGACGTGGCGCACATAGTCGTGATGCAGACCGTTCAAAACTGGCAAGCTTGGAGCTCTGTAAGTTGCTGTCCCGAGCAGAATCCAGTGAGCGATGCTCAACTCACTGGGTTGCTCCTGCAGGACTGACACAGCAGCACTGTTGATGTGTACAAGATAGGTGCTTCGCGGTTCAGCAAATCTATAAGCAATGGGAGCAACGCGTGTGAGGTCGTTGGGCCGCGGCCGGAAGCCTTCACGTCTGGCGAAGATTCGAATCCCGTCGCGTCCGTTCCAGACCGGAAGCCGTCCATCAAGGGCGGTTTCGTCATTTTTCAGCACGAAACGCCCCTCGACCTCGAGCAGCTGCGTCTGTCGGAACATCGGCACGAACTCAATGTAGGGCTTGACGCCAACAATCTGGCGCGTGTGCGTATCGACATAAATCGCGTCGAAGATCTCCTTCAAGATGGCATGTCGCTGGCACTGGTCGGCCTTGTGCCAGGTCGAAGCGAATCCAAGCGCGTGGGTGCAAAAGTCAATTGTTTGCTTGGCATCTGAGATGACAATGCTGTTGATCTCGCGAATCAGCTTTTGTGCCTTCTTCTGATTGTGATGGCTACACACGTCATCCGCGCCGTTTTTAGGCCGCTAATCGGTAATCGTGGTGCAAGCCATTGAGCTGTACTGGCTATTTGACCTTATCCATCGCCGATGGCACAATAGCCCAGGGTCGCTGAGAGGTTTTGACAGCCAATATAGGAGCATACTCGCCTGGATTCGTCGAGTAGCCAGCCCAAGCCACTACATTGGGCATAGCTACAATTCTCGCAGGCCAGACGGGCTCTCAAATCCCGTCAGACCTGTGCGAACAGCAGTATTTGGCCGCGGATGGCGGTTTGTAGCCAGCACAATGCAATCTATCTATTTGAATCTGAAGACGTGGATGATTTTCGCCAAATGCGCGTCTTCGCTGAGCAAATCGCACCGCAGTTCTGAAATAGTATAGGAATAGCAGGAATATCGGCTATATTGCTTTGCTTCCTGGATCAGGCTTCAGAGTAGCTCAAATTGTGGAAACTGCAATCTCAGCGCATGTATTCACGCCGCTCTTGCCGCTACACTTTTAAGAAAGTTCTGCTACTTGTTACATTCTAATCGTCATGTAGGAAATCATGCACAGACTCAATCAAGAACTACCTGTAACGATGGAAGCCCCCGGCACGAAGCTGCGGCAGGAGGGTGGCTGGGGAGGCATGGTCGTCGGCTATATTGAACTGCCCGCCGGTGCCGATTTCACGCCGATGTTCGAAGGACTACCCAATGACGCATGTCATTGTCCACACTGGGGTTACGTCATCAAGGGAGCCGTTCATTTGCGCTACATAGATGGAACGGTGGAGGTCACAGGAGCGGGCGAACTCTTCTACTGGCCTGGGGGGCATACGGCATGGGTTGAAGAAAACACAGTATTTCTCGACTTTAGCCCGGAGAAAGAGTTCGGGGAAGTCATGGCGCATATCGCCCGCAAAACGGCGCAGTCTGGCTAGATTCGCAGACGAGCCTGTGCTGGCTACGCACGTCATCCGCGCCGTTTTCAGGCCGCTAATCGGTGGAGTAGGCCGCAAACGAGTTACCCACCCCGTTGGGTGTGCACTTTTCTTACGGCCCCTCCCCGAACCGGACGTGCCCGTTTCCAGGCATCCGGCTCTCCAGTGTTTCGCGTTCGTGATGGGACCACCGAGGACTCAAGCCTCGTTTGCCACGTTCACGAATAATCGCCAGAACCGTTTCGGCTTTACGCATCTCGCGCACCTCCCGCTCCTGACAATTGAAAACACCTGCTTCCCTTCGCCTTGCCAACCTGCGTTGGCGCGTGGACGGCTTTCCCGTCCTCCGACTTGTGTTGGCTATTTGACATTATCCATTGCCTACAACACAATCGCCCAAAGCGCTGCGAGGATTTGACAGTAGTTATGAGAGCCGGCACGTCTGGATTGATCAAGTAGTCCAGTACAGCTCAGCGGTCTGCGTCTTGACTATCTATTATCGGCCTGTAAACGAGGCGGATCAGGTGTATCCAGTACAGATCCAGGGCTTACGCACCACATAATTTAAGCCTGCCATTAATGCCTTGGCGGCATGTTTTTTCGCTCGTTTCGCGCCAGGGCATGCGCTGGCCAGTGAATTCTGAGCAATAGGTTCGATTTCTGGAGTTGCGAAAAACCGCTTTCATGCGGGTTTTGGCAAAAATGGTCCTCCCGAGCCAGCTTAAACTTTGTGGTGCGTAAGCCCTGAGTACAGATCGATGGAGCGGATATATGGCAGACAACATCCCGATTCTTGAAAGGGCAGATTTAGTCAAACCGGTACAGAAACTGTTGAAAAGCGATATCGCTGATGTGGTGAAATGGGCATTGCAGCCCCTCACAGGTAGTTTTGGCAGCTTGATTGCTAATGTTTTCAAAGTCAGCGGTCAAGCATCTGAAAATAACACTCTCGTTGATTGGGTGATGGTTCTCAAGATAGTCCAATCACCGGCCAACATAGGAATGCCCTGGGAAGGTGATGACTTCGACCATTGGAATTATTGGCGACGTGAAGTGTATGTGTTTGAAACCGATTTCCTCGCCAGTGTGCCGCCGATATTCGTAGTTCCTGCATTTTATGGCGCAATTGAAAAACCCGGCAAAGTCGCATGGATGTGGCTTGAATTCATGGACAATGCCGGCGGCAAAGATTGGTCGCTTGCACGCTATTCCGCGGTAGCATATGATATCGGGCGATTCAATGGGGCGTACTTAACGAACTATCC
>JANMNW010000229.1:0-7037 GCA_031368515.1 Chloroflexota bacterium
GCGTATAGTAAGTTGTGTCTGATGTCTTTGAGGCGCTTGTCGCTCCTGCCCGGCGCGCCATTCTTGATGTGCTGTGCGAGCGCGATGGCCAGACGCTGTTCGAGATTTGTGCGCGTCTGGCCATGCGTCACGGCGTCTCGCTGACGCGGCAAGCCATTTCACAGCATCTCGAAGTGCTGGAGAGCGCCGGGCTGCTCAGAACCGAGCGTGAGGGGCGCTACAAGTATCACTATGTCAATACGGCGCCGCTAAACGACATCGTTGCGCGTTGGCTGCCTGCGCAATCCGGCACCGCTCGGCTTAACCAAAAAGGAGAAAAACGGTGATAAAAGTCTTTGTGACCAGCGTCCTTGTCGATGATCAGGAGAAAGCGCTGCAGTTTTACACGCACAAACTTGGTTTTGTCAAAAAATTCGATATCCCGTTGGGCGAGTTCCGCTGGCTGACGCTGGTTTCCCCAAGCGAGCCGGATGGTGTGCAGGTGTTGCTCGAACCGGACCAACATCCGGCCGCCGGACCGTGGAAGTCCGCGCTGGTCAAAGATGGCATTCCATTGACCGCATTCGCCGTCGACGACGTTCAAGCCGAATTCGAACGCCTGCAAGCGGCGGGCGTGACATTTACCCAGCCCCCGGTGAACATGGGGACAGTCACCACGGCCGTGCTTGATGACACCTGCGGGAATCTCATTCAAATTCAGCAACTAAATTAGCGTGTGACTTCGGATCAGCGCCGTTTTGACCCTTGCAGGCAACGGATGCTTAGCCAGCGGGTTGTCGCACCAGACCGGGTCGGCGCCCTGGCGCAACGGCACGCCGCGCAGCATGACCGCGCTCAATCGCCGGTAATGGTCAAAAAAGCCGCTCCGGCTTTTGAAGCCGTGCCGTTCCACCACATCCGCATCGTTGCGTTCCGCGCGCTGGCGCAACGTCTTGAGCGCGTTTTGCGGCGCGATGTGATTCATGCCGTCGCTGTCGATGCCGATCAAGACCACATTTGCGCCGCTCGCGTCTAATTGACCGAGCTTGTCGCAAATCGTATCGGCCAGTCGATTCGGAAGCCGCGTTGCTGCTTCGGGCACGCTTGCTCGCATATGCGTAACCTCGAGCCTCATGCGCATGCGGGTCGTAAATGACACTGCGAAGTCGGCGCTGCGACCCGCCCGGCGGTGATCAGGCTCGTATTCAACCGAGAGCGCGTCTTCGCACAGCAACAAATACGCCGTTTCGAGCTCCAGATATAGATCGCCGCCAACATCGGCCGCCGATCGGATCTTCTTGCGAATCTTGGCCTGATAGCCTTCGCAGAACTGCGTGAATCGTCGCGACGATGCGATCCAGTCCGCGCATGCCGTTTTTAACGGATGCGGTTTGCCCTCAAAAATCGATTCGAGCAGCGCCTCGCGGCGCAGAATGCCGGAAAGCATATCGGCACGAATTATGCCCTTCCAGCCGGAACCCGTATTCGACAGCCGTTGCGAAGCGAAAGTTCGCCTCACACCAGGCGCAAACACCATGCGGCAACGCCAGTACGCACTGCCCCCGCCTTCGCACGCACTTGTGTGGCCACAGCGCCGCTGAAACAGACGCTCGCAGAATCCCCTTTCAGGTTGATGGGCTTGAGGTCAGACAAACTGTATCGCTTTCCGATACCTACAGCTTGCCTAAATAGTCAACAATGGCATTGAGCGGCGCCGCCGTAAGCGAAAAACAAGCTTGCGCGCTGTCCGCGAGCGGGGAGGACTCTGGCGGGTTCAAGTGCACCGCGGCCTGTGGCCGCCCGAGTCGGTGATACGCAGCACGATTGCGTTGCAATTCGCCCCGTCTGGAGTCTGAACCAAAGCAGACCGAATGACTGCCAACCTGCAAGATGCGTGGGAAGCGCCAGTTCGGTTGCGGGAGCATGAAGGTGATGCCGAACTATTCAAAGCCGCGCCGCCAAACGGCGCAAATTCTGTTGGTGGTTCTTGCAGTCATGACAGCGGCACTTTCGCCGCGTGTCACGCAAGCCGGGGACATAAGCGCGCCAAACGTTGCGACAGGCATTGCTCCAGCGCCCCAGCTCGGCATGGTAGCAAGTGCCGATGACGTCGTTGTCATCCCCGAAAACGCGCTAAACGACGTTGTTTGGTATGCGCTTTCCACTCGCGGCGCAATCACGCAGCCGGTCGGGATTTCAGGGATAACACAGGCTGCCGATGCCATTGACGATGAATGGAACGCCAGGTTCAAGAAAGTCGAAGGCGCCTTCTTGAATTACATGTGGAGCCGATGGATATCGTTGACGCGCGGCACGTCGGCGGGCAGTGGCCCGGCGCTTCTAAAACTGTTTGGTGAGTACGATGCCCGAATCGGGCGAAACGAGAGCGGTGACATCACGAATCCGAGTATCCACACGCTCGGCGACTGTGTCAGCGCGTTTTTTGAAGTGGCATCACGCGATCCAGTGTACCGAGAGCTCGCGCGGAAGATCTACACTGAAATGCGTCAACAGTCCGCATTTCGGGACAACACCGGAAGATCGGCGCCAGATGCCGACTCCCTAATCCAGCGGGAATTGCGCTTCTTTAACTTTGAGGGCACGATCATCCGGAACCATACCGACTCGGTCCTTTCCTTGATAAATGAAGCAAAGACGAATGAGGCAGTTCGGGAGATGCTTCAGAAGCGCGCTGCGCCCGGCACTCCGCCGTTGCTTGGGTTTGACGCAAAAAAGTGGATTTTGGAGAATGTATCGGATCCGATCAGCCAGCAGCTTGCCACCCTGCAGGAACAGAACGGCGCTTTGCAGATTGGCCTGGACGAATTGACGGCGCTGACCCAATCCGAGTTTGACAAAATCAACGCTTCTTTGGTGGACATGCGCGGGATTCTGGTCGACATAGACAAGCAGCAAAAGGACATCCTTTTGTATCTAAAGGATCAACAGGCGCGCGAAAAAGCCGAAGCGCTAGCAGCAGCCAAGGCCAAAGAGCACGAGCGCAAGCTCAAGGCCGCGGAGTCGGGCTTGTTTATCGTCTCCACGTTGATTGGCCTCAAGTATCCGGAACGGGCGCGTCAGATTAGCGTCGTGGGCCATGCAGTCATTCAAGTCGGCGAGACTTATCGACAGTGGATGAAAGCCGTCGCCGGACTCAGCGCGTCGGACAAGATTTTCAACTTGAGCACAGTCATTGCCACGGGCAATGTGCTGGGTGCGGTCATGAGTGTCGCCAGCTTGTTTGGCGACAAAGAACCAAGCCCCGAGCAGATGATTCTGCAGGAAATTGCCAAGCTGCGCCAGGAGATTGGCCAATTGCGCAGCGAAATGCACGACCGTTTTGACCGGGTCGATCGCGGGCTGAATCTGATCTTCACCACGATGCACGATCGCTTTGATCAAATCGATGTGACTTTGGGTCGAATTATTGGCGATTTGCACGAACTCAGGCTGAGCCTGGCGTCGCTGAGCGCATCGCTGCATCGAATTGAGCAAAATAACCACGCGTTTCTGGATAGCCTGGGGCGGCGCCCATTGCTGACCACCATCAATGGCTCGCTGGGCTATCGCGAGCGCACGGGCAACCCGATGCCGTATGAACCCGCCTTCGTCGACGCTGAAAATGTATTCTTTACCTGGGGCGCAACCACGTCGTTCGACGCGCTCGCAGCCGGGCCGCAACAGCGCGACTATCGCGACAGCCAGGTGTTTGACGAATTGGAATCGCTGCCGTTGGATTCAAATCTGAACTATCTCAATGGCTGGCTGCTTGCAAACGGTCACCCGGCCATTTCCAGCAAACGCCTGCCTGGCTTGCGCGACTGGCTGTTTGCCGCGCGCGCTTATGCGACGCTTGGGCTGGAGAACCCCGGACATCTGAGCCGCATCAACCGCGGCCGTATTGAGGCGCTTGACGCAGTCGGCCAGGATCTCGAATCCGCGCTGTCGCGCATCAGCGCACCGATTGGCGTGTCGGGGACGATCACCCACTCAGCCGTGCTATCCGGCGCGCTCGGCTACTACAACGACAAGAATCACGCGCTGTATCGTGAGATGGCAAATCTTGAATCGGCTTATCTGGCTGAAATCACAGGAAGCCAGGCGCTTAGTCGCGCCGTGCCCTTCAATCTGTTTGGCGGGCCGCATCAAACGGTCGAGCACAAGTCGGACGAATTTGTCCAGTTCAGTTGCGACGGAACAGCGCCACCGCTGGCAACGCCGGCCAACCTTGGCCGTTTCGTGGTGGGATATTCCCAGTTCATGCTTGTGGACTACTTGAAGCTGCAAGATGCCGATCCGATCAGGGCGTGCTTGAGCGCGGGGTGGGTCAACGAGATCGTCGTGTGCTTCAAGGCCAATTGCCACGTGGAAGCGAACCTGAGCACGACGATTGATGTGCGCGCCGCCGGCGCGCTTGTTGGCAGGCTGGTCTATATAGATGACACGCGGCGATCCGTTGCGATTGGCACGAACGCGCTGCAGTATGCCTACTCAAACTGGACGGAAATAAAGGGTCGCATTGAAACAGCCAACTTAGACGACACACCTCCCATTTTCGTTTCCGCCGAACCGTTGCGAAAGGCAATCATGCTGCTCAAAGTGGCGTTGGCCGGATATCAGCGCCAGCTCTATGTTCGCATGGCTAACGCGCTGAGCCCAACGGGCATGTTGGCTGGCCCGGGCAAAGAGCTGGCTGGCGCGAAGAAGCTGCTCGCGGCATACATGACGGTGGGCATGCCCAATGCGCTCGAGCAGGACGAAGTTTTGCGCAGCCTGCTGTTTGGATCCCAAAGTCTCCATGACGATGTCGCCATAAACGCAACATTTGCGTTGAGTGCGACGCAGTCGATTTCAGACGCGCAGATCCTGATCAACCCGCGCCAGGTTCTCTTGCAATCAAATTCGGAACGCGTCGCGGCGCTGGGCGAATTGATTACGAGCTACGTGCGCGCGATGGGCGTCGTGCCGGCGACGCTGGGCGCCCAAACGGCGGACGCCGATCGCGGTCCGGCGCATGTGGAGGACTTCACCGCGATTGCCGATGCCCGCCGCGATCTCCGGCTCGTGCTCGCGTTTAGCGCGCCTAACGCGGGGCGGCGGCTATTCCTGGCCGTTGTGTCAAGATAGAAGTTGGCTCGGCCGGACGCGTTAAGGCACTGGCGCGCCGGCTTGTGTCAGCACCAATCCGGCAATGTCTTCAAGCTTGACGCGCCGTGCATTGCCGCGTGCGGCTTCCAGCGTTTCAACTGACGCGGCCGCCTCGACTCTCGAAAGCATTCGGGCATAGTCCGCACGCAAGCTGGCATTACTAGAGGGAGTCACGGCATCGGCAATTGCCACTAACTCGGCAGCGTGCAACAGGTTGGATTCATCCAGTGCAAGCGCAGCCGCGTCCAGCAAGCCGTTCGAGATGACGTTTACGTCGTGTAGCTCCAAGCCGGTTTGGATGCTGGCGGCCAACAGGCGCCGCACGGTTTCTGGCTGGTTCGCCGCGCGCTCACTGCGCGCGCGCATTTGTAGCACATGGCATACCGCCTTTTTTTCACCCATGTCGTGAAATAGCTGCATCGCTTCGTCGAGCAACTCGCGCACCTGATCGCTGCGCCCAAGTTCGCCGCGCACATACGCAAGCTGAGCAAGCGCCCAGGCCAGATTGCGCTGATTCAACCCCGCGCGCCGCACCTGGAGCACGCGCAGAACGAGCTTTTCGGCCGTTTCAAAATCGCCCAACACTTCGTGCGCGCTGGCGGCTGCGGTCCAAGCAAACGCCTGTTCGCTGGTATAGCCCAATCGCTCAAGCATCGCCTCAGCCTGCTGCGCCAGTGCAAGCGCTTCTCGCGGTGGGTCCTCCAGCCCGGCTGTGCCACGGGGCGCATAGGCCAGAACAAGCGCTTTGCCGCATTGCGTGTCAGCAGCACGCGCCTGGTCGCCAAGCGATTGGAAGTGTGCGATGCCGCGATCGAAAAAGGCGAGCGCTTCCTCGATGTTCCAATGGCCATTCATGGCGATCATCCCTTTTAATCCAAGCGCCAACCCAGGCCCGGCGGTGCGCGCCACTTCTGGCAAGCGCGCGAGGAGCAATTCGTACTCGGCAAAACGCCGTTCGGCGTGCGCATAGTCGCTTTGAAAAAAAGCCAATGACCCGGCCGCCAGCAGCGCGCTGGCGCGCGCGGCATTGGGGCTCACATGGAGCATCAGCGCTTGTTCCAACCAGCCGCGTCCCTCGCTGAATATCGCGCTTCTACTCCAAAACTCGCGCAGCGCGCCCGCAAGCGCCAGCGCGCCGGCACTGTCATGCGCCATCAGCCAGCGCAAGCAGGTCCGCAAGCGCGGCAGCTGATGGGTCAGCGACAGCACAAGCTGATCTTTTGCCGCATTCGGATAAATGGTGTCGAGTTCGAGCGCCATCGCCAAAAACTGGGAGATGTCAGCCTGGAGCTTGGCGCTTGGCTTAGCGGCATCGTGGCGCGCCGCCCTGCGCTTGTTTGCGAGGAGGCGCACGCTGCGCGCCAGGGTCTCCTGCATGTGGCGCTCACGCTCTTCCGGATCGAACCCAAGCGCGTCGGCGAGCAGCTGAACCAGGCGCGCCGACGCTTTGCGTTGGCCGGATTCGACTTTGCGCAGTGTGATCTCGGCGCACGCCACGCGCCAGCTTAATTGGCGTTGGGTCCAGCCCAATCTCTCGCGTCTGGCGCGCACGCAATCGCCAAAGGGCGCAGCATCTCCGGACATTCACGCAAGTTTAGCGCGCTTGTATCGGTCATGTATCGGCGGCTGAGCCGAAAGTTTTGTATTGTTTGTCAAACGAGGGATTTCATGAACCAACACCGTCATCGACTTTTGTGCTGCACTGCCGCCGTCATGTTTGCTACATTTTCCAGCGTACAGCGCAATGTTGCAGCGGCGCCGCAGTCCGCCGCAGTGGCGGCGCCGAGCGCTGGCAGCTGGTCCCTTACACCGGTTGTGCAGACCGTCAGTAGCGGATCAGGATTTCTCTCGCTCAGTGACGGCGCGGTCGGCACCGGCGGCAAAGTCGCGGTGCGCGCCTTCCACAGCAG